>JAUXDD010000242.1 GCA_030618465.1 Desulfobacteraceae bacterium
TTTGTCCAATTTCTGCGTCAGGCTCAAATTTTAATCCTCGAAATATTAAATATATTACTCCGGTTAAAATTTTCGCCTTCCTTGAAATTGAACAAACTATCTCATTTCTGGATGGACACTAAGTAATTAGTGATATCTGGTCACTGATTACTGATTTTTTCATCCAGTTTCCGGTTCCACATGATCCAGCGGTTTGAATCTGATTTTGCAGAAAACCGGAAAGGCTTTGTTGCCAGGCCGTCTTTCCAGATAACCATCTGGTGCATGGAACTTACATGATGGGTCCAGTCTTTCTGTTTTGAAGGATTTGGCACTTGCGGGGCCGGTTCTTTTACTACACTTTTATGAGTCTGCCGGATCATCATTTCTTCACGGTTCCGGACAGCAACATCACCTTTATACACTTTTATTTCAGCTGGAAGGTCTCTGTATATATCCATTCGAAAAACGGAACTGCTGGCATTGACGACAGCATGGCTCGTGGAAATGTTAAAATATCCCATTCCGTTTGAACATTTTGTGACATGTGCCCAGACTTTTCCAACAACCAGTATGGTTTTGATTTTTCTTTCATTTGTCCTTTTATTGAAAAAAGCTGATTCCAGCGTGAATGTTGTTTTTCCGTCAAAACGAAGAATACTGTTATCCGGCAGCCTGATTTCAATCCTGGCATTTTTCTTTGTTAATACCCGGTCACCGGGCATTATAAGATCCCCCTTATGCAACCAGCGGGTATCTGCCATGTTTTTTTTCTGTATAGATACATGGCCGATTACCAGGGTGGCCTCTGCTGTTCCATTGATATTCCGGGCATGAACTATACAGGTATTGAAAACAAGTCCTGGTAAAAAAAACAGCAGGACCATGTTTTTATGTAAGCTCATACAGGATACCTTTAGATGGATTATTACGACCCGAGGGCAGTGGAAAAAATAAATTATCCCAATTTACATCCCAACCAGGGATGATTTGCTTTTTTCACGACCCTGAAACAAATCCCTGATTTTAATATTCTGGTAATAAAACTTTAAAATATCGTGATAACCGGAACCCTCCTTCGCCATCCTTCTTGCGCCCCATTGGCTCATGCCGACACCGTGGCCATATCCTTTGCCTTTAAAAAGGATGCCGTCAGGGTGGTTAATCATATTAAAATTAGTACTCTTTAATTTTGATTCCCCAATTTTGATTCTGAAATTGTTGCCTGACAGCCTGGACACGCCTGTATTTGATGTGATCAGTACATCAAGGGCACGACCGGATCTGGATTTGCCTGAGGTTTGGACTCTTTTTATACGACCTGTTTTAAGACCACGTTTTCCCAACAGTTTTTCTGCATTACGGTATGATAAAAAATAGTTCCAGTCTGTACGGGATGCCCTGGCGCTGTATGTGTCGGGGATTCCCCTTGGACACAGGATATCTGTTTCCCAAACATTCCCTGGATCTTCAGTATGTCCCCCGCTGTTTGAATGGTAATAGGCAATGATAAGTTCATCATTGTGTGTCATGATCTGTCCGCATGTCTGGTCAACAGCTTTGTTCGACTTCGGTGTTTCAGAATTATATCCCCCATAAACCTGTGACATTGTGGTTGCGTCCAGGTCGTAAGGCTCAAGACGTCTGTTTCCCTTGACGTAAAGCGCATATGTTCTTGCCGCTACAGACTGAGCCATCAGGGCCTGCTTTTCCCATGAAGCCGGCATTTCTTTAGGCACCACACCATACAGATAATCTTCTATTTGAATGATATTTACAGCATTGAATCCTTTTTTGGCACCTGCCAGTTTAAAAAATCCTCGATAACGGCGTCCATCCAGAAGGAGCAGGGAATCATGGGGTTTGATTATACATGAATTCGTTCCAATTTTCCGGCGGTTCATTGTCAGAAAGGAACCTTTTTTGGAAAAATAAACAGGTTTTTCCCCGGAATACAGCGTGTCACCTGATTTCTCGTCTACCACGGTTATTTTCCCTTTGGATGCAAACGTCACATGTCCGGCATTTTTCCTGACCAGGACTCTCATCATTGTATCTTCAGGGGTGAGTCTGGGCATGTGGTCTCTTGCCCCGTTCATCAGGGCTCTGGAACGGTCTGCCCATATTGCAGCCGACTGCTTTCGCATTCCCTCCGGATAGTTATTTATATATTCAATAAATGTTTTATGTGCTTTTTTATAATTACCCCTATCATATAAAACCATCCCCCTGTTCAACAGGGCATCGGAAGCAGCCGGTGTATCCGGATATTTGACTATGATGTTGTTGAACTGGTTCACGGATGTTTCATACTGGTTAAGGAAATGAACATATGTATATCCGAGGAATAAAAGGGCGCGCGCACGCGTATTTATATTTGCAGACAATATTGCAACTTCCTGGTACATACCAAGCGCTTCAACAAACTTTCCCCTGCTCAGATAATTATCGGCTTTTATAAAAGCGAATTCATCATTATAAGAACAAAGTCCATTTTCTTCAGTACAAAAAAGAACTATACTGATTACAAATACAAAAATGAAAAGTGAATGAGCTAATGAGTTTTTAAGCATAGAGTGACTCTGCATAATTCGAATTTTAATTTGTGATTTAATTGTATGGGGGTTTTTATTTTTCAATTAATTCCATTATACCCTAAAGGCTCATAGATTACCACAGGTTATTTTTTCCCGAAAATATTAACAGGGGTGATTCCTTTTGTACATATTATGTTGACCTTTCAAATCATTATTGTAAAATTATAAATAAGTAATTAATCAAAAAAAGCCCAGTAATTTTAACGTACCATGTAAGTTAATCCGATTATTCTATTTTTTTACCAGAGTGACAATGGCTCGATTTTCCGGCTATACAGGATATATAGGCAGAAGCGTGTTAGCCTATATAAGGCACGTCTTCAACCTAATCGCCTTTTTTTATAGAATATGCATGCTTTTTTTTTATCGGCCGACCGAAGGGCGGAGGGCTTTACGAAGAGTTGTTGTGGAACAGATGTATTTTACCGGTGTGCAGGCACTTCCACTGATTATTCCCATAGCTCTGATTATGGGTAGTATGCTGCTTATTCAATTTTCCAGGATTTCCGGGCAATATGACCTCGGGAAGGTGACAATAATTCTTCTGGTCAGGGAAATCGGGCCTTTAGTTACAGCCATACTGGTTATCCTGAGGTCGGCTACCGCTGTGACTATTGAGACCAGCTATATGAAGGTTCTCAATGAAATTGAGGCAATTGAAATGGCTGGAATTGATCCCATGCGAATATTGTGTATTCCGAGATTAATTGGGATAACATTTGCCATTCTTTATCTTTTTATTATCTTTGATCTGGTGTCAATTATCGGTGGTTATGCGGTTGTAATGGCATTTACCTATATACCTATGGGTAACCTGTTAGGTCAGATTGCAAAAGCCATAACCATGTCTGATATCATTGTGGGAATTGTTAAGGCCATATGTTTTGGAATTACAATTACGGTTGTGTGCCTGTACTATGGTTTTGGGGCTAAAAAACAGATGACAAATATCCCGAAGGTCACCACAAATGCGGCAATTGAATGTTTTTTTTATATACTGGTAATAAATGTGGCAATTTCAGGAATATTTTATTTATAAGATTTATAAGGTCTTCATGTGACAATTTGCGAACTGTCTGACTACAAACTGGCACCTGAAGGTAGTGGAAATGGGTTTAATAAAATCTGTTTTGCACTGTCTGCGGGGGATGTGTGTTCAATAAAGACGGATTCAGCTGCTGATGCCCGCCTGTTTTTAAGGGCGCTGGCAACGCTGACAAAACCGGTGGAAGGGGAATATTACTTTAATGGCGTCCCCCTTGATTTTTCTGATTATAGAAACCTTCTTCCAGTGAAAAGAAAAATTGGTTACATTGCTTCTGATTCGGGGGTGATAAGCAACAGGACATTACGTGAAAATATATTCCTTACGAGTTATTATTTCGAAGATTCAATTCCCTTTGAACTTAAGGAAAGAACCAAAAAACTGTGCCGACACTTTAAAATTGAGAAGAAACTTGATTTTCCTTCAGCAGAATTGAATCAGCTGGACTTGAGAATTGCCATTACCATAAGGGAGTTGATCAAATCACCCGAGTTCCTGATTCTGGAATGTCCAGAGGACTTTATGGAGCACCATAAGTATCATATTTTTATCGATATTTTAGACAGCTTCCTGATGGAGGAAATTCCGATTGTATTTCTTTCCTATGATTTAAATTTTATTCACAAGTTTTCCAAAAAAACAATCCTTATTACAGACGGGAGCTTGACCACTGTGCCCAAAACAACCTGATCGGGATTCAGGGCATGTCCGTGGCCAGACACATTGATACTTAAAGATTCACAAGAGACAATAAATCATGGAACTTGAATTTAAGAAAAGAGAAAAGGCGGTCGGCACATTTATAATTGTGGTTGCCGCCCTTTTATTGACAACCGTCGTCCTGATCGGCAGGGGCCAG
>JAUXDD010000176.1 GCA_030618465.1 Desulfobacteraceae bacterium
AACGACATGGCTACGATCCGACTTTCCGGACAAACCTGACCCTGCTGTTTATTGTATGCGCGCTCGTCCTGTTTTCCTGCAGTCCCAAAGAGGAGACGGACACGGCGGAAAAAAAAGAAGATACCGGCTTTCACGAAACATATGAACGCGGTCCGGTGGCAGTGAACCTGGATACGGACAAAAAAGAAATCTCCATCGCGGACCGGCTGAATCTGACGATCCGTGTTGACTCTGATGAAGGTTATGAAGTGGAACTGCCCGGATTCGGCGAAAAGCTGGAGCAGTTCGGAATTGTTGACTACCACACATCACCACCCGAACTCATTGAAGGAAATAAAATCAGCATCAGCCGTTCCTATGTGCTTGAACCGTTTCTTTCCGGAAATTATACCATTCCACCCATGAAAATCACCTTCTGGGAAAAAGAAGAAAAAGAGACAAAACTGCATGAGATTGAAACAGAAGAAATCATAATTACTGTCACATCCCTTTTGCCGGAAAAAATGGAAGAGATGAAGCTGCATGACATCAGACCACCGGTGAATCTGCCACGGACATACAGTATGTGGATCTGTATCGGCACGATCGCCGGCATCCTTATGGCCGGCGGCGTGATCGCCTTTATTATCATCAGAAAACGACGGCAGACAGCTAATGGTGATATCCAGCTGAAATTCCCGGCCCACGAACTGGCATTTGATGAACTTGATAAACTTATATCGGAAAACCTGGTGGGAAAAGGAGACGTGAAACTTTTTTATCAGCGAATTTCAGACATACTTCGTCTATACATTGAAAACCGTTTCAGCATCAAGGCTCCCGAACAAACAACCGAAGAGTTTTTGTCAGGCCTTGACACACGAAAACGTTTCCCCGACACATACAACCAGTTGTTAAAAAATTTCCTGACACACTGTGATCTGGTTAAATTTGCCGAGCTTCAACCGGCAAATGACGATATAAAAATAACATTTGACAGTTGCAGGGATTTCATTGTGGAAACACAGGAAAAGGAGTAACCATCTCTTTATTTATGCATTTTGAGTCGCCCTGGGCATTTTTACTTCTGATATTGATACCGCTGCTGCCGGTTTTACGGCGGCTGACCATGAAAAGAAGCACGATCCGCTTTTCTTCAATCGGAAACGCGGCACGCTCCGGACATTCGCTTCGCCAGCGGTTATATTCCCTGCCGATGATCATCCGTGTCCTTGCGCTTATCTGCATCACCATTGCACTGGCACGTCCCCAGACTGGCCGTGAGCAGATACTCGACATCAGCAAGGGAGTAGCCATTGAAATGGTGGTTGACCGCTCAGGAAGTATGGCAGCGGAAATGGAGTACAAGGGCAGGCAGATGAACCGGCTTGATGTGGTCAAAGAAGTATTCAAGGAATTTGCCCTTGGAAACGGACGTGATCTCCCCGGGCGTCCCAATGACCTGATAGGTATAATCGCCTTTGCCAGATATCCGGACACCATCTGTCCGATGACCCTTGCCCATGGTGCGCTGAAACCTTTTCTTGACAGTGTCAAACTGGTTCAGACCCGGGAGGAAGACGGTACTGCCATTGGCGATGCTCTGGCCCTGGCTGCAGCCCGTTTAAAAACCGCTGATGAAACCCTTTCAAAGCAGCGAACCGGAAATAAAAAAAACTACCAGATCAAAAGCCGGATCATTATCCTTTTATCTGACGGCGAAAACAACACCGGCAAGCGAGATCCCGTCCAGGCAGCCGAACTGGCAGAAAAATGGGGCATCAAGGTGTATGCCATTGCCATTGGCGGCGGCGATGCCGTAACATCCATTCGAACCCCTTTTGGAGTGTACAAGGTCCCCACCGGGCAAAGAGTGGACACAAGTGCTTTAAAGGCAGTTGCCGAAAAAACAGGCGGGTTTTTCCGTATGGCTGAAGATGCCGGATCATTGCAGGCCATTTACGAAGAAATTGACAAACTGGAAAAAAGCGAGATTGAATCAATCCGGTTTGTGGATTATAAAGAATCTTTCCTGCCTTTTGGCCTGGCAGGACTGATATTCATCGGACTTGAAATCTTTTTAAGCTGTACGGTATTCAGGAAAATTCCATGAGTGACATCAAACTGCAACATATAACCATGCTTTATCTTTTGTGGGTCATCCCTTTTTTCATTGCCGCCTATGTGTATGCATGGCAAAAACGGCGAAAAGCCCTCAGGATGTTTATTGACGCCGGACTTCTTGACAGGATACCCATCTCCGTCAGTCATGTCAAAAGGATATGGAAATATAATATCGTGCTCCTGGCACTGATTTTTATTATTATTGCCCTGACCCGTCCGGCATGGAACCCCAAACCGGAAACCATTGAACGCAGCGGCAGGGATGTGGTATTCTTGGTGGATGTTTCAAAAAGCATGCTGGCGGAAGACCTTGTACCCAACCGCCTGGAACGGGCAAAACTGGCCATTCTTGACTGTATTGAACGCCTGGAAGGTGACCGGATCGGGCTGGTTGCGTTTGCCGGTACAGCGGCCGTCAAATGCCCGCTGACCCTTGATTATGGATTTTTCCGCATGATGATCAACGATATTTCAACCGACAGTATTGCCCGCGGCGGCACCCTGATCGGTGATGCCCTGAGACGGGTAATGACTGATGTGTTTGACAACCAGGTAAAAGAATTCAAGGATATCATCCTGATTACTGACGGCGAGGACCATGACAGCTTCCCGGTTGAGGCGGCACAAGCGGCTGGTGAAAAAGGAATTCGAATTATTGCCATCGGCCTGGGGGATGAGGATGAGGGAAGACGCATTCCCGTTACAACAAAAAGCGGGCAGAAAATCTTTCTTAAATACAACGGCCAGGAAATCTGGAGCCGTCTGGATGCCGATACCCTGCGTAAAATGGTTAATGCCACACCCGGCGGTAAATATTTAAATGTGTCCACCGGCACTATTGATCTGGGCAATGTATATACAAGACTGATCGCAACTGCTGAAAAAAAGAAGCTTGAATCTGAAACCATTAAACGATATGAAGAAAAATTTCAGATATTTCTTGGGGTTGCGTTTGTATTTCTCTGTATTGAGATGTTAATAAACGAACGAAAACAGGTGCAGAAGAATATTGTATAAAAAAATATATCCCATAGGTTTTGTACCCATTATTTGCATTTTACTTTTCATGCATACAACAGCTGCTCTGGCGGATTCTGCCGGCAAGCTGGTAAAAAAAGGCAATACGGCTTTTGCCGCCGGAAAGTATGACGAGGCGCTGGAATCATACGAAGAGGCAGGTGTAGATGATCCTGAATCCGCACATATCTATTTCAACAAGGGTGCCGCCCTATACAAAAAAGATAACTTTTCAGGTGCGAAAGACGCGTTTAAACAGGCATCGGTCAAAAGCAAAGACTTTAACCTGGAAGCAAAAAGTAAATTCAACCTTGGACTTTGCTCTGTCCGTGAAGCGGAACGGCAACAGGACAGCGATATGAAAAAGGCCCTGGAAGCATATGGTGAAGGCATCCGGTATTTCCAGGAAGCACTTGTGCTCGATCCTGAATTCAGCCAGGCTGCGGAGAATATCGAAGTAGTCCGCCTGATGATGAAATCCATTCTTGATGAAATTAAAAAGCAGGAAGAAGCGGCAAAAAACCAGCAGGAACAAATGGAAAATACGGCCAATAAAATGAAAGAGCTGATTCAACAACAGGAAGCCCTGCTGGGCCGAAATGAAGCATTAAACAATGAAAAAAAATCCGGCGGTCCGTCTAATGATCTGACTAATGACCTGAAAAACAGGATAAAGAATATTGCAGACGCCCAGGGACAATTAAAAGATGAAACACAGACCCTTTCCGACAGTCTGGCCGGCCAGGGACAAAATGCACTGGACTCGGGTCAACAGTCAAAACTTCATCTTGATAATTCCACAAAAGAACAGGATGCTGCCGTAGAAAAACTGGATAAGAATGAAACCGAAACTGCAGGTAAACACCAGCAGGCATCCCTGAAATCTCTTAAAGATGCCCTGGAATCCATGGAAGAAAATCAGAACGAACAGTGTCAGAAACCACAGCAGGGCCAAGATCAGAAGCAAAAGCAAGGACAGGACCAGCAGCAAAAACAGGATACCGATAAACCGGATAAGGATCAGGACTCAGAAGGCGAAGAACAGAAACAGGCAACTGCTGTTCAAATGCCGGATAATGCTGACAGTATCCTTGATGAGGAAAAGGAAAATAAAAAACAGCGCATGCAGCACGCATCCGGGGGTTACAGGAAAGTGGATAAGGACTGGTAATGAAAAAAACAACCCATATTTCCATTTTTATATTGCTTCAATCCATGCTTATTTTTTTGTGGATACCGGCTGACGCTCAGGAGCTAAAAGCAGACGCGGTTTCCGAACGGATGTCGGTCTTTGCAGGCGAGCCGTTTATCTTCCAGATTCAGGTTTCCGGCAGTGAAAATCCTGAACAGCCCGACATGACGCCGGTTACCAGTTTTTCTGTTGAATTTCAGGGGGGCAGGCAAGACAACAGCAGTTCTATTTCCATCATCAACGGCCACATGACCCGGAGTACGAAACAGGGATATGTATTTTCCTATCAGCTTGTACCCAGGAAGACAGGCAGGTTGTCCATCCCTGCCATTGCCGTTCATGCGGAAGGAAAAACCATATGGACAAGCCCCCTTACGATCACTGTTCAGAAACCTGCTGAAACCGACAGTTTCAAACTTCGCCTGTTTCTGTCAAAAGTACACTGTTATGTGGGCGAACCGGTGATCCTTACGGTTAAATGGTATATCGGCCAGGACGTAAGGGGATATAATTTCACCATGCCCCTTCTGGAAAAAAAAGACGCTTTTGATTTTATTGATCCTGAAGTGGATACAACCACCGGCGAAAAATTTTATCGCATTCCGCTTGGCGACGGTGAAGTGTTTGGCAAAAAGGGGCAGGACAGGCTTAGCGGGAAAGAATACGCCACCATTACTTTTAAGAAAATTCTGATCCCCAAAAAACCGGGAATTATCCACATAGCTCCGACAACAGTCGCCTGTGAAACACTTGTAGGCTATCGACAGTCACAACGCAGAAGCCCGTTTGGAAATGATTTCTTTAACGATAATTTTTTCGGAGCAGGCAGAAAAGGGGTATACCAGAAAGCAGTTGTCCCTTCAAATTCACTTGATCTTGAAGTCAAAGATGTACCCAAAGAGGGCCGGCCGGTCAATTTTGCAGGTCATGTGGGCGAATACAGAATAAATGCCCGGGCCACACCAACAAAAATAAGCGTCGGTGATCCCATTACCCTTAAACTCTCATTAAGCGGACCGGATTATCTTGACCATGTTACCTTGCCGCCTTTGACAGGGCAACTGGCATTAACAAACAGTTTTAAAATCCCCAGAGAACGGGCAGTGGGCGAAACACAGGAAAAACAGAAAATTTTCACCCAGACAATACGGGCGCTCAGACCGGGTATTAAAGAGATACCCCCCATTGAACTCCCCTATTTTGACACGCAAACAGGAAAATATGAAATTGCCCGCACGGCCCCCATACCCATAACCGTCAAAGAAACAAGGGTTATTACGGCACTGGATGCGGAAGGGACATCCGCACCTACGACTGCAGGCAGCGAAGTGGAAACCTGGACAAAGGGTATCGCATATAACTACGATGATATGAGTGTCATTAAAAATCAGCATGTGGGCCTGAAGACCCTGATCACATCGCCGGTATGGTTCTGCATGGTCGTGCTTCCGCCTGTTGTGTATATCCTGCTGTTGTCCGGTACGGCTATCGTCAGGAAGAAACATGCCGATCCGATGGCAACCCGCGCCAAAAAGGCCTATGCCGGCTTGTCAGCAGACCTGAAAAAAGCCGCGCACGAAACATCTGAACAGAAATCCGGCGACATCATCCTTGATGCCCTCCGAAACTACCTGGGTGCCAAACTGCGAATTACCCATGGGGCGATTGTGTTTAATGATGTAAAAAAGGCCCTTGCTGAAAAAGGCGTGGCTCTGGAATCCCTTGATAATTTAAGAAATATATTCGACCGGTGCGAGGCCGGACGGTATGCAGGGGCATCCGATGTGTCTGATATGAACACATTGGTTGAGCAGACGTTGGGTCTTGGGAAGAAGCTGGAAAAGGTTTTGAAATGAACAGATCACTTACTAAAAAAATTCCAAGAATAATATTTTTTATCAGCATAAGTCTTTTAGCCTTATCTTATTTACCTACATCCCTGTATGGTGCTTCCTTAGATTCCGCTGAAATATCCAACCTCTACGCCCAGGCCCGTGAAATGTTCCAGGAGGCAAACAAACTTGCGGCAACAGATCCTGAACAGGCCCGATCGCTGTACCGGAAATCCCTCATGCGATACGAACGCATTGTCAAAGAAGGTGGTATTCATAACGGAAAACTCTACTACAATATGGGGAATATCTACTTCCGGACAAAGTATATCGGCCGTGCCATATTGAACTACCGCAAGGCTGAGCAGTATATTCCCAACGACACCAATCTCCGGCAGAACCTGGATTTTGCCAGGGCCACCCGCAATGACCAGATTGAAGAAAAA
>JAUXDD010000286.1 GCA_030618465.1 Desulfobacteraceae bacterium
AATTTCTGCGTCAGGCTCAAATTTTAATCCTCGAAATATTAAATATATTACTCCGGTTAAAATTTTCGCCTTCCTTGAAATTGAACAAACTATCTCATTTCTGGATGGACACTAAATAACAGATATTTTTTCCCATATAACCGGCAAACAGGCTGACCGGCAAACACTTCTCTTGACACACCCCTTCCTTTTGGTTAAAGGAAGCTATATCCGGCATTTATGAAACACTCATAAAAATAAAGTAATTTTTGTCTACGTTAAAAAACCAATGGGGTTTACAAGGGGTAAAAATGGCCAAAAAAAAGACCCGCCCGGACCTTCCTGAAGAAATTTTTTCTCACTTTATGAAATATGCAACTGATTCATTTTCAATATATGATTCACATTTCAACCTGGTTGAGATCAATGACGCCGGTGTCAGGATGCTCCCCTCCGGTATCACCAAAAAGGACCTGATCGGGAAAAATCTTATGGACATGATTCCAGGTATCAAAGAGGAACGATATATCCGATATATCCGGGTGATGGAAACCGGCAAATCGGTAATGCGGGATTTTGTCCTGCCCAAACAGTTTGGCAGCTTCACCCATATGAATGTGAAAGCGTTTAAAATAAAAAATTATCTGGGTCTTATTGCCAGGGATATCTCCAAGTACAAACAGGCTGAAAAAGAACTGCGAAAAAATGAACGCGAACTCCTAAAACACCGGAATCAACTTGAGCAACTGGTGAAAGAGCGCACCCGAAATCTTGAAGAAGTAAACGCAGCATTAAGAGTGTTGCTGGGAAAAAGGGAAGAAGATAAAACAGAACTTGAAGAAAAAATATTGTTTAATGTCAAGGAACTCATTATGCCGCATCTGGAAACTTTGAAAAAAGGCCGGATGGATGACCGTCAGAAACAATTTCTGAAAATTATTGAATCCAACCTGAAAGATATTGTTTCGCCCTTTATCCGCGGTATTTCATCGACTTATCTGAAACTGACCCCCGCGGAAATCCAGGTGGCCAATCTCGTGAAGCAGGGAAAAACGTCAAAGGATATTGCACAGTTGCTGCATATGTCGTCCCGAACGATTGATGCCCACCGGTACAACATCCGGAAGAAAATCGGTTTGAATAGTAAAAAAGAAAACCTCAGAACATACCTGATGTCTCTGGAGTAATTCATAAATCCCCTAGGTAATCCATATGAAATCGTCTGGCATTGCTTTTGTTTCCCTGACCCTTTATAAACTGTATTATATTGTGTTAACGGCTATTTCCAGTGGTAGGCCGAACAGTACGCTGAACTTCTGAGTTAAGGTTTACTGAACGCATTACCAAAATAAAAGGATATGGAGTTTATTATGAAAGATATGGAAACTGTTTTTGAAATTGAGGCTGCGCTTTGTGGCCCCGGAGGTTTTTTTGAAACCCATGAAGAAGTGGTCATGGGGGAGAAGATGCTGGTTTTTAAAAACCGGGCGACTTCCCTGCGCGCTGTCCTTGAGGCATCTGCCGGTTTTGGGGACAGGGAATACATTATCTATGATGACCGCCGGATCACATTTGCCGGGCACCTGAAGGCCGTAACATCCATTGCCAAAGCCTTGCAGGAAAAGTACGGGATTAAAAAAGGCGACCGGGTGGCAATACTGGGTTCCAACAAACCCGAATGGATCATGACCTTCTGGGCCACCGTGAGTCTGGGGGCCATTGCCGTGGGATTAAACGGATGGTGGGTCGCAGATGAAATCATGTACGGCCTGGAAGATTCAGAGTCGAAGCTGCTGGTTGGTGATGAAAAACGACTGGCCAGACTCAGCGGTGTGGATGTTCCTGTACCGGTTGTAACCATGGAAACGGATTTCAAATCCCTGGTTGAATACGACACAGATGCCGAACTGTCCACATATCCCATAAATGAAGATGATCCCGCATGTATCCTTTATACCAGCGGTACGACCGGTCGCCCGAAAGGTGCGGTTCAGTCCCACAGAAACATCATTGCGCTCATCGGAATTCAGCTTTTTCACGGATTTCGGCTGCTGCAGATTCGCGATATTGCCCCGGTAGAAAAACCGGCCGGCCTTTTCACCAGCCCCCTGTTTCATGTATCCGGCCTCCATACCGGGGCCGTCATTTCCATGGCCACCGGGATGAAAACCGTATGGATGGACGGTCGTTTTGATCCGAAACAGGCCATGGAGCTGATAAAAAAAGAAGAAATCATGGCATGGTCTCCCATGGGCACACTGGCCCACCGGTTTGTCAACCATCCGGATGTGGGCAAACATGATCTTTCAGGCATAACCAGCCTGGGTAACGGTGGCGCACCCATGCCCAAAGAACTCCAGGATGATATGCGCAGGGTGTTCCCCAATGCCGGCGACAGCCTGGCGCTGGGTTACGGACTGACCGAATGCACGGCACTGGCCACCATCAATTTCGGCGATGAGTACAGGCAAAAGCCCCTTTCGGCAGGCAGGCCCCTACCCACGATCCAGATAGAGATCCGTGATCATGACGGCAACCCGGTGGGGAAAGGCATTGACGGAGAAATTTATACCCGGAGCCCCCTGATTATGCTCGAATACTGGAAACAACCTGAAGAGACCGCAGAAACCATTAAAGACGGACGATGGCTGGCTACCGGCGATATCGGAAAAATCGATGAAGACGGTCACCTGATTATCAATTCACGCGCCCGTGACCTGATTTTGCGAGGTTCGGAAAACATTTATCCCATAGAGATCGAACTGCGACTGGGTGCCCACCCGAAGGTTGCCGAAGCTGCTGTTGTGGGGGTGGATCATAAAGAACTGGGCCAGGAGGTCAAAGCAATAATCGTACCCGTCACTGGCGCGAAACTGGATGTGGAAGAACTGAGAGCCTGGTCTGCGGAGACACTTGCTTCTTTTAAAATACCTGTCCACTGGGAAATCCGGAATTCAGCCCTTCCCAAAAATGCTGTGGGCAAGATTATGAAGCACCTGCTGGACTCGAGTGAAGAAAATCCGTTTACCGAGGAATAACCGGTTTATTCTGTATATATATGACCCATTATAAAATTTCATTAACAGAAAACCTCCAAAAGGAGAAAACAAGATATGGAGAG
>JAUXDD010000117.1 GCA_030618465.1 Desulfobacteraceae bacterium
GCCTGCCAGGGAAGTGTTATTTTTAATGCATCGTCTTCGGGTGACAGAATTTTTAAAATAGAAGTCCGCACAAATCCCCTGCCGATTTGAGTCAATCAGTATTTTCCCGTCAATGTCAACAATTGCCGCGGCAATTCCGATTGCCCCGCAGAAGCTGTCCAGCAGTTTCTGCATGTTTTTGATGTCAATAAGATCGGATAAATTATAAATCATAATAAGTTATATTATAAATCAAATAGATGGTTATTGCAAGCAGACGACAGGGGTATTCGAATAATTCAATTAAGCAGAATTGGGCAAAATATAGCCACAAAAATCATATTAGATTCACAGGGATCAGGTGTTCTGAAATTATTCAAATCCGCCGAAAATTGCCAGTGATTCGATTTATGATTTGACAAACATCCATTTTTAAAGGATAAAATTGTTTTCATATTCATCCAATTGGAATATTATGAGTGATCAAAAAGGAGCAACTCTGTGATGAAAAATCCTAATCTGCGTGTTGAAAAAATTGGTGGCACATCCATGTCGCGCTTTGGTGAAATAGTTGACAATATCATACTCAGGGACAAAAATGATATTTACAACCGGATTTATGTCGTATCTGCCTATGGCGGTGTTACCAACGAACTCCTGGAACATAAGCAGACCGGGCAGCCTGGTATTTATGAAAAATTTAAAAAACACAGTGATTATCAGATCGCCCTGAATACCCTCAAGGAAAATCTGTGTATGATGAATAAGGGATTTGTGAATGCCGGGCTTGATCTTGATGATGCCAACGAGTTCATCAACGATCGCATTGACCAGGCTGTAAGCGTATTGAAAAGCATGTCTGCTGTCCTCGCTTCAGGATATGTGAACCGGCATGAACTCCTTCTGGCTGCCCGTGAGTTGCTGGCCTCACTGGGCGAAATGCACAGTGCTTATAATTCCGCCAATATTTTACAGGATCGGGGTTACGATTCCACATATATTGATTTAAGCGGCTGGCATGACGGTCGTGAATTGACTATTGATGAACGGATCAAGGATGTATTTGTTTCCGTTGATCCGTCACGTACCATCTGTTTTGCAACAGGATATGCCAAAGGTACGGAAGGTATCATGCGTGAATTTGACCGCGGTTATTCGGAAGTGACATTTTCCAAGATTGCCGTATTGTTGAGAGCCAGAGAAGCTGTTATTCACAAGGAGTTTCATTTGAGTTCGGGTGATCCTGCGATCATGGGTAAGGACAATATCCACCCGGTATGCAACACAAACTTTGATGTGGCTGATCAGATTGCCGATGTGGGAATGGAGGCCATTCATCCGAAAGCATCCAAGCCGCTTGAAGTGAACGGAATCCCCATTCGTGTAAAAAACGCGTTTGAACCGGATCACGAAGGGACACTGATTACAAAAGAGTATATCAGCCCCAAGTCAAAAATTGAAATAGTGACCGGTTCGAATAAGGTTATATGCCTGGAAGTTCACGATACCTGGATGGTGGGGGAGGTGGGATTTGATTTAAAAATAATGAAAATTTTATCGCGGCACAAAGCCTCCTACATCAGTAAAATGACAAATGCCAACACCATCGAAATGATCATTTTTGAACAGGACTGCACACCTGAGATGATTAAAGACCTGGAAGACAAGTTTGAAACAGTCACATATAAAGAAGTGGGTATTGTATGCGCAATCGGTTCCAATATTGCAAAACCCGGAATCCTGGCCTATGCCGCCCGCGCCCTGGCAGATGCCAGAATCAACATTTTAGCAATGTCGCAAACATCAAGGCAGACAAATATGCAATTTATTGTTGAACGGAATCAGTTTGTCGATGCCCAGCGGGCACTGCATAATTCGCTGTGCAAAGAGATACCGGGATCCGGCATGCTGCGGGGAAAGGAATGAGGTGTTTATGATGCAGGTTTCAAGATACAGGATAAGATAGGACTGGGTTACTTATTTTGTATCATGTATCAATTTTTTAAAACGACTTCGGGTTTTTAAAACGACTTCGGAATTAAATTCGAAACACATCCTCCGGAAGTGAAACCGCTAATCGCCCTTCAGCAATCCATCCAGTTTCCCTTCACTCTCCATGGCGTAAAGCTCGTCACATCCGCCCACATGAAGATCCCCAATAAAAATCTGCGGGACAGTGGTTCTGCCCCCGCTTTTTTTTATAGCTTCATCCACAAGGTCAGGATTTTCATCAATGCTCAGTTCCTGGTAGTTTGTGTTCTTTTTTTCAAGAAGATTTTTAGCCCGGATGCAGTAGGGACAAGAGTTGGTGGTATAAATAACAACGTCCTTCATAATACTCTCCCTTATGATTCAATGATTGAAATAAATGTATCCCATGCCTGCTCAAAATTTTCCATGGGCATGCTGTCCAGTGTTCTCAGTTCAAATGTGGGGCCTTTGATGTTGAGACGGATATCGGTGAATATAGTTGTCATATGATAAAGAAAATCACCAAAGGTTTCATTTTCCAGCTCATAATACGGGACTTCTTTTCCTAATACATAAGCCTCTGCAGCAACCCGAACCAGTTCGCGTGTAACATGAATGGGTTCCGTTATTTCATCAATTTTTTGAAACGGCAGCGCGCAGCGGCCCGGGTCTGTTTTGTTCCAGATATCCCGACGTTCAGGCTGCATACGGAATTCATCCATTTGGGACATCGTGTGAAAACGGGAAAACAGGTTCGGCAACTCCCTGACATCCAGGATACACGCATGAAGATGAATGGAGGCGGTGCCTTTCATCATTTCATGGCCCCTTGAACCGCTTTTTGCCAGTCTTGCATGGAGATTCATGTAACGGCCTGATGTGAGACACAACGGTGATTCCCCCCTGTTTGGAATAAAGCCGGTGCCTATATATTCTATACCGAGGGCGGATTTAATCTCCGCATTGATATGTTCGATGAATGCCAGTGATTTGTGAAATGAATCTTTGTCTTCAGGCAGCAACGGAACAGAGTCATATTCTATCTGGCCTCCTGGTTCAAATGAAATATACATGCCGTTTGAGTTGACAAAATAGTGCCCATCTTTATTAAAACCGCATTCAGGAAGAAGGGTGTAAATCTGCTCCATCCGATCAACATCGAGAGGGGCAGACGGGATGAACTCATATTCAAAACCGTACGTTCTTTGTCCGCCGGGAATTTGTGAGCGAATTTTATCAAGAAGTTTTTCAGAATATTGATTTATCAGTTCGTTTTTGTTCATATTTAAAATTATATATGCTACGAAATGCTTTGTTTTTAAAAAAAATCATTATACCACAACGAAAAAATTATAATAGCAAAAACTCTGTCTGCTTCAGAAACAAGTGTCTGGGGTCCCACCCCGTCGGCAGATACATTTTTTACATGGGTTCTGACAACCTCCGGGTTAAGTATCCCCTGGTGCCTGATCCCATCTCCAAGAAGGAATTCCTGCATAAATTCAGGGAGGTGGGATGGCTGAGACAGCCATTGGGCCAGGGGGATGGTAAAGGGCAGTTTTTTTCTGAATGCTGTTTCATGATCCAGCACATCATATACTGTATAGGCATGACTGCAGATATATTTTTCTCTGTTTTCTTCAAGGTTTACCTTGTAGTGTACAGGCAGGGTTGAAGCAAACTCCGCAAGGCGGTAATCCAGAAACGGTGTGCGTGTCTCAAGGGAATGACGCATGGACAGCTTGTCAAGGCGCAGGATTACATAGTCCGGCAGCCTGGACCTGCTTTCAAAGGCAATTGCCGCATTCAGGGAATGTTCATCCCCCCTTAAAAGCGGACGCGCATCTTCCGGGAAAAGATCATCGGGAACATCTCTTCCGATCAGGCGTTTGAGTTCGTCCGCATCATACAGACACTCACTCTGTATATAGCGTTTTGCCGGATCAATGTTTCGAACGGCCAGATACGTTTTCAGTTCAGGGTATGCGGTTACAAGTTCCTTCTGCCTTTCAGGAGACAGTTCGTGATAGTGGTGGGCGGCAGTTTCGATCAGGAACTTTCGGTAACCCCCAAAAATTTCATCCGCACCTTCGCCTGTGAGGACGACTTTCAGATGGTTTCCTGCCAGTTCGCATACCTGGTCTGTGGGAAGTATTGTACCCAGTGATATGGGCTCTTCAAGTGACCTGACAATATCCGGGAGCCGTTCAAGGGTTTCCCTGCTGCAGAGTTTTGAGTAGTGCACTGAGGATTTAAAACGGTTGTTTTTCGCTTTGATGAAGGATTGTACCAGGGGGAGTTCATTATAGTTTTTTTCCTTGAAGGACATGGTAAACAGCTGGATATTAGGCTTTATAAGGGCTGCCTGGGATGCTACGGCAGAAGAGTCTATTCCGCCGCTGATCAGACTGCCCACCTCAACATCCGATCGCAGTCGAATACGCACGGCATCTGAAAAAAGCGCGTAGAAACGTTCTGTGGCTTCTTCAAGTGACATGTCAGGGACTTCATTGTCCGGCCTGTATTCCCAGTACCGGGTGACAGAGAACTTGCCGGTATTCAGATCATACGCAAGATATGATCCTGACGGGAGGCGTTTTATACCGGAAAACAGGGTCTCTTCACCCGGTAGATAGCGGTATGTAAAATAGGTGGCAAGCCGCGACTCGTTCAGCTTTTTTGGGCGTTTGCTGCCGGATAACAGGGGTTTGATTTCAGAGGAAAATACAAAATTGTCATCATGCAGGGTATAATACAGGGGTTTAATCCCGAACCGGTCACGGAACAGGATAATCCTGGCATTCAGCGGGTCATAAATGGCGCCTGCATACATGCCGTTTAAGTCCTGTAAAAAATTAATCCCTTTTTTGCGGTATAAATGCAGGCCCACCTCAACATCTCCTTTTGAGGTAAACATTTCATCAGACACCAGGGGTTTGAGCTCGATGTAGTTGTAAATCTGGCCGTTGCAGATAATGGCGGATTTGTCTTGCGGGCATATAATGGGCTGCATGCCGGTTTCAAGATCCAGGATGGACAGGCGCACAAAACCAAAACCAACATGCCGGTCATTATACGAAAAGACCTGCTCTGCCTGATCATCAGGCCCACGATGCCGCTGCAGCTCGCCCATGACCCGCAGGCGTTCATTAATTTCTTCTTTTGAAAGGGATGCTGAAATAATACCGTGGATACCGCACATTTTATTGTATTCCTGATTTTGGACTCACGATAACAACTTTCAGAACAATCGAGAGTCGAGAGTACATGGGGTTCTGTTGATTTCAAATGACAAAACTCAAATGACAATTCAATTCCAAATGTTAATAAATAAAAAAACATCCATGAATTTGAATTTTGTCATTTGTCATTATTAATATATTTATACAGCTCATACCCCCCGCTGAGATTTTCTGCTTTAAAACCATTCTGTGAAAGAATCCGATAACCCACATATCCTCTCATACCCACCGCGCAATACAGAATATACGTTTTTTTTCTGTCCAGTTCCTCCATTTTCTCACGAAGGTTATCAATGGGAATATGAATTGATCCTTCAATGTCACCCAGTTCTTCAATTTCTTTTTTTGTCCGAAGATCAATTAAAACAAACTCATCCCTGTCCAGTTCATCCAACTCATTCCAGAATACAGTTTTCACATCCCCTTTTAACATGTTTGCCGCTACAAATCCTGCCATGTTCACCGGGTCTTTTGCAGAAGAAAAGGGCGGGGCATAAGCCAGTTCAAGCGCCTCAAGATCATAGACGGTCATGGACCCGTAAATGGCTGTGGCAATCACATCAATGCGTTTGTCCACACCGTCTACACCGATAATCTGGGCACCGAGAATCCTGCCGTTTTCCGGTGCAAACAGGAGTTTGACGGACATGCTGTTCGCCCCCGGATAATAGGTGGCATGGGATGGGGAATTCGTATAGCTTTTCTGATAAGGGATATTTTTCTGTTTCAGTATTTTTTCATTCAGGCCGGTACAGGCGGCGGTCAGATCAAATATTTTTACAATGGATGTGCCAAGGGTTCCCCTGAAATCAGATTTCCGTCCCATGGCATTATCAGCAGTAATTCGCCCCTGTTTATTTGCAGGTCCCGCAAGGGGTATCATTGCCGGCTGGCCGGTGACAAAATCTTTAACTTCAACCGCATCACCGGCAGCCAGGATATCCGGGTCCGATGTTTTCATATATGCATCAACCTTTATGCCGCCCCTTTTCCCGATAGTCAGGCCCGCATCTTTAGCCAGTTTGTTTTCCGGTTTGACACCGATTGACAAAATGGCCATGTCGCATTCAATGGTGTTTCCATTGGCTGTCATTACGGTGAGCGAGTTCCCGTTCTGTTTAAATCCTTTCACCCCGTTTTCCAGTTCCAGCCGGACACCTTTTTCCTTCAGGTGCGCATGGATAATGGATGCCATTTCAAAATCCATCGGGGCCATGACCTGGTCGAGCATTTCCAAAATGGTAATTTTCACCCCCCGGTGTGCAAGGTTTTCAGCCATTTCAATGCCGATGAAACCGCCGCCCACGATCACCGCCGATTCGGTCATGTTCGCATCAACAAATGCCTTTATGCGATCGGTGTCCGGAATATTCCGTAATGTAAAAATCCTATCGGATTCTATTCCATCTATCGGCGGCTTTATGGGTTCTGCGCCGGGGGAAAGAATGATTTTGTTGTAATCCTGCCGATAGACTTCACCGGTTTTTGTGTTGTTTACCTCAACCTGTTTGTTTTTTCTGTCTATGGCGATAACATTGCTGCAGGTCCTGATATCGATATTATAACGCTTTTTAAATTCTTCCGGTGTGGTGACAAGCAGGTAATTCCGTTTTTTAATGACATTGCCGATGTAATAGGGCAGTCCACAGTTGGCAAAGGAGGTGTGTTCCCCCCGTTCAAACAGGATAATGTCAGCATGTTCATTCAGCCGTCGGGCTCTGGCGGCAGCAGTTGCCCCGCCGGCAACGCCCCCGATGATTACGAGTTTTTCAGTCATTTCAGGTTCTCCGTTTTATATGTAATCAGACAATAGACATAACAGACTTCCATCTATCATATTCGGTTTCAGCTGGTAATCCCTTTTTCTTTAATATGGCAATTATTTTATCATCATTGAACCGTAATGTGGGGTTGACGTTCAGTTCATCTGCCAGTGTGGAAACCACATGGTCAGGGTCATACTTTTCAAGATAACCGGCAATATGGGGATTGTCCGGCTCAATGCTTTCTGCCGTGTCTATATACTCTTCCACATAGTCATGGCCGGCATAAATCAGGGTCTGGTCCGGAAGCTCAAGGAGTTTTTTGATGGAAGATAAAAAGCCTTTGAGGTCACCGGTAAAACAGCGCCCGACTTTCCCGTTAAAAAGGGTGTCTCCTGCGACAAGAAAATCATCAACATGAAAAACAATCGAGTCTTCGGAATGGCCGGGGGTATGATAGATATTGATTTTTTCCCCTTCCAGTTCAATGACTTTCTTTTTTATCAAATCAGGAATTGCCAGGAATTCCGCACCGGTTTTTTTTACCAGATCCCTGTTGCCGGTGGTGTGGTCCGGATGGGTATGGGTATTGACAACGTATTTTAGTTCAAGCCCGGTTGTATTAATAAATGAAAGAATGGCTTCAACATCACCGCCGTCAACGGCAACGGCAGTTTTTTCCCCGTAAATCAGATATCCCAGGTTGTCTGCTGAATATCGGAATTGTTTGAGGTTCATGATTGAAATTCTCCTGATGTTTTTAAAACATATGGCATTTTTTTGAATGGTACATTAGAAAATTGGGGTATTATATGATCACCCTTATTTAAAATCAAGAAAATGCCGGCAGTATTGAAGGGTGAACTAATTTAACCGATTGACAGATTATGAATATTTCATATATGAGATGTGATTTGTTACCATGTGCGTGCATCATTGCTGTCGGGAACGGTCGCGACCGTTCCCGACGGATTGATCCACCCGGCTGTCCATTTTTTTCCAGATATATCGATCCCACCAATTATTGTTTAGATTGGAAAATCATATATGCAGCAAAACCTTAATTGTCAGGGATGGAGATTAATTAAAGTGATCTATTGGTCAAAAATGTATATGGGCATTATCCGGTGGGTTACACATATCGTCGGAATCGTTTATTATATGCGAATTCCCGAAAACAAAACACATCGCATTCAATAAAGGATGGTTCCACCCACCCTACAAAATTCGTATTGATGGACATCCCGTCAGATACAAGCAATCCCCCTGCCTGATATATCCGTATCATACACGCAACCAACCGGTTCATGTGATTCTATGTTATAATCTATCCATCCGAATTCCTTGAGATAAGTTGTTTTTTCATCTCTAATCTGCATTCTGATAAACAAAAAAATTGTATTTTTGAACTGAATTGGCAAAGGCTCTTTTCTGACGTAAGCTATAAGCATTAATCAACAATAAAAACAATCGATGCCTCACAACTCAGGCGCACTGGAAGGCACAAGACAGACAAGAACAAATGGTTCATCGTTTTGATTTTTAAACTGGTGTTCTTCATTTCCGGGTATGAAAACAGAACAACCCGGTTCAACACTCGTCCATTCACCTCCGTTGAAAACTTCGCCTTTACCGGAATGGATAAAAATTTCATGTTCCCAGTCATGGGTATGCTTTGGGGTGTGACCATCTCTGGACAATTCAAAAATTCGCATACAAAAATTCTGCGCGCCGGCATCCTTTCCAATCAGGACGCGACCGGCAACACCTTTTGCAATATCATTATCAAAGTGTACAGGTTTGACATCATTATATCTGGTTATTTCCATTCTTTTTCTCCATTTTAGTGTTTACAAAGGTTTGCAGAACACTTATTCAGATTGATTTTCAGCATCCTTAATCTTCTCCATCACATTTTCCTGGACCAGCTCCAGTATCATCCCGTTTCCGGTATCAAAGTAGGCCATCACCGGAACGCCAGCCTGTTCAAAGTATGTAATCAGTTCAAGACCAAGTTCTTTGGCATTGGCAATCTCTTTTTTAAGATCCTTTACATCAAAAGCCAGATGCTGTATGCCCTGCCCTTTTGTTTTTAAAAATTCCGTGTGCAGGCTTTCTCCGTCAACAATTTCAATCAATTCCATCCGGATCGGTTTTATTTCTGCAAAAGCGATCCGCATCGTGTATGATGTTTTTTTACCCCTGACATTCACATTGTCCAGCCGGTACTCATGAATGTCACTGAATTTAAGATCTAAAACTCCGGAATAAAATGAAATGGATTTTTCAATATCTTTGACAACAATACCGATATGATCAAATTTATA
>JAUXDD010000012.1 GCA_030618465.1 Desulfobacteraceae bacterium
TGGAGGTCAATTATGCCAATTTTGACAGCAACTGAAGCAAGATCAAAGCTTTATAGACTTATTGATGAAACTGCATCTTCCCACGAGCCAATTATCATAACGAGTAAACGTGGCAGGGCAGTGCTTATTTCAGAGGATGACTGGCGATCAATTCAGGAAACTCTCTATCTTCTGAATATTCCTGGGATGCGCGAATCGGTTCGTGAAGGTTTAGCCACACCAATTGATGAATGTACAAAGGATATTGACTGGTGAGTTGGCAAATTGTCTTCACAAAACAGGCTCAAAAAGATGCCAAGAAATTATCTTCTACTGGTTTGAGGTCGAAGGCTGAACAATTGCTTGATATCCTCCGTGAAAATCCCTTCCAGACTCCCCCACCCTTTGAAAAACTAATAGGTGATTTATCTGGGGCCTGTTCTCGGCGGATAAATATACAGCACCGCTTAGTTTATCAAATTATTGATGACAAAAAAATCGTTAAAATAATTCGAATGTGGACCCACTATGAGTAAAGAGGCAGAATCGGGTAGCCGGATGGGCTTTTATTTTATCACAATCCCTTAATGCCCACAGGCCGCTTCACCACAGTCAATATCATTTTAAACTGTGACACAGCGGTGAGCGCGTGCGGGACATCAGCTGGCATGACAACAACATGGCCGGTGGTTGCCGTAATTTCTTTTCCGCCCACATTAATCAGGGCCTCTCCGTCTAAAATCTGAACCATGGCATCACCTGGTGCGGAATGGGCGCTGATACCCTCCCCTTTATCAAAAGCAAAAAGGGTGATTCCTACATATTCCTTATTGGCAAGCGTCCGGCTTACCACCCGGCCCTCTTCGTAGCCCACCAACCCGGCGATATCCACAGCCTCTGAAAACGGTATATTTTTAATCAATTCTGCTTTATCCATAATTTATTCACCTCATCCTGATATAGTTGATTGTTCTGTATCACTGTTTCGTCATAATATGAGCATCCCATCGACGATGTCAAAGTCAAAAGTCAGTCTTTAGAAAATTTATATTCCTTCATCCCTTAATAATTTTGGTATCTTTTTTTGAAAAATCAGATTTTACATGGAATAGAAATTCCATGTCTTTCTGTTAAGTTTGAAGTTTACCTGCCATTACACTATAATATCTTGTTATTACAATATAAATATTGTAATAATAACGAATATTTTAAAAAATCAAATTTTATTTTTTCGAATATATTTCTAAACCTTTATATTTATTGGTTATAATTTCACATTTAAAAGGTTGTCATCATGGGAGATTTTCATCAAAACGGCGTAATCACCACACTGCATAATTTTAGAAATTTTTCCACTGAAGATCTGGAAGCAAGGCTTCTGAAATTTTCAAAAAAAAGGCCAATGGCTCTTGTGCTGCCGTGCCTGTACTCCGAACTGGATGGCCCGGCTCTTCCCAATATTTTAAATGAACTACAGAAGGTTAACTATTTGAATGAGATTGTAATCGGGCTTGACCGGGCAAACAAGAAAGAATTTCAACGGGCAAGGGAATATTTTAAATGCCTTCCACAGGACTATAAAATACTGTGGAACAACGGTCCACGATTAGAATATCTGGATAATCTTCTCGTGGATATGGGTATCGCGCCAAAAGAGATGGGAAAAGGACGAAATGCCTGGTTTTGTTTCGGGTACTTAATCGCCTCTGACAAATCAGAGGCCATCGCCATTCACGACTGCGACATTATAACTTACAACCGGTCGCTCCTGGCAAGGCTGCTCTATCCTGTTGCCGACCCGAATTTCAATTACAGGTATTGCAAAGGATATTACTACAGGGCTTCTGACAAAAAACTCAACGGAAGAGTTACACGGCTGCTGGTAACGCCTTTGATCCGAACGTTAAAGGAATTCTTTGGTTACGACAAATTCCTTGAATATCTTGACAGCTTCCGGTATCCGCTGGCCGGGGAGTTTTCAATGCGCGCGGATGTTGTTAAAACCATCCGGATTCCCAGTGACTGGGGACTGGAAATCGGGATTCTCTCCGAAGTTCACAGGAACAATTCAACCAACAGGATCTGTCAGGTGGATATTGCCGATTGTTACGACCATAAACATCAGCCCCTTTCTGATGATGACAAAAAGGCAGGGCTTTCAAAAATGAGTCTTGAAATTTCAAGTACCATCTTCACCAAACTATCGCAGAGCGGAAAGGTATTTACATCAGGCATGTTCCGATCAATCAAATCCGCCTATTTCAAAAATGCCATGGACATGCTTGAGCAGTACAATGACGATGCAATTATCAATGGACTTGGGCTTGACAGACATATTGAAGAGCAGACCGTGGATCTCTTTGCCCAGAATGTTTATAATGCCGGTGAAATGTTTCTGAAGAATCCCATGCACTCGGCATACATACCAAGCTGGAAACGGGTGATGAGTGCGATTCCGGATTTTATGGATATGTTTTATGAGGCGGTTGAGAATGATAATAAATAATTGAAAATGATGTTGACAGGCAACTGGCAACCAATAAGATTTTTTACACTCAATTGAGGTTTCATTCAATGCATTCAGGATAATTTCTTTCAGCATGGACGGTTCTCCTTATGTTTTAAACCATATTCCCATCAAGCCTTGTTTTTGAATAATAAGCAGCATATCCAAGTGATTTTATCGCAATATCCAGATCCATGTAAGCCGGATACCCACGGGACTGGAACTGCCTTGACAAATCTTCCATTGCTGAAAGACTGGTACCGTAAAGCCATATGTTCACCGGTTTTGAAACGCCGTCTGTTATCCGGTCCATCATGTTCAGGAACTCCGGAAAAAATGTAATCATTTGATTGCCGGCATGAAAAGTAATGGTTGCACAATCCACATTTTCATCATTCAATACAATAACAGACACGTCTTCAACAACGGCAAAGGGATTGGAAGCACTCTGGCTCCTTGAATCCGACATGGCCGGTCCCACATCCACCGGATTATTCCCCAGCCGGTGAAAATATGCGGACAATTTATCCACCGTAG
Organism: Desulfobacteraceae bacterium; assembly: GCA_030618465.1. Taxonomy (GTDB): domain Bacteria; phylum Desulfobacterota; class Desulfobacteria; order Desulfobacterales; family SURF-7; genus JAUXDD01. The sequence goes on from JAUXDD010000012.1 coordinate 3,023, forward strand.
TTTGTTTGAATTCCGCGATTGTCAGACCGGCATCAGCCGCGGCATCGGCAGCAATAACACCCTGGCCACCGGTAAATGTAACGACGGCAAACCGGTTGCCGGCAGGGAGCGATTGATAATAAAACGTTTTCGGCACTTCCCACAGTTCCCGCCAGGTATTAACACGTATGGCGCCTGCCTGTTTCAATGCGGCATCATAGATATGATCACGCCCCATGAGTGATCCGGTATGAGAAGCAGACGCCCTGGCGCCTGCCTCGGTTCGACCGGTTTTTAATATGATAAGGGGTTTGCGGGAAGTGAGGTTCCGGGCCGCTTCCATAAATCGTTTCCCGTCATGGACATCTTCCAGGTGCATGGCAACGACGGATGTTTCCGAATCATCCGCAAAATAGTCCAGCATGTCCGTTTCATCCACATCGCATTTATTGCCGATATCGCACATTTTGCTTAAGGGATATGCCCAGTCTGAAAGGGGCATCTGGTGGGGTCCGATAGAGCCGGTCTGACTGCAGAATGCGATCCCGCCTTTTTCCAATTTCTCGTTATCCACATAAGGCGGCACAGTCACAAGGCCGTTGGATGTGTTTACCGAACCGAATGTATTCGGACCCATGATGCGTATCCCTGCCCGGCGGGCAATATCTGTCGCCTGGTTCTGCAGATATTCTCCCTCCTTTCCGGCTTCGGCAAATCCTTCCGACATGATGATAACGGCCTTAACGTTCTTTTGGCCGCATTCCCTGACAATATCCGGTATCGTCGGAGGCGGTGTAATAATCACCACCAGGTCGACAGTCCCTTCACATTCATTTAGATGTGAAAAAACCTTTAATCCCATGACTTCGTTGTATTTGGCCGGTTCCGGATTAATCGGATAAATGGAACCTGAAAATCCAAAAGCCTTCATATTTTTAATCACCCAGAATGCGGTTCCCGGCAATTCCCGTAAAGACCCGAAAACCGCCACCGATTTTGGATTAAAAAACACGTCAATCGTGTTCTGGTTCTGTGAATTCACGAAGGCTCTCTATCATTCCAATTATCTATTATCAGCCTGACGGCTATACTCTCAATTCCCTTTCTATATTGTGTCATATGGCAATGAAGATCAGGGAATTTACCACTGTTTTTATTGCAATTAATCTTTCCCTAAAATGGCTACTGATACAACCCCTTTTGCAGGATCACCACCCAGGTTCATGGTCAACCCAAGGCGCACATTTTTTACCTTCCGTTCGTCGGGAATCCTTTCAAGGAGTTGTTCATAAACCGCATAGGCCATCCTCAGACCGGATGCACCGATAGGATGACCAAAGCATTTGAGCCCGCCATCCACCTGGCAGGGGATCTTTCCGTCCAGATCATAAAAACCGCTCATGATATCTTCGTAAGCACCGCCTTTTGGAGAGATATGGAGATCTTCCATAGTGATCATCTCGGTAATAGAAAAACAGTCATGTACTTCCAAAATGTTGATCTCTTCCCGTGGGTCATTGACACATGCTTCTTCATAAGCTTTTGACGCTGCGGTCTGGGTAGTGATAAGATTGGCTCCATCCCATGAAGTATAAGACATCTCTTCGCCGGACGCAACCGAAAGCTGGATGGACTTTATTTTCACGATGTCCTGGTTGGGTTTCAGTTTTTTAGCAATAGCAGGTGTTGTAACGATGGCGGCAGCAGCACCGTCACTCACGCCGCAGCAGTCAAAAAGTCCCAGAGGATGGGCAATAATCGGCGCGTGTAATACCTGCTCCATTGTAATCGGTTTCCTGAGATGGGCTTTGGGGTTCATGGCACCGTTTGCATGACTTTTAACGGAAACATGCGCCATTGCCTCCTTTATCTTATCCATCTCTATACCGTATTTCTTTGAATAAGGAGGGGCAAGCAGGGCAAAAGTACCCGGCCCTGTGCCGGATGCCCCGGAAATAACAGAGCCGGTCCCGCCACCGCCGGCAGGCAGGCCGGGGAAACCTGTGTCTTTGAGTTTTTCAGCGCCAAGGGCAAGAACGATATCATATGCCCCGGATGCAACCGCATAGGTTGCGGCCCGTAATGCTTCAGTTGCCGTTGCACAATAGTTTTCAGTCCGTGTTACGGAAATATGTTGCAACTTAAGAGCGTACGCCAGATGAACAGCAGACTTGCCAATACCCACTTCATCGTAGCAGTTGCCGATGTAAGCTGCCTGGATCTCATTTTTCTCAATACCCGCATCTTCCAGGCATTCAACCATCGCTTCAATGGCAAGGTCTTCAAGGCTGGATTCCCAGCGCTCACCAAATTTTGTACATCCCATCCCGATGATAGCCACTTTATCTTTGATTCCGTCAGCCATTTTTTTTCACCTCCTTTACCGGTACCGCTTTCCAGAAATATCCCACAATGTCCCGTGTCCTGTCATGATATTTTTTTCGAAAACTCAATGTCACAGGCGTACCTGTTTTTACGTCCTCAAGGTCACAGTCAGTAAAATCAAAATTGCATCTGCCCCCGTCTTGAAAATCTATTCTCCCGTAGATGGACGGCGGATCAAACGACGATGCGAGCATATCCCCGGTATAGGTAATCACATGACCGGTTTTATCTGCAAAGGCATACGGCTCCATTTGATCCACTGAACCACACTCAGGGTTTGCACAGATCCTCTGCGGCGGATACTGGGGTGTATTACATTTCTTGCAACGACTACCCCACATGCCGTTAATCTCTTTCTGCCTTCGCCAGAGAGTTGAGAGAGCCGTAAAGTCACTCACTTCTCCCCGCATACCGGTTTCTACTGGCAAAATATTTCGCCAGACCAGGTATTTTGTATAATTGTCAAGCGCAGCCTTATTGGCAAGAGAACCGGAAATACCCCTGTTGTTTTTCCGGTTTTTGATTTGCTCAGTCACCTCAAAGAATAAGGCGTCACACCCACTGCCGTAGCTGACAACCAGAATCCTGTCACCCGGATTGGCATCCTCAAGGGCATTGGCCAGCATGACCAGGGGAAGAGACGTCCCGGAATCACCGATTTCCGTCTGCAGGTTGCTTTGCTCTATTTCAGGAGAAATACCCAGTTTACCGTTTATTTTTTTTCGTCCGCCCCGGTTGTTGCATGGGTAGATCACTTTTGAAAAATCTGAAATTTTCATCTGGTATTTATCCAGGAGACCGTTTATCACCTCCGGGATAAAATCCGCATATCCCAGATCGCGAATCCACCGTTCTTCCCACTGACGATCAAACCGGGTGTCGCTACCTCGCATGTGATCCGCAAAATCATACGTGACCGAATATGACCCTTTGAATTCAGCGATCACATCCGTATCCCCGATGAGAAAAGCAGCCCCTGCATCCCCGAATATAATTTCCTGGGTGGAGCCGGGTCTTCCCAACCGGCAGTCGGCTGAAGCCACCAGGATATTGTTGATATTTTTGGATTCAACGCCTTCAATGGCAGCAAGGATGGCAGTTGTACCGGCTTTCAGGCCACCACTGAAATCAGCCGCCCTTACCTGATCCGGTACATTCAAAGGGGCAACGGCAATGGCTGCGTTCAGTCTCTCCTTATACGGCATGGTAGTTGACGCCAGATAAACCCCTTCCACAGAAGCAGGATCAATTCCTTGAAGAGCATCAATACCTGCCGCCACTGCCATAGTTATGGCATCTTCATCAAAATTGGCCACTGCTTTTTCACCCTGGGCATGGGCCATGATAATCGGATTTATCCAGGCCATGGATTGCACGATCGTGCCCCGGTTAAGTCGATACCGGGGAACATACCCTCCAAACGAACAGATTCCTACCATGTTTTCCTCCTTTTGGCTTTACGATGATACATGTTTATGATATCCGGCAAAGCGCCTCAGCGCACGACAGGCACCGGATAATGACGAAAACGAAAAAATTCCGATTTCCCTGAACTCCCTGATGCAAGTTTCCGTCCAGGATAGGTTGACCTCTTCTAAAAGGGCTACTGCTAACGGCTTGCCTTCAGGATGCTCATGCATATATTTTTTAAAAAACGCCTTGTAGCCTGACAGAAAATCGCCGTTTTGTCCCGTGAAAAAAATCCGTGACTGAATAACCAGGATGATAATATCTATCTCCGGATCGGCATTCAGCACCTCACACGTTCTATGAAGCGCGTCTAAATTAAACATGACACCCGGTACATCCAGAGGGTTGGCAATACCCTGATTGACCAGGGGAATAAATTCTGATAACGCGTTTATGGTTTTGGACGTAAGCGGCGGCACCACAATCCCTTCCCTGGCGCAAATATCTCCGTTGGCAACCGTGGCGCCCCCCCCGTGACCTAAAACAGCCGCCTGCATGCGGGACATGGGTTTTTCCATCTTCAAAAAACACGTGGTCAGTTCGGCAAGTTCCTGGAGCGTATTGACCTGCATGGCATTGGTCTGTCTGAAAAATGTATCCCATATTTTTTTGTCGCCTGCCATGGATCCGGTGTGGGAGGCAGCGGCCCTTGCCCCCGAATCGGTAAGACCGCCCTTCAGGATGATCACCGGCTTTTCTGCACAGATCTCCTTTACCATCGCAAACAGCCGCCCGGCATTTTTAACGCCTTCAAGATACATGCAGATAATCTGTGTTTCAGGATCATCGGCCAGGTAAGAAATCAAGTCATGGGAATCTGTTGTGAGGGCATTTCCATAACTGATGACCTTGCTCACCCGGATATCAAATCCCGGCGCCAGGAACAAAAAATTCACGGCATGCCCACCGCTCTGGGATATAAACGCTACAGGACCGGGCTCGAGATAATCCGTGAACTCCTGATGCATTGTAATATTTTTCGAAGGGACATGAAAACCGATACAATTGGGGCCGATCACCTGGAGGCCACCTTCCATGATTATATCTTTTATCCGGTTTTCCAGTATTATCCCTTCGTCTTTCCCGGTTTCGGAAAATCCCGAACTGCTTATCTGGACACAGCGCGTCCGGGCTTTAACGCAATCTTCTAAAACACCGGGCACAATGTGGGCTGATACAGCGATGATGACCAGGTCCAGTCGTTCCGGCACTGACGCCACATCCGGATATGCCTTTTCACCGTCAATCTCATCCGCCTTTGGATTGATAGGGTAGACGCGTCCCTTAAATCCGCAACTCTTAAGCATACGAAACATCTGTATCCCTGTATAACCCGGAATATCTGATGCGACTGTTCGCGAAACCCCCACAATGCCGATAGACTCGGGTGGAAATCCATCACCAAAACCATTGGCTGGGGAAATGAAGTTTTTCTCCCTATGCGGCACATTATCCAGAACGATCAGTGCATCAACAGCCACGGGTTTTCCATCTATGAACTTGAGCGGGTTTATATCTATCTCCCTCACCCTGTCCTGATTCATGCCAATTGCACCTACGGCCACAAGGATATCTGCCAGGGCATTCCGATCAATCGCCGGTTTTCCGCGAAACCCATCCAGGATGGCGGTTCCGCGAATCGCATCCAGCATATCCATGGCATCAGACCGGCTCAGGGGGGCAATTCCAAACACAACATCTTCCAGGATTTCCGTAAAAATACCGCCGATACCGAACATAACACAGGGGCCAAACTGGGGGTCACGACTCATTCCGATGACAACTTCCCGATCGCCTTTTATCATCTGTTGTACCAGGACTTCCCTTACATTGCCCGTCGAAGATGATGTCAATTTTTTATAAGCAGCCCTCACGTCTTTTTCATCCCTTACATCCAGGACGACCAGATTCAATTCCGTCTTATGGGCCAGTTCCTCACCGGACCCTTTCAACACAACAGGATAACCAATTTCTCCGGCGGCAGCCACTGCATCATTTTCTGTTGTAACCACCTTTTCCCGTGTAACCGGTATTCCATAATCGGATAATATCTTTTTTGAATCATTTTCCGATAACCGTGTAATTCCTTTTTCCAACATTTTTTAAAAATCCCTTCCTTCTTCTTTAATGAAAGTCTCTAAGCAAACATCCGGCACTCCTATAAACAAATTAAAAATTCAGGTTGCCATAGTTGTGGCAAATAATTACCACCTGTTATAGTTAATATTCACTAACTTATTACCCAGCCCGATTGCCCTTGTCAATACATATTCTTAATTTTTAATTCAGTGTATAAATTGGCCTGTATGTCTGCCCGGGTCGTTCTGTCTATAGGTTTTAATCTTCTTGCCATCATCACCAAAGTAAGATATTTATATCCAACCTGCGGCATTACCTTCAACTGAATAAACAGGAACCACATTTTTCAGGAGGAAACTCGTCCATGACAACCGATACAAAAAAAATCATCTATACCATGATGGGTGTCAGCAAATATTACAACAACAAACCGGTAATTAAGGATATTTCTCTTTCCTATTTTTACGGTGCAAAAATAGGCGTCCTGGGATTAAACGGTTCGGGAAAAAGCACGCTGCTGCGCATTATGGCCGGTATGGACAAAGAATTTAACGGCGAAACGGCTCTTTCCGAAGGCTATACAGTGGGCTACCTTGAGCAGGAACCGGACCTGGATGACACATTGACAGTCAGGAACATCGTGGAGCAGGGAGTCCAGGAAATCGTTGATCTGCTGAAGGAATACGAAGAAATCAACGAAAAGTTTGCCATGGAAATGGGAGATGATGAAATGGACAAACTGATTCAGCGCCAGGGTGATGTGCAGGAAAAGCTTGATGATTCTGATGCATGGGATCTTGATTCCAGGCTGGAAATGGCCATGGATGCCCTGCGCTGCCCGGCTGGTGAAACTCCTGTCAGTATACTTTCCGGCGGCGAGCGGAGACGTGTGGCCCTGTGCCGGCTGCTCCTGAAAAAACCGGACATCCTTCTTCTGGATGAGCCCACCAACCACCTGGATGCTGAAACCGTTGCCTGGCTGGAACATCATCTCCAGCAGTATCCAGGCACGATTATCGCGGTCACCCATGATCGCTACTTTCTTGACAATGTTGCCGGATGGATGTTGGAGCTGGATCGGGGGCACGGCATCCCGTGGGAAGGGAACTACTCTTCATGGCTCGAACAAAAACAGACCCGACTGAAGCAGCAGAAAAAAAAAGAGAGCGAACATCAGAAAACCCTGGAAAGAGAACTGGAATGGATCCGAATGACGCCAAAAGGTCGCCGGACCAAATCCAAGGCTCGCATCACCGCATACGAAAAACTGTTCGGCCAGGATGTGGAACAACGATCAAGTGACCTGGAAATCTTTATTCCACCCGGTCCCCGTCTGGGGGATTTGGTCATTGAATCTAATACCGTATCCAAAGCCTATGACAACAAACTTCTTGTAGAAAATATGTCATTTTCACTGCCGCCAGGTGGTATCATAGGGATTATCGGCCCGAACGGCTCCGGAAAAACAACCCTGTTTAAAATGATCACCAACCAGGAAACACCGGATTCCGGTACAATCAGGATAGGTGAAACCGTCCAGCTGGCCTATGTGGAACAGAACCGGGATGCACTGGATTCATCAAAAACTATTGTGGAGGTCATATCCGAAGGCCGGGAAACCATACAGATTGGGAATCGGGATGTGAATGCCCGTGCATATATTGCCCGGTTCAACTTCACCGGATCAGACCAGCAGAAAAAAATGGGCATACTTTCCGGCGGCGAACGTAACCGGGTTCATTTGGCCATGATGTTAAAATCAGGGGCAAACGTTATCCTGCTGGACGAACCCACAAACGATCTGGATATCAATACCATACGAGCTTTAGAAGAAGCGCTTGAAAATTTTGCCGGCTGCGCTGTTGTTATCAGCCATGATCGATGGTTCCTGGATCGGATTGCCACCCATATTCTTGCATTTGAAGGCAACAGCCAGGTGATATGGTTTGAGGGAAATTATTCCGCCTATGAGGCAGATCGAAAAAAACGCCTGGGCCATGAGGCGGATCAGCCACATCGTATTCGATACAGGAACCTGACACGGAATTAAAGTTTTTTGCCTTTCCAATCAATTTATGATAGTTATTTTTTCAGACTTGTATTTATATACAATTTAAAGACGGTTTATTCTCCGAATCCCTGAATTTAGAGCTCCTAACTATTTTGAAACATCTTGATATTACAACCATGCCGGCACCTGCAAACCAAACCATCAAAAAAGTGAGCTCTGTTGGCCTGTGCCTTGGTGCATCAACCATATCTGTTGTCATGGTTGAAGGTGAAAAGAATGGAAATAGATTAAATAATCTGAAAAATAAGCAAATTATTAATTATGCGGTTCATTATCACAATGGTGACCCCAAACAGACACTGAAATCGGTTCTCACACAACTTGAAAAAAAATCTTTTGACACCATTGCAACCACAGGCAGAAAGCTCAGAAAACACGTCAATCTGCCATCTATCTCCGAACCGGAAGCGGTTGAATATGCCTATAAATCTGTAAAACCTCCGGATATCGCATGCCCGGCCATTGTCTCGGCCGGCGGTGAGACCTTTATGGTGTATGCGCTGGACAGTTCGGATAAAATATCAAATGTTTATACCGGAAACAAATGTGCTTCCGGCACAGGAGAATTTTTCCTGCAGCAATTACGCCGTATGGATGTCACACTGGAAGAAGCCGCTCAATGGATGGATGTAACAACACCGTATCATGTTTCCGGCCGCTGTTCTGTTTTCTGCAAATCTGACTGCACTCATGCCACCAACAAGGGAATTCCCAAACCATCGGTTACAGCAGGATTGTGCAGGATGATGTCCGGTAAAATTCTTGAACTCCTGGGCAGGATAGAAAAACGGAACATTATGATAACCGGGGGAACTGCCCTTAACAGGATGATGATAGCTTACCTGCGACAGGAAATCTCCGGTTTGATTGTTCCGGATGAAGCACCGTATTTTGAAGCCCTGGGAGCAGCCCTGTGGGCAATGGAGAAAGGGACACCGTCGGTTCCGGTTTTGTCGTCCCTGTTTAAATCCAATTATTCGGCATTCAACACCCTTGTCCCCCTTCGTAATTTTACCGACATGGTTACATTTAAAACTGTTGAAACAGCTCAAATAAAATCGGGGGATACATGTCTTCTCGGGCTCGATGTGGGTTCCACGACAACCAAGGCCGTTCTTCTCCGAAAAAAAGACAATGCGATTCTGGAAAAAATATATTTACGAACCAACGGTGACCCTGTGGGTGCTTCAAGGAAATGCTACCATTATCTTTTCAACCGGATCAGCCAGACGGTTGATCCGACGGAAGTGATTATTCACGGTCTCGGGGTATGCGGTTCAGGCCGACAGATTGCAGGCCTGCACGCACAGACAGACGGTATTATCAATGAAATTATCGCCCATGCGGCAGCTGCCGTATATTTTGACAGCCGGGTGGACACCATATTTGAAATCGGCGGCCAGGATGCCAAGTATACCTATATTACAAACGGCGTGGCATCTGATTATGCCATGAACGAAGCATGCAGCGCCGGGACCGGATCATTTCTCGAAGAATCGGCGTATGAAACCCTTGGCGTGGAAATGGAGGATATCGCCGATATCGCCCTCAAAGGAAACAAGCCACCCAATTTCAATGACCAGTGTGCGGCGTTTATTACCTCAGATATTAAAAATGCGATTCACGAAGGTATTCAACACGAAGATATTATTGCCGGGCTGACCTATTCCATCTGCATGAATTACACAAACCGTGTGAAGGGGAACCGGCCTGTGGGCGAAAAAATTTTTATGCAGGGAGGGGTCTGCTATAATCGTGCGGTTCCGCTTGCCATGGCATCGCTTACCGGCAAACCCATTATTGTGCCTCCTGAGCCCGGTCTTATGGGAGCATTCGGTGCCGCCCTCGAAGTAAAAAAGCGAATTGAGAATCGGCTGGTGGGAGAAAACCAGTTTGACCTGCAAACACTCATGAATCGGGAGATGCAGTATGGAAAATCATTTATCTGCAAGGGGGGCAAAGAAAAATGTGATCGACAATGTGAAATTGCCACGATCCGTCTTGACGGCAACAGTGGAAAACTGTATCCATTTGGCGGTGCCTGCAACCGCTACTACAATCTTCGGCAGAACATTTCCTGTAATGTGGAAATATTTGACCTGGTCAAAGTCAGACAGCAGCTGGTATTTAAGTCTTTTAATGAACACCTTCAACAAAAAAACATGGGTGTCCCCACCCACCCACGGCCTTCCCAAAAAAAAAATGGGGGAAAGATTGGAATCAACCGCAGTTTTATGGTCAATACCTACTATCCCCTTTATTCCACGTTTTTCAGGAAACTGGGATTTGATCCGGTCATGCCGAATTTACCTGCACAGGAAGGAATTGACAAAAAAGACGCTGCATTCTGCTATCCGGCTGAACTGGCCCATGGCTTCTTTCATTCGCTGATTCATGAAAGTCAGCCGCCTGATTATATATTCCTGCCTCACTTTAAAGCCATTCCCAGCCAGAACGAGTGCTCAGGCTCTCAGGTATGCCCGTTTGTTCAAGGCGAAACCTATTATCTTCAGACCGCATTTAAAAATGACCTCGATGCCTTGAAAAAAAACGGAACAACCGTTCTGATGCCCCTGCTGGATCTTTCAAAAGGAGTGATCCACGCAAAAATGCCTTTAATCAAAACAGCTCTTCAAATGGGAATCACCTGGAAAAAAGCTGCCCGGGCATTTGACTGCGCCCTGCAAAAGCAGAAGGAATGCATGGATCAAATAAAAATAACCGGCAGAAACGCCCTGGCCGAACTGGAATCTTCTCCTGAAAAAACCGCGGTAGTTATTTTCGGCAGACCATACAACGCTTTTGCCGGAGAGGCAAACATGGGTATTCCTTCCAAATTTGCGTCAAGGGGCATCACATTGATCCCCATGGACTTCCTCCCGCTGGAAAGAGAACATGCTGATTCCCACATGTACTGGGGAATGGGGCAGATGATTCTCAAGGCGGCAAAATTTGTTGAAAGGCATCCACAGCTGTTTGGAACATACATTACAAATTTTTCCTGCGGCCCCGATTCTTTTCTGATAAGCAATTTCAGGGAAATCATGGGCAAAAAGCCTTCCCTTACCCTGGAACTGGACAGTCATACGGCAGGCGCCGGTCTGGAAACACGTATAGAAGCGTTTCTTGATATTGTAACCGCATACAGGCAATTAATGACCGGTACGACAAGAAGAAAACAAACGTTTTTACCCGCCCGCACTGTTTTGAATAACGGCAAAACAAACATAGTGACATCATCCGGTGATATATTGCCCATTACGGACCCCCGTGTAACCCTGCTGCTTCCATCCATGGGAAAACTGTCGACCGAATCGTTTGCCGCAGTATTTCGCGGAGTGGGAATAAATGCCGTCAGTCTTCCGCCTTCTGACGAAACCGTATTGAAACTGGGTCGTGCCAACACGACCTGCAAGGAATGTCTCCCCCTGCAATTGACAACAGGGTCTCTGCTGAACCATATTCAAATCAACGGATCAAAAAACAGCATTCTGGTTTATTTTATGCCCACAGCCTCGGGCCCCTGCCGATTCGGCCAGTATTTTCATTATATTCAAAATCTTATAAAACGATTGGAGATACCTGACGTTGCCCTGTTCTCACTTTCCTGTGAAAACTCTTATATGGGTATGAAAAAGGACTTTCACCTGAAAGCATGGTGTGCCATTGTCGTCTCGGATATTATGGAAGATATCCGCTCCATGATACTGGCCAATGCGGTTGACGTTCCAGGGGCGCTTGACATATATGACAGGCAGTGGAAGCATATACTTAAAGAAATTGAAAAATGGAATTACCATTCTTTTGAAAAAATTCTCGCACAGACGGCAACCCGATTGCACTGCATTGATCTTAAAAACCCTGTCAATACGGTTCCAACGATTTCTCTTGCGGGCGAAATTTTTGTCAGGCGAGATGCCATATCCCGCCAGTATCTGACTGAACGACTCGCAGAAAAAGGCTTTGCGGTCGTCTGCGCACCGGTTTCAGAATGGCTGGTTTATTCTGATTACATGTTCAGGATCGGGCTGTCAGACACTACCATGAGTTTTTTTGAAAAACTGAAATTCCCTGTCACAAGTTACTTGCAGTCCCGCTATGAAAAACGCATAAAAACAAGCCTGGCCAGCTCAGGGCTCGTATCTCCAGTACCTCTGGATGTTAAATCTATTCTAAACACGGCAGCGCCTTATATCTCAAAAAACCTCACCGGTGAGGCTGCCCTGACGGTGGGGAGCGCTATTTCAGAAGTTGCATCCCATACATGCGGTGTCATTGCTATCGGTCCATTCGGTTGTATGCCGAACCGATTGTCTGAAGCCATTCTTAACCGGACAATGAACCGCACATGCAAACTGGCATCAGATCCGCAGAACGGGCAACTCGTGGATACACTGGAAAACATGGATGCCCTGCCGTTTCTTGCCATTGAAAGTGACGGGAACCCGTTTCCTCAACTGATTGAAGCCAAGCTGGAAGCATTTTGTCTGCGGGCTAAACGGTTGCACAAGAGAATGATGCAAAACAAAATATTATTTTAAAAGGGGGATTCATGACCATACCCAGTTTTTCAGTAGGAGGGAAAGTAACAATTATCACCGGCGCCAGCCGGGGGATCGGCAACACGCTGGCAATGGGCTTTGCCGAGGCAGGAGCCAGGGTGGCATTAGTGGCCAGAACAGCTTCCGCTCTTGAATCAACGGTTGAAAAAATCAGGTCCAAAGGCGGCACAGCAATCGCAATCCCCACCGATGTGACCAATTGTAAACAGCTTGAAGAAATGGTTGAAAAAACCATATCTGAATTCGGCCGGATAGACGTACTGCTCAATGTTGCCGGTGGTGCGGGTGAAACATGGGTGTTGCCCCCACTCGATATGCCGGAGGCATTCTACGATGAACTGGATGGACGAAACTACAAAGGGGTATTCTTTTGTAATCAGGCTGTTGCCAGGGTCATGGTAGAACAGAAATCAGGAAGCATCATCAACTTCAGCTCCCTGTCGGGAACAAAGCCCGTTGTTTTTGAGGCAGTTGTGGGGGGGCTGAAAGCAGCGGTCAACCAATTAACAAAAGCGCTGGCCGCGGCATGGGGCCCGGACAATGTAAGAGTGAACGCGATTGCGCCGGGGATAACCCTCACCGAACGTGTTAAAAAAAAACTGAAACCCGAGTTCATCAAGAATATATCTCAAAGTATTCCCTTGCGAAGGCCTGCCCAGCCAGAAGACCTTCTGGGCCCTGCCCTGTTTCTCGCATCTGATGCATCCTCATATATCACGGGAATGATTATGCCTGCAGACGGGGGGCCGCAGTAATAGTTTATTTATCAATAACAAGGGGGTCACGCTTTGCACGACGGCGAACCCAGTTTATAGAGCGCAAGACCGGGCGTCGGGAAGCCACCCAGCGTTCGAGCCTGTACTTGCCGGGGAAGTCCAGCAATGTCATCCCCACCACAATCGTTAAAATGCCCTGCCCCGGCAGCATGAGCATAATAATCCCCGCTACAATAAAAATGTATCCGAGCAGGTTTTTCCCAATAATCAATATTCCCCGAACGACAGGATGCTGATTGGGCCATGGCGCCTTATGACGTTTTTTATGAGAAAAATAGTCTGAAGGGATTCGGGCCACCAGCACAGGAATCAGCATCAACGTACCGACAAAAGTAATAGCCGATGTTAAAGCCAGCCAGAAAATCACTGCCCCGTTCGTTTGAAACATTTCTACCATGTATGCTCAACAAAAAAAAAGTTATAAAATTCTTTTCTGATAGCCATGAATAGCTTCAAAAATAAAAGCTAAAACTCATCCGGCCTTAACAGCGCATCTGTACCACCGTCAACAAAAAATACAGAACCACAGCAAAAAGACGCCTGCTCACTCAGTAAAAACAAAATAACGCTGGCAATCTGTTCGGGTGTTCCAAAATCACCGGTGGGAACCGTAAAACTACGAATACCTTCACCAAATACCGGATGTTCAAGCCCCTCCTGCAATAAAGGCGTCATGGTAGCACCCGGAGCAATGGCATTCATTCGGACCCCTTCCCCTGCCCAACCCGGTGTCTGTCTTCTCATCCATCGTGTCAACGCCTGTTTTGAAGCGGCATACGCGGTCGCACCGTCAATGGTTTTTACCAGTTTACATGCGGCTTCCTCGTCATTGTCCTCAAGCATGAATTTGATCAGGTCCGGGTTAAGTCCCGGAAACGATGCTGAATTGGAAACAACCATAACAACCGTTCCCTTTTTCTTTACCAGGAGAGCCTTCAGTCCTTCCGTTAACACCTTTGCGCCAAAATAATTTACCGATATGACCAGTGCTGTATCCGGCACCTGAGGCCCCAGGCCGGCGCACGGAATAAAACCGTCCAGCCCGTCCGGTGCTTCCTTATGAATTGCTTCAATCGCAATCTCACGGCCTTCCGGGGTGGAAAGGTCAGCAATAATATCCGCGGCCTTAATATCCACAGTGATTATTTTATCCCCGCACTCTGCTATCCTTTTTTTTACCTCAGCACCGATTCCTGTGGCACTGCCGGTAATCGCATATGTCTTCATTGAAACCTCCTGTAGAATAAAATTCAAAAAAATATTCTTAGACCAACTTGATCCGATCTGTCGAAATTGAGAACTAACTCAATAACAACCATTATTTTCTGCCGGTATATCACAACTATTTATAAAAAATCACCTATTTCCCGTACTTGCTCATATTTTTCATGCTGAAATGGCTTCTGTCCCAGAAAGCCGGCGCTGAATAAGGCATTGTAATGGTAGTGTGGAAATCAATATCATCAGAATTAAACTCCGACTTCCTTTCGCCGGTACCGAATCTCCAGCCTGTCCATCCGGCTTCGCAGGGTATTTGGGTTGACACCAAGAAGCTTTGCCGCACCATCAGACCCGTATATCTTTCCCCCGGTTATTTTCAAGGCATGTTGAATATGGACGGCCATGGCGTCGTCCAGATTCATTAATTTGTTATCATTGTCCGGCTCATCTGCGGCAGCATTTCTATAGGACTGGAGAATGGTCTCCACCATAAAAGAGAAATCACTGCCGGTCTGCCCCCGGCTTTGAATCAGCGCGCGTTCAAGAGTGTTTTCAAGTTCCCTCACATTGCCGGGCCAGCGGTAGGATTTCAATTTTTCAATCGTATCAGCAGAGACGGTCGGTGTGGCAGGCATTTTCAATTCTTTTAATTTTCTTTCAAGGAAATAGCGAACCAGTTCCGGGATGTCCTCCTGCCGCTGTCGTAACGGCGGGATGGTAATGGGGAAAACATTCAACCGGTACCACAAATCCTCACGAAATTGTTTGTTTGCGACCATCGTTTCAAGATTCCGGTGGGTGGCGGATATGATACGGGTATCAACGGTTATGGATTCCGTTCCCCCTACCCGCTCAATCTCATTGTCTTGCAGTACCCGTAACATCCGGATCTGGGCCATTGGCGGGAGTTCACCAATTTCATCCAGGAAAATGGTCCCTTTGTGTGCCCGTTCAAACCGTCCCCGCTTCTGCGCTATAGCACCGGTAAATGCGCCTTTTTCGTGGCCGAACAGTTCACTGTCCACGAGATTTTCAGGTATGGCACCACAGTTTACTTTAATAAAAGGATGATTTTTACGTACAGATGAATAATGTATGGCATTGGCAATCACTTCTTTTCCCGATCCTGTTTCTCCCAGAAGAAGTACGGGATTGTTCAGGGGAGCCACCTGCCTGACCATATCCATTACGCCTTTTAATCCTTTATCTTTTCCGATGATCTCATCTCCCGAGATACGCAGCAGTTCCTGATTCAGATATTTGTTGTCGTCAGCCAGGATATCTTTCAGTTTTAAAATCTCCTGGTGCCTTAAAACATTGGACATGGCAATAGAAAACGGTTCATTAAGGAGGGAAAACAGATCGGCATGGACCTGTGAATATTGATCTTTTCCTTTTGTGTAAATGGAAATCGATCCCAGTCTGTCTCCTTCCAGCTTCAGGGGCAGCATTATAAACGACAGGTCCGGCCGGTTAATGTACTGGACAACCATTTTTGAAACAGGATCAGATTCCGGACGATTAATAATTATCGCGTCCTTCAGATTGGACCAGTCGGCAAACACCCTGTGTTTGATGCTCTCCGGTATGGGAATGGTATCATAGAATATTTCAGATGTATCTTTTATGACGGCTGAAATTTTCCTGATCACACTATGATCAGGATCAAACAGGTGAAGATACATCACCGACATGGGGATAATCTGCTCAAGATAGTCAAAGCAGTTTTTCAGTGATCTGTCTATGTTGAGGCTGCCGCAGATTCTCACTGTGGCCTGCCTGAAGAAGTCATTTTTATCGATACGTTCTGCTTTTATCATTTTCCAGTTATCAGTTATCAGTCATCAGTCATCAGTTTTTTACTGTTCACTCTCCACTGATCACTGATTCCTGAATAACAAACATATTACATAAAATCACGAAATACAACCAAACTTATCGCCATATTTCGTGTTTTTACAGCCTTTAATTTATTAACCATCTGTATTATAAGATATTACACTCTGGTACATTTTTTGATTACACATACATAAAATGATCTGAAATAATCACGTTGTACCTATTGAATTTGAGAACAATCTTTTTTAAAAGAAGGGGGGACCATCTTGGAAACCAGAATACAATCAAAGGCATTTCAGAAATTTGCCGAAACAGCCGCAACCATTACCACCCCTGAAACGGATGTATGGAAAGAAAGCGGTGGTAAAATCATCGGATATTTCTGTGCCGCCATGCCGGTTGAACTGATCACGGCTGCAGGCTTTCTCCCGTTCAGGCTCAGAGGTACAGGCAGCACAAACACCGACCTGGCGGATATCCATTTCAGCAGCCTGAACTGCACATTTCCACGCCATGCGTTTAACCTGGCACTGGAAGGAAAGTTTGATTTTATTGACGGTGTTGTCTTTTTCAACAGCTGTGATCACATCCGCCGTGTTTATGACCACTGGATTCGCCGGATGGACACCCCTTTTGTAAAAATATTAAGCCTTCCCAAAAAAGCGGAACACCCCCAGGTGGAATGGTTTACCGAAGAACTGGCTATCCTTCGCGACCAGATGCAGGAACACTTCGGTGTTGAAATCACGGATGCCAAGCTCAGAGAAGCGATAAAACTTCATAATGAGTCCAGAAAACTGTTAAGAGAACTCTATGATCTCAGGCGTGCTGACAATCCCCCGATCACCGGCAGTGAATCGCTTGCCGTAACCGTAGCAAGTACGGCCATGCCTCCGGAATTGTATAACAGCCTTCTCCGGGAACTGCTTTCCGATCTCAAACAAGCCGATGGCATTTCCGATCATAAAGCACGATTGATGGTTTTAGGCGGAGAATGTGATAACCCTGATTATATAAAAGTTATTGAAGACCAGGGAGGCCTTGTTGTAGCTGACTCCCTGTGCTTTGGTTCCCGACTGTTGTGGAAGGATGTGGATGAAACCATTGACGACCCCCTAGCAGCCCTTGCCCAATATTCTGTTGCAGATCGTCCGTCCTGTGCCAGGATGTTTACGGAATATCAAAACAGAGCTAAATATGTAAAAGAAATGATAACCGATTTTAATGTGGATGGTGCTATTTTTGAACGGCTGACCTTTTGCGAGATATGGGGATTTGAACAACTGAACCTGACAAATGACTTTAAGGACTGGAAAGTTCCCCTTATCTGTATGGATCGGGAATACATATTAAGTGGTGTTGGCCAGTTGAAAACAAGGGTTCAGGCATTTTTGGAGACCATGGGGGGATAAGAAATGGATGCAAAGAAGGAACTAAGTTTATCACGAATAGTTGAGGAAATTGTTTTCTACCAGCCGATTATAGAAATTCTTGAACAGGACCCGGGTGAAATGGGGCACCTTCAGTTACCCATACTCAAAAGCCTGGTCAAGCAACATAAAAAAGTTGTGGAATGTGTTGAAAACGATTTGCCATTCATGGCAAGCCAGTATACGAACCCTGTGGAAATTCTATCTGCCATGGATATCCCTTGGTACTTTCATCTTCAGTCGATGTTTGCCGGCAGCGGCACCGGCGGCAGTCTTCATATTTTCGAAGACCTTGAAGCAATGGACAAACTGCCGCTTCCAACCGATTGTTGCACCTTTCTGCGCCTGGGGCTTTATTATCAGTCCGCCGGCCTTTATCCTGTTCCCTCAGCATACCTTGCGCTCACAGAGCCATGCGATGGGGTGTCCGGATTTCATTCGGTATTCATGAATCATCCTGACTGGAAAAATGTGCCCACATTTGCCCCTGATCCGCCCTATCACAATAATGACCGGGCCATCGGGTATTATGCGGATGAGATGAGACGGATGGTTGATTTTATTACCGGACAAACCGGGAAAATGCTTGAAATGGACAGGTTAAAAGAGGTCGTTGATGAAACTAACAAGTGTTATGCCCTGTGGATGGAATACAACGAAATTAGAAGATCTACGCCTACCCCTCACAGCTATATTATGCCCATGTCCATGTTTTTCCAGTCAAATAGTGCCGGCGCAGGAGAGCCTGAAAAAACAATATGGTATCAGGACATGGTTGCCGATGCTGAAATGCGCGTGAGGGAAAACCAACCGGAAGTTCCGGACCAGAAAATCAGGCTGTTGTGGTATGATCTTCAACCCTTTTATTTTGGTGAAATTGCTCCGTGGCTTGAGCAGGAATGGGGAGCTGTGGTCGCCATGGATATGGTCAGCTACTGCCCCTATGATATCATTGACACGTCAACGGAAGACAGCATATTCCGCGGTCTGGCCAAACGGGCATTCCAGCACGGCCCCATGATTCACCAGGCCCGCGGCCTTGCCGACAATGTGGTTAACGACATTACCCGGATTATCAAGGACTATAACATGGACTGCATTATATTCCCCGGCCATATGGGCCACAAAGACATGGCAGCCAGCACCAGCCTGATGCGCGAAGTGTGCCGCGAACTCGGCGTTCCGTTTCTGCATATTGGAATGGACCAGGCCGATCAGCGGTATACAACCATTGATGAGATAAAAGATAGAATATCCCAGTTCTTTACCGCTATGGGACTTGGGTAGCATTTATATTTTTGGAGCATTTTTTTTATAGCCACCAGACACAAAGAGATTTATTAATGCAAAAGGCACCATACGCTTTGGATGGTGCCTTTGCATTTTTTCAAACAGATTATATCAGAATATTAACCGCAGGAGCCGCCTTCTTCAGACCCGCAGCTTCCGCCGCAACCGCCCCCCAGCTCAATGCCTGAATCAATTTTAAATCCGGTGGGTAGAAAATCCACCTTTACCGGCTTGGCCTGTTCAATGAATTCTTTATTTATAACATATTGAAATCCATCAATATCGTAGGACGCATCATCATCTTTTAGCTCATCCAGAGCCATTGCAAGAGATGGGCCGCCTCAGCCTCCCTGGTTCAAAAAGATTCGAACGGGCTTCACTTCTTTTCCATCAAAATAAGCAGCAATCTGATCATGTGCTGCCTGAGTAACTTCTAACATTGTGTTGCCTCCTAAAAAAGGTTGATCTGCCAATAAAATCGGTTTATAGTATCCTCGCTTATTTTACCAGTAAATCTACTCACTCCTGTGCAATTTGTCAATGAAGAAAAAATAATGGTGGGTATTGCAAACCGGGCGGACAACTATATTGAAAAATAAAAACCGCTGTAATCATAAGATTTTTCCATAACAAAGCCAGTTTTGCTCATGTAAAGGTTGAAGGTCTGTTCCGAATAGATTATCTAAAGGATTTGACATTTGTGGCGGTTGTGGGGGAAATAGGCTTTGGAAAGGTTGTTGTTTGTTGTCGGAGAGTATCTGCTGGAAAAAAACACAAAGGAGATAGTAAAAAAAATTCGTCCGGGCGCTATCTAATTATATTTTTCTCTGTGCCTTGGTGGCAAATAAATATTTATAAAGGACCTATTTTATGAGTACCCACAAAATTCTGTTTCAACCTCACAACAGGGAAGTGACCGTAAACGATGGAGAGATTCTTATTCGAGCCGCACTGGAAGCTGGCGTTCATGTAAATGCATCCTGCGGTGGTGAAGGCGTCTGTGGTAAATGCCGTGTTATCATAGAAAAAGGCGACGTTGAAGGAGGAATTTCCGAAAGGCTGGACCAGGAAGATCAGGAAAAAGGTTACCGGCTTGCCTGCCAGGCTGTTGTAAAAAGTGATCTTGTTGTCCGTATTCCGACAGAATCAACTGTTGATGCAAGTATTTTAAATATACAGAGCACCCCAAGAAAAACAGCACGCATCCAGCATCTGGATTTTGATAAATTAAAAGAACAGGGACTTTTCCTGCCCCCGGTTGAAAAACGATATCTTGAACTGCCTGGGCCCGATGCCCAGGAGCACGAACCGGACGTCACGCGCATAGTGAATTACCTGCGACATCATTTTGATGAACACCGGCTCCAGTTTAATCTGCCGGTTATCCGCAAGATTCCGGATATTATGCGGGAAAACGATTTCAAAATTACAGTCACACTGGTACGTCCTGTTCACGGCGGCGGGAAAACCCGTATCATAAATGTACAGGCAGGAGACACAACCGGTGAAAACTATGCCATTGCCCTGGATATCGGAACAACAACTGTATACGGCCAGGTAATTGATCTGATTTCCGGTGAGACCCTCTCTCAGTATGGTGAATTCAACGGGCAGATCAGCTATGGCGAAGATGTAATCAGCAGAATTGTCTATGCTGAAAAACCGGAAGGCCTGCAGAAACTTCACGATGTGGTTATTAATACCATTAACACTGTAATCACAAAAATTGTAAAACGATCCAAAGTCGCCCCTGATAATATTGCGGCCATTACGATCGCTGGAAACACCACAATGACCCAGTTGCTGCTTATGGTGAACCCCAAATATATCAGACGTTCACCTTACGTGCCGGCTGCCACCCTGTACCCGCCTTTCCGGGCAATTGATCTTAACATTGAGCTGCCGGAACATGCAACCGCTCTTGTTTACCCTCAGATTTCAAGCTATGTGGGCGGAGACATCGTCTCCGGCGTTATGGGTTCCGGGATGTACAGGGCTGAAGAGCTCACGCTTTTCCTTGATATCGGTACAAATGCCGAGGTTGTTGTCGGCAACAAAGACTGGCTGGTATGTGCTGCCTGTTCAGCAGGACCCGCTTTTGAAGGCGGTGGGATAGAATTCGGAATGCGGGCTTCAAAAGGAGCCATAGAGGATTTTTCCCTTGACCCCATATCATTTGAGCCCATGCTTATTACCATAGGAAATGTCCGGCCAAAAGGCATATGCGGTTCCGGTTTGATTATTATGGTGGCGGTCATGTTTGAAACCGGAATTATTAACAGCCAGGGAAAATACAACCAGGACATGGATACACCGCGAATCAGGGAAAAAGAAGGCATATATGAGTATGTTCTCGCATGGAAGGATGAAACCGGAATAGACCGGGATATTGTTCTGACGGAAATTGATATTGAAAACCTGATTCGCGCCAAAGGTGCCATTTACAGCGGATGTATAACCCTCCTGGAAGAAGTCGGTCTTGGCATTAATGACATTGAGCGTATTATTCTTGCCGGTGGATTTGGCAGCTATATTGATCTTGAAAAAGCCATTACAATAGGGCTTCTCCCTGAAATCGATCCGGCCAGGGTGACGTTTATCGGGAACGGCTCCCTGATGGGCGCAAAAATGAGTTCCCTTACCAACCGCATTCGACAGGATGTGGGTGATGTAACAAATATGATGACCAATTTTGAACTTTCGGAAACCCAGTCATATATGGACCATTATGTTGCCGCCCTGTTCCTGCCCCATACGGATATCAATCTTTTCCCGAAACTCAAAGAAAGGCTTGAAGCCAGGAAAAATATATAATTTAAACACACACCTCTTTTTTTTTAAAAAACTCCATCATTTTAAATACACATCTATTGACAAGGAACTGATTGGGTTGTACTGTATGCAATTCAGCATAATGCAGTCATCAGGGAGCTGTTATAAATGATAATTTTATTGCCTTACAACAGAATATTTTTTGATCAATATAATTATTTCAACGTTTTATCAAAACACATGCATAATACTGCCGAATATAATAATTCGGCTGAATATATATTAAAAACTTAAATAATTTTAATAACAACTATAATAAAAATTAAAGGGGGGTGAAAAAGGAATCCAAACCACAGGCGAAAGACAGCTATTGAGTGGCGCAATAGTAATTATTGAAACTATAATTTAAAATCGTTTGATTTTTAAGGAGGACAAATTGGGCTTTGAAATTTTAAAAGAATCCTATGCAGGCGGCATAAAGGAAATCTCCATAGGTCAGGGAGACAAAGCCGTAACTGTTGGTGGCGAGACATGCTATCCTTTTTACCAGTTTGAAGGAAACATGCCCAATAAGCCTAAAATTGCAATGGAAATCTGGGACATGGAACCGGAAGACTGGCCGGAGGCCGCTCTATCCCCTTTCAAAGACGTGATTTCCGATGCAGCTGCATGGGCAAAAAAATGTGTCAACGAGTATGAGGCGGAGATAATTGTTCTTCAGCTTAAAAGCATCGATCCCAACGGTAATAATGCAAGTGCCGATGATGCTGTTGCAACTGTCAAAAAAGTCCTTGGCGCTATTGACGTGCCGCTCATTATCTGGGGCTGTGCCAATGTTGAAAAGGATGAAGAGGTTTTCAAAAAAGTAGCTGAAGAATGTCAGGACACAACATTAACCATTGGACCTGTAGAAGATAAAAACCATAAGGGAATCGGCGCTGCGGCCATGGGATACGGCCATGTGCTGATTTCATCATCTCCCATTGATGTTAACCTGGCCAAACAGGTCAATATTCTTCTTGAAAACCTTGGCATGCCCATGGATCGTATACTTGTAGACCCCACTACCGGCGGTCTGGGATACGGCCTGGAATACTCCTATTCGGTTATGGAAAGACTGAGAATGGCGGCCATGGCACAGGGTGATGACAAACTTCAGTTCCCGCTTATAAATAACCTCGGAAACGAGGTATGGAAATGCAAAGAAGCAAAACTGACCGTTTCCGAGGCCCCGATACTGGGTGATCCTGAAAGACGCGGCATCCTTATGGAAGCTGTGGGCGCGGTCACATACCTGATGGCAGGTTCAGATATCCTGATCATGAGACATCCGGAAGCAATTCGAATGGTCAAATCTTTTATTGATCTGGGTATTGACGGCGGAGCGGCAGCAGATGTCGCCGGTATTACAAAGCAGCTGGATGATGTGGATATCGATTATGCCGCACTGGCTCCGAAACCGGACCTGACAATCGAAAAGGAAGCACCCGGGAAAAAGGCGGCGCCAAAGAAAGCGGCTGCCAAAAAAGCGGCTCCCAAAAAGGCAGCGGGTAAAAAAGCGGCGGCCCCAAAAGCGGCGGCTAAAGATTGCATCCTTAAACCACCGCCGCCTCAGTTTGACAAGAGGAAGGGCACGGCTCCTGCAACTGCAGCGACTGCTCCTGCCGGCGCAATTGCCATTGACATGTCATCATTAAAAGATGAAATACGGGCAATTATCAGGGAAGAGTTGAAAACCGGAATAAAGGAAAAGGCTGAAGCAAAGGTCAAGGCTGAAACAAAAATCGATCCTGAAGAAGCGGCAAGAGATAAAGCGGAAGCAGAAGCAAGTGCAAAACGTGAGGTAGAGGAAGCAGAAATCAGGCTCAAACGCGCAGCAGAGCGTGAGAAACATGCTGCTGAACGAACAGCCAGAGAACCCAGGGAAATTCCTGTTACGGCATCAGATGAGCAGATGACTGAACAGGATCAGACTGTAGACCTTTTAAACAGGATTCACAGAAGAATTCCTTTGTATTAGATTGTTTTTGTTTTTTAAAGTCATTCGGCATTTATAATTTTTATCAGTGCCGGAACAAATAATTTTGAGGAGGAACCTCTAATGGCAGAAGAAAAAAAAGTAAAAGGCCCGAAAATAGTAGATCCGACTGAGATATCTATAGATATCGCGACCCAGGAAATGCAGGCCCGTGCCCAGAAACTGGATATAGAAACTGTTTTTGACAGAGCTGCAAACATGAAGCCCTGTAATATCGGAATGCAGGGCACATGCTGTAAAAACTGCTCCATGGGTCCATGCCGCCTGCCCTTACCCAAGAGTGGGATTGAAGGCAAGGACGACAGAAAAGGTCTGTGCGGCGCAACAGCAAACACAATTGCAGCCCGTAACTTTATCAGAATGATTGCAGGTGGTGCGGCAGCCCATTCAGACCATGGCCGCGGCGTGGCGGAAGTTTTCCTGTCTGTAGCAAGAAAAGAGACAGATGCCTATCAAATCAAGGATACTGTCAAACTGAAAGCCATAGCACCACATCTCGGTGTTAAGATCACAGTTGAAAAAGACGGTGAAGTAAAAGACAGAAATATTGATGAAATCGCCCTTGAAGTTGCAGAAAAAGCCCTTAGCGAATGGGGCAAACCTGAAGGCGAAGTACTTTACGCTAAACGTGCTCCGGCACCTCTTTATGAAAAATGGAAAAAGGCGGGGGTAATTCCCAGAAATATCGACAGGGAAATTGTCGAAATCATGCACAGAACCCATATGGGCGTTGATCAGGACTACAAAAATCTGATCAAACAAGGTTCAAGAGCGGCTATTGCAGACGGTTGGGGTGGTTCAATGCTGGCAACCGATCTCCAGGATGTTCTGTTCGGAACCCCGACTCCGCTTCAATCCGAGGCAAATCTCGGTGTTATGAAGGAAGACCATGTCAACATTATTATACATGGACATGAGCCTATTCTTTCCGAAATGATTGTTGCTGTTTCCCAGAAACCTGAAATTATTGAGTATGCAAAGTCAAAGGGCGCAAAGGGTATTCAGCTTGCAGGCATCTGCTGTACTGCAAATGAAATCATGCAGCGCCACGGAGTTCCCTATGCAGGCAACTTCATGCAGCAGGAGTTTGCAATAATCACAGGCGCATGTGATGCAATGGTGGTTGACATCCAGTGTATCTTCCAGAACCTTGCAAATGTTGCAAAATGTTTTCATACAAAACTTATCACTACTCATCCTATTGCAAAAATGGAGCAGGACAATGTAATCCATATTGAGTTTGATGAACACCATGCCGTAGAAGATGCTGAAAAGATCATTCGCATGGCGATTGATAATTTTCAAAACAGGAGCGCCGATGTCATGATTCCACAACATAAGGAAGCATGTATTGCCGGATTTGGTGTTGAATCCACTGAATATCATCTTGGCGGGGCTTTCCGCGGAACATACTATACGCTTAATGACAATATCATCAACGGACGTATCAGAGGCATTGCCGGTGTTGTCGGCTGTAATAACGCCAGAACAAAACATAATGAGGGCCATATTGCAGTAATAAAAGAACTTATCAAAAATGATGTTATTGTTCTTACAACAGGCTGTGCCGGTATTGCATGCGCAACGGAAGGACTGCTTACTCCTGAGGCTGCTGCAGTTCACTGCGGACCGGGTCTTGCAGAGGTTTGTGAGACGGTTGGTATTCCTCCTGTTCTGCATCTTGGCTCATGTGTTGACAACAGCCGTATCCTTCTGGCGGCAACTGAAGTTATAAAAGCCGGCGGACTTGGAAATGATATATGTGATGCACCTGTTGCGGGAAGCGCGCCTGAATGGATGAGTGAAAAGGCAATCAGCATCGGCCATTATTTCGTTGTTTCAGGTGTATATACCGTTTTTGGCGTAACTCTGCCCACATCCGGCGC
>JAUXDD010000195.1 GCA_030618465.1 Desulfobacteraceae bacterium
CCCTGATTATTATGTTCTTCGAACGTTGTTTAAAAAAGGTAAATTATTCAGGAGGAATATTATGGAAAACATGAAGAGTACCGAATGCAGGCGTTCCGCAACAGACCGGAGGCATGGGAATGAAAGACGGGAAGTATACATTTTTGACTATTACGGGAACAATGAGGTAAACAAACGGAAAATCAAGAAAGACCGGCGATTACAATCAGATCGCAGAGAGGGGTATGTGTTTGTAAATAAGTGGAGCAGTACATTCCTGGGCTTACCCCTTCCTTAGGAATATTTCCTGATAAGAAGTGTCCGGATATCACACATTTTGTAATCATTTTCCATGTGTCCCCAAGTTTAAAAATGAATACTTATATCCTGTAAGGGTAAAATATATCAAGCGAATAAGGTCTCAAAACACTACTGAATTTTTCCCAGTTTTTCAATCAGTCGCTGCGAAATTTCAATATTTTTTTCAGCCATTTTATGACCTGGATTCAAAGTTAATGTTATTGTCCACGCTCCAATGGCTTTTTCCAGCTCTTCATTAATAAAATACTTTACACCTACTCGATAGTGTCTTTCAGCTTCTTTTTTTATCTTTCTTTTTACACTGGATTTTGCAGCCTGAATCCCTTTGAACCCAGGGTCAACCATGTTATACATATTTAAGGACTCAACGTATCTATTTTTTCTACTCAGCTCCTTTCCCATGTTAAAATATGAGATATTCGCCAGTTTTGCTGCTTCTTTTTTTTCAGGTACCCCTTTTGGAATTTGTAAAACAATAGATAGAACAGCCTCGTAATTTTTGGATTTTAGCTGTCTTTTGGCTTTAATGAGATCTTTTTCAAAATTCGCACTTTCCTTTACCTTTATCAGGGTCTCCGGGGTGTTGGTTTTTTCTTTAGCTTCGATTTCCTTCAACACAGGAAGTCTTAACGTCAAACCGGGTATAGGCTTTGTCTTTAAGTTCTGGCCACTGAAATATGCCACAAGAAATCCCTTATTCCCGTTTTTGTATATGGTTTTAGCAATTGTTTTAAACGAATCGCCTGCTTTTACTTTATACGCGATACTATTATTCCCCATCAGCCTGTTTTTTAAGTAATCAAGTGATTTTTTGTGGTTGGGATCATATCTTAATGCTGTTACAAATTCTTTCCGGGCCGCTTTATACGAATTGGACATATAAAATGTGACCCCTCTGCTACAGTGCCTGTCGGCAGTTTCTTCAGCCATTTTTTTTAAAATGCTTAACTTTGCAGCTGTTTTTCTGTCTCCGGAATTTAATTTGTTGACAATGTTCAGGCAATATATTGCCTTCCTGAGTTCATTGCTCATTTCATATGCAACCGCTTTTTTGCGGTATTGTTCGCACAATTGCTCTCTTGAAACAGCAATGCCGGCACTGTCAGCCGCACAGGACTGGTCGGTAAACAGTGTTATAAAAAGAAGAATTAAAATCCCCGGCAATAGGGTTTTCATTTCAGATCCATTTCCTTAAATACAGAAAGTTTTCTTTTAAACGTTTTGAAACTGTATTTCCCGCTGATAAAATTACGGTGTATCCTGTAGTTGCTGATATAAAAAGGATTGCTTCCGCTATTTGATGTGAAAACAGCCTGATAATCAAGTTTTGCAAGCAGTGCCGTAATCAGGGGATCTGCTTTTTCGTAATTATACGCCAGACAACAGCAATTTTTATTCAGTTCCTGTTGAATAGTTATTTTTGGTGCGGAAATTTCTTTTTCCAGGGCAATGAAATAATCTTTAAAAGATTTATTATTATTCAATTTTGCAGTTTGCTTATGTTTCTTTGCCATACACTGTATATCAAAGCCATGCGTTTCCAGCGCCTTTATCTGCTCCCATGATAGCGCCTCTTTACTTCCAATAAATTCAGTGTCGATAAAAATAGTTACCGGCATATTATATTTTTTTAAAATGGGATAAGCGATATCGTAAAAAGAGCGCCACCCGCCATCAATAGTGATTACAACTGATTTTTTGGGTATCTGGTGTTTAAATGCCATAAAATCCAGGAACTGGCTCATTGTAATTATGGTATATCCGTTTTCTGCAAGATAGTTTAACTGTTTTTCAAATTCAGATTCTTTGACGATGGATTTTCGTGCCTTCTTTTTGGAAAACCGGGTATATGCCAGCACCGGAACGGTCTGGCACCCGTTTGCTTTAAGCCCTCCAAATTCGTATGTTTTTAAAGGGATGATTACTCTCTGGCCCGGAGTAAGTGTTTGGATATCATTAAAATCTTCAATCAGCCATCCTTTGTCAGCGTCATTCAGATATTCGGATGCAAGGGATTCCATGCTGTCTGTCGGCTTTACTTTGATTGCAGCGAAATCATCATATACACGATTCCCCGAAGTAATGGCACAGGAAGAGAGTATCGCCGATAACAGAAGACAAAAAAAGCATCTGGAAATTGATTTTGAAAAATGTTTCAGCTGTATTTTTTTCATTGCTTTACACTGAGTACCTTATATGCTTCGACAAGCTCTAATTTGCCCTTTATTTTTTGAGGCGGCAATGACTCCACATGTATCAGATGATCAACTTGTGATAAAACATTTTTACTGATGATGATTTCTCCGGGGCCGGCTATTCCGTTCAATCGTGAAGCCACATTGACGGTATTGCCGATTACAGTGTATTCCATTTTTATCTGGGAGCCGATATTTCCTGACACAACAATGCCGTAGTCGATTCCTATGCCAATTTTTTTTAAAAGTTTGTTGTCGTTTCCATTGGTTTTACTTAATTCGTCCTGTAAAAAGATTGCAGCCATGACTGCCCTTTCAATATGATTTTTTCGGTGCACCGGTACGCCAAATACGCCAAGAACGGAATCACCCATGAATTTGTCAATATATCCGTCGTGCTCAAGAATGGATCGTGTTGCAATCTCAAAAAATTCATTCAGTTTTTCCACTACCTGTTCAGGCTCATTTTCATTAGTGTAGGATGTAAATCCTCTAATATCGGCAAAAAGTATGGTCGCCTCATTTCTATGTCCTTTAAGCCAGTGCTTTTTCGGATTCGCCATTATCAATTCAAGTACTTCCGGGCCAACGTACTTCCCAAAAGATTCCTGCATTAAGGACTGTTTCCTCAGTTCCTCACTCATCTGGTTAAATGCGGTCGCAAGATTTCCCAGTTCATCTTTCCTGGACATGTCCAGCCGGTGGTGATAATTGCCTTTGGCAACCTCCTGGGTCGCCTGGACCAGTTTTGAAATGGGACGGGAAAAGCGAAACCCCAGCACAATTGACTTTATGATTCCAAAAAATACAATAATAAGCGACACTGAAATAACAAATGATCGCTCTTTTTTTACCAGTTGATCAATAAAGTCCATGGAAACACCCACATGGACATATCCCAGCTTTTTTTTTGTGAAAATAACCGGTCGTGTTAGATTCAACACCGTATCCCCTGAAGGGAGAGTGTAATTATAATAAATTGTATCTCCATTCCGGGTCAGATTTTTTATATGTTTATTCTTTTTAAATTTCAGTCCTATTTTGTTGTGATCAGTGTGGGCCTTTATTATCTGGTTCTGGTCCACAATAATAGCATACAAAAGCCCTTCTGCTGCGGTTGCGTTTTTTAACAGCGTGTTTAAACTTAATATATCGTCTTCAATAAGTGGGATACTGGCATTGTTATCAAAATAATTCAGGCTCACCATTCCGGTTTTTACGGTCTGGTTATAAAGCTGTTTTTTCTGATGATTTATTGACGTGTAACTCAAAACAATTGTTGTCGAAATGATTGCAAAAGTGATTGCAATCGATAACTGCAGCCAAATCGGAAGCCGTGGTGTCGGCAGCCTGTCGACAAAAGAGCCCCGTAATTTTTCAACAAGCCCCCTGATATTGTCAGAAAGTGACGTTATGGAAAGCCTGTAATGATCATTAACTGCCTTGACAACCTCATCTTCAGAAGCATACCCCAATTCAACGATAATCTGTCCGATGGGAACCGCCCTGCCAAGATGAATCAGTTTTTCATTTTGGCTTTCAAGCGCGTGCGTTAACTGATCACCCGTAATAATTCCCTTGTGCTTCAATACCTCCCCGATGACCATGCAGCCATTCTGAGGTTTATGAAACACTTGTCTACAAAATAAGAATACAGATTTAGCCCCACGTGTTATATATTGCATTGAAGCGGTTTTTGGGAGAACCGGTTCTGTTTTATTATGTTCGGGGTTAATACTGTATTGAAATAATTTTCTTTTTATTGATTTCAATACCTCCCCGATGACCATGCAGCTATCCTGAGATTTATGAAATACTTGTCTGCAAAATAAGAATACAGATTGGGCGCGACTTGTTATAAATTTCATTTAAGAGGTTTTGGGTAGAACAGGTTCTGTTTTATTATATTCAAGGCTAATATTGCATCGAAATGATTTTCTTTTTATTGTTTTAAAGTATAGTATATTAAGGTGAATCTGTCAATGAAGAAGGATTTGCTGACAGTATTAAATCCAATGAAATCATTACGGTTTCCTCTGCCGGCAGCTGGAAACCGAAGGGAATTGTGAGTTTAAACAATATGATTCAAAGCACAAAAAAAATTAAAGCTCTGGGCCTGTGTTCGGGCGGGCTGGATAGTATCCTGTCCGCCCTGGTTCTGCGCGAACAGGGAATAGATGTTGAATGGATAACCTTTGAGACGCCTTTTTTTTCGCCAGAAAAGGCGGAGAAAGCTTCAGGTATGACGGGTATTCCCCTCCATATCTGCGAGATTACAGATGCGTATCTTAAAATGCTGAAAAATCCGTCATGCGGGTATGGGAAAAATATGAACCCGTGTCTGGATTGCCACACATTAATGTTCAGGTTTGCCGGGGAGAGATTGAGGGCGGAAAAATTCAACTTTCTTTTCAGCGGTGAAGTGCTTGGACAGCGGCCCATGTCCCAGACACGACCCTCTTTGCGACATGTTGAAAAACATTCGGGATTTGAAGGATATATACTGCGGCCTTTAAGTGCAAAAAAGCTGACTGAAACCATTCCAGAGAGAGAAGGACTGGTTGACAGGAATCGTCTGCTTGATTTTTCCGGCAGATCACGAAAACCGCAGATAAAGCTTGCTAAAAAACTGGGCGTTACCGACTATCCGGCACCTGCCGGAGGATGTCTCTTGACGGACAAGGGATATACAATCCGGTTAAAAGACCTTTTTGCTCATCAGGATGATTATTTGAAAAATGAACTTCATCTGCTGAAATATGGGCGCCACTTCCGATTTAATAATGCAGAAAAAGTAATTGTGGGAAGAACAAAGGAAGATAATGAAAAAATATTGAAGTACCATAATTCTGCGACAGATACGGTTTTACGTCTTGAGCATTATCCCGGCCCAATCGTTCTCATACCCGATTGTCAATGTAAAAATGATACGATTATGCTGGCAGCATCCATGTGTGCCGGTTACAGTAAAGCACCGCAGGACAAACCCGTGAACGTCGAAGTGGTAAGTTCTGATAAAACTGAGACAGTACAGGCCACAGGGGTTCCCCCGGCAGAGGTTAAAAAATTTATTCTGTAATTTTATGAATAATGCTGATGTTTCCTTCAACAGCCAGGTGAACGAAGAATTTTTTTACATGAGAAGACTGTATCTCAACTGGTGGTGTATTATTGCAGAGTCCGATAAATCGTCTGATCCACGCTTCTTTGCCTCCAGATTCAAAAATATCCGGAAAGTCCTTTACTATTTTATAAGCGAGATAGTAAAACTAATTGACCAATTTAAGACTTTATGTATTCATTCAGAGGGTACAGTTAGAAACTTAATATACCCAGCTTAAATCTGGTTTTTGTTCTTTGAAATAGCATTTGATTATATCGACCAACTTCGGGAATGTTGCTATTTTTTTAATCCGGCATGTCTGCTTGAAAGATAGAATGCGCTCTACCCATCGGTTGCCTTTTTCACTCTGGGTTCCCTTGCTTCTTTTTCTCCAGAGCACACCGAAACGTAT
>JAUXDD010000172.1 GCA_030618465.1 Desulfobacteraceae bacterium
CCCACCTACTGGCCGGCTCAAAACTTTGTCCACATGAAAGATAATAATTCCGGCAACGGCATGTCTGTATTTCCCGGGGGGCCGGCCAGCGTGTCCGGTAACAGCAACGGGGTTCTTGAATGGATAGCTCTTCGAAATACTAAAAGGGAAAAAGCATTTGGTTTTCTGCCGCTTCTGGCGCATCCAGCTTCAGGAACTGCTTCCGGGGAGTTTACTTTTGAATACGCTGTGCGGTTTACTCAAAATGGAAACTGGTATGACAACAGGCTGTATACCCAGGCACGGGAAGTGCTTTCTGAAGCGTGGCTTGCACCGGGCACCCTGGATGTACTAAAAGCGGCCGATTCTTTTGTCTGTGTTGATAGAGAGGATGTGTTTGTAAGCGCTTTAAAAAAGGCGTCAAGAGGCAAAGGGCTGATCGTAAGACTCCTTTTTTATCATAAAAACCCGTGTGAAGTCAGATTAAAGTACAATGGCCGATTGATCACAAAGGCTGTGCTTTGCGACGCAAGGGAGCGCGACAAAGAAGATGTTCCGGTAGAATCAGGTGAGGCCGTATTAAAGATTAACAGCGCTATTACTACTGTAAGGTTAATATTCTAAACTGTTCATATCGGGAGTTATTCCAATTATAAAATGAGACCTTTCTACACTTTTTTAAACTTCGGCAAGGTTATTTCGTCCATAATTTTATCAAAAACCACCTCGACTTTCATCCCTATCTCAATCTCATCCGGTTTTACATCCACCAGATTGCTAATTAGCCTCATTCCCTCTTCCAGTTCCACGAGGACTACCGAATAAGGCGCCTTAAAAGAAGGCTCCTGGGATTCATGGTAGGTGACCCAGGAATAAACGGTACCCTTTCCTGATACTTCCTCCCATTTTCTTTCAATAGAATGACAATCGGGGCACATGGGCTGTGGCTGATGGCACCAGGCACCGCAATCACCGCATTTTTGAAGTGTCAGTTTATTTTCGTCAATACCCTTCCAATATCCTTCGTAGTCAAAATATCTCGTGGGAACCGGCATGGGGTTTTCTTTGTTATATTCAACACTCATTTTTTACCTCCTTAAAATAAGACCGCTGGTGGGTCCGAATACGCCAGTGGCGACAAGAATTTTTTCAACATCCTTAACCTGTGATGTGGATGTTTCCCTTAGCTGATTTACGGCCTCTGCGATATGATTCATGCCGTGAAGGTTACCCTCTCCGATAGACCCGCCGGATGTATTGACAGGAAGCTCACCACTTACACTTATCCTGTCTCCACCCTCAATAAAATCCACGCCTTTACCCCGCTCACAAAAACCAAGTGATTCAAGCTGCATGGGAACAAGGGGTGCAAACTCATCTTCAATCTGGAGCATATCGATATCTTTATGAGTGACTCCCGACTTTTCAAACAATGTTTTGGCAACAATTTCGGTTGCATGAAGATCGGTAATCGATGATTTGTAATAGCTTGTCTTAAACTGCGTGCCCTTCACCATACTTTGAGCGCCTGCCATAATATATGCGGGCCGGCGTTTCAGGCGTTTGGCCTTTTCGGCGGTTGCTACGATAAATGCAATAGAGCCATCTACCGGACACGAGTAGTCCAGTTCACGAAAAGGTTCGACTTTTATTTTTGACTCCAGATAATCCTTGTGTGATACGGGTTTTTCATAGAACATACTATTTGGATTTTTGGCACCGTTTTCCCTTAGCACCTGTGTGACCCAGCCGAAAGAATCGCTGTTGATATTATGTTCATGGATATATCGCCTGACATTCATTCCGATTCTTCCGTCGTCTGAAGTAAGTCCGTAAGGATTATAAAAGGTCTCCTGGGCTGCCGGCCAGGACCTCAGTTCGCCCCAATCCTTTTTAACACGCTTAAGAGACGCATCATTCACACTTTTTACAACGACAATATAATTGGCACTTCCTGAGGCAACAGCCATTGCCGCACGCAGTACCATGGAACAGCTTGCGCCGCCGTCCCATCGAACATCACCGTAATAGGTCATATTGCCGATACCCATCGCCCTGGTGATATCGATGTCGTCATAATCTTCTTCTGCATATACGATAATCCCGTCGATGCCGTCAGGTGTCAGTCCTGCATCATCCAGTGCGGATCTGATGCTCCTGCATGCCATATCCGTTTCGGTCAGATCCGAATCTTTGGAGAATTTATAAATTCCCATACCGACTATAGCTGCCTTATCTTTTAAAAAATCCATAATTTTTCCTCGCTCATTTATCTCTCTTCTTGAAATGGACCAGGGTTAATTCTTTATTGACATCTGTAAACACAGCTTCAACCGGCATTCCGATATAAACATCTGCCGGGTCCATTTCAACAATATTGCTTAGTATTCTGACTCCCTCATCCAGTTCCACGGTGGCTACGGCATAGGGGCACTTTATTCCCGGATAGCCTGCCCGGTCATAAACAAAGTTTACCCATGTGTGCACCACACCTCTGCCGGGTGAAGGTTCCCATCCCATATTTGTGGCCAGACATCTCGGGCACATGGGTCTCGGCGGATGAAGCCGGAGTCCGCAGGTCTGACATCTCTGTATGGACAGCACATGATTATTTATGGACTCCCAAAATCCCCGATTACAGCGATCAACTACGGGATGCACAAGAGGAATGCCCGGAATATATTTAAATGTCATTTTTCTACCTCCTGAATATAATGGCGCCGGTCGGTACACCAAGTCCGGCTGTGCTCATGGACAATTCTACATCCTTAACCTGGTTGACGGATGTCCCCCGGATCTGGCGTACAGCTTCAACGATAAGATTCATGCCATGGATGTATGCTTCAGATAAAAGGCTGCCCGATGTATTCAGCGGGAGTTCTCCATCTATACCAATTCGTTTGCCTTCCCAGCAAAAATCCGCTCCTTCTCCTTCTCCGCAGAATCCGTACTCTTCCAGCTGAGCCGGCACAAGCACGCTGAATGCATCATAAAGCTGGCACACATCAATATCTTTGGGGGTAACCCCTGTAACACGCCACAGTTCCTCGCCGGCGTACCAGGATTCAGGAATCCTTTCGATCCTCGGCCTGTGATAGCTTGTCATCATAACGCCGTCCGATGCTGTTGCCTGGGTTGCGCCTAAAATAATGGCAGGGGTCTGTTTGAGGTCTTTTGCCCTTTCTGCCGTGGTTACAATAATCGCCACAGCACCGTCCACATCAATACAGCAATCGTAGAGACAGAAGGGTTCGACAATCATGCGGATATTCAGATAGTCCTCCATGGTCATGGGCTTGCCGTAAAAAATGGCATCAGGGTTATTCTGCGCCATTTTTCTGATGCTTATAGATACCCAACCGAGATGTTCCCGTGTTGCACCATACATGTACATGTAACGCCTTGCAAACATAGCGACCCATGAAACAGGGGAAGTAAGACCATATGGTGCGATAAGGCCATCGTTACCATTGCGGGACATGGGTTTTGTCATTGCAGCCATGGCCATTCCCCTTCGGCCGTACCGCATATCCGAATACTGGTTCAGGGAACGATAGCAGACCACGTATTTGGCAACGCCTGTCGCTACAGCAACGGCGGCATGCATTATGGAAGGGGTGCATGCGCCGCCGCCATGATTAAGTTCACCAAAATAGTTTAAATTCTCTATTCCCAGAGCATCTATTAATGTGTGTTCATCATTGGGGTCCTGTGTATACTTCATAAGCCCGTCAATATCCGACATTTTCAGGCCCGCATCCGTAACTGCAGCTTTAATTGCCTCGCAGGCGAGTTGCACTGTGGAACGACCGGAGCCCTTTGAAAATTCCGTCTGCCCGACTCCCACTACAGCTGTTTTGTCCTTGATGAGATACGTCTCAGGGTCAGGCCTGAGATCTGTACGGTATCTCCGGGCAACGTACTGGTCAAACATACTTGTGCCTCCTTACCGTTTTTCTGTTTTTACTTAGTGTCTATCAAAAAATCATTCTGAGCATTCAGGTATTGGCTTTTGGTTAATGCTGTTTCCTTTATTTGGCTGACACCTTTTTTTTGAGATCATCAATTTTCGGGTGTCCTGTCAGGAGACAGCATTTGTACAAGCATATCTTCTATGCATGAATGATACACCTTTAAATGCTTTGTATCCTGTGAATATAAAAGATCGTATATGAGTCCACGAATTGAGACAAGACATACCTTCCCTGTGGTTTTAACAGCTTCCTGGTTTACCGGGACATCCTTAAACAGATTTTTCCACCATTTTTCAAAAATTATCGTATGTTCTTTAAAGTCGTTGTCATTTATAAAGGAAAATTTTTTATTTTTTCGATTCTGCAGTTTTATTTCCAGGAGAAGCAGGGGTGTTGATTTGTACTCAACCCGCCAAAAAACATTTAAAATGTTATGAATATACTCCCGCAAAGAACCGGCATACTCAAATTTCATTTTGAATATTTCCAAATATTTGGAAGCAAGATAGTCGGCTGCAGCCATAATCAGGTCATCTTTGCTGTGGAAATGGTGCTGAAGTGCGCCCCTTGAGACACCGGCTCGTTTTACGATTTCACTGGTCGTTGTTTTACTGTAACCTACAGAATCAAGACATTCTATTGTCGCATTAATAATACGAGCGCGCATTGCACTGCTTTTTTCTTCCTGTATATTTCTTGTCGATTTTGACATTTATTTGTCTCTTTTAAATAACCCTCAAAATACAAACCATCACGGTAATGCAAAATCAGAAAGTTGAGAAAGCTTTTTCAACGGACGGCGTTATGCACCGCCAATAAAACATTCAATACGTATTGTTTTTTAAGGTAAAGAAGAATTAAAGTCAAGTGGTTTTTTTATATTCAAAGGGAATCGCTGCAAAATACTGAGTTGAATTGAAGTTTAAATGAAAGGCTGCTATGATACAAAACATATTGTAATTTAAGTATAATACGGTTTCTATGGTCTTGTCGCACGGACAGTACCGCATTCATTCAGTCCGGCATTTTCACGCTTCCAGACATTCTCTCTTTTTGTCGTTACTACACTGGCAATTTCATTGACCCCTTTCCAGAAAACCTCAGATGTCCAGTACCACTTTGTGCCTGAATCCGGGAAATACGGTTCGTTTTTATAAATGCCCACCAGTTCGTTGGCAGTGGGCAGTCGCCAGTCATCGTGCCCGCCTGTGGTCAGGCTTGCCACATATCGCTTTGAAGATTTGTAATCCACACAATGGCTGAGTTCAGCATTGGAATCCAGCATACACCACATCCTGCCCGTATTCCTGTCAATAATTATCCCGCCCTCTCCATATTCGGCAAAACGACCCGGCGCTTGTTCTAACTGTTTGATAATTATTTTCTTTTCCATTGCCAGTCGTTTCATCTCTTTTTCTATCTGCGCCAGTCTTTCCTGCTCCAGAAGTTCAAGTTCCTTTTTTTCCCGGAGTTGCTGGATGAATTGTTTCTTTTCCTTTTTGAGCGTTCTTAAAATCTTTTTTGTCTTTTTGGTATATATACCCGTGGGATTTCCCCTTATATAATTTTCTACACGGTTGATCCGTTCAAACACATCGATTCGCGTATTTCTGCTGTCAGCCACTAATTGTTGCCATTCTCTTTTTTCCTGAATTTTTTTGTCTATGGCGGCCACTTCCAGCCGGATAGATTCTCTTGCCGTTGATCGCGGTTTTTTTCTCAGATAGTCTGTATACACTTTTCTCGCGGCTCTATGGTCAGAACCTTTTTGTGCGGCCAGTGTTTTTAAATGTGAAAAATCTTTACTGTCTTTCACATACGCCAGGAGTTTTTTTACGTTATTGATGTATTTACTGTCCTTCAACCGGGTCATATAGTTTTTACACAACGCGATGCACCTGTCCCACTCTTTGGATTTCTCACACAGGTCTGATTCGTTTTTAATATAGTCGTAGTATTCTTTTGTTAACTGTGAATACAATGCATTTACTTCTTCAGTATGTCTTCCTTCCGGGAAATCTTTCCGGTATGCGCTGTATGCTGTGATTCTTTTTTCATAATCGTGTTTTGCAATTTCTTCTAACTCCTTGAACAAACTGTCATCCACCAGTTCAGGAATGCCGGTAAGCTGTTTCTTGATTTTGCCGGCATATATACTGAGAGGATAGCTGGCAATAAACTCAGAATAGATGGCCCAGGCTTTCTTGTTGTACTCTTTATCAACGGGCAGCTTGTTTACCCGCCCGACAGCCCTTTTATAGTCCTGTTTTACAATAAGTTTTCGGATTTTTTTAATCTTTTCCTCCGCCATGGCGGTAGTGACGTCACTTCCACGGGAATCAACGTAATCCTGAAGAAGAATAGCTTTCGCTTCCAGACTCTTCCGTTGTTTTACTTGTTCCAGAACTTTTTTGTATTTTCCCATTGTCATCTTCGGGCCGATTACTGTTATCCAGAGTGATGTTCCGGCAGCTGCAATCAGAATTATTGAAAGAATGCCTGTCAAAATTGGTGTCAGTCTCTTTTTTTCTGGCAGTGTTTTTTCCCCAACAGATTCCGGAGGCCCCGGTGTTTCTTCGAGTTCTTCAGCATCAGGAACATCTGACGACGTATCGGTTACTCTTACATCAGGGGGTTCAATATGGATACCAATTGAATCGTCTTTTTCAGCAAGTTTATCCCCTTCATCGGGCTCCAGTTCCAGTCCCGGGGACGATTCCTGTTGTTCAGCCAGGGGTCTTTTTTCATCCTTAATTCTGAGCCCTTCCATTAATATGCTTATCAATGGCTGGTTTATTTTTCTGTCTTTTTTTGCGAGTGTCTGGTCAA
>JAUXDD010000018.1 GCA_030618465.1 Desulfobacteraceae bacterium
ATGTTCAGGGAGGGAAAACAGTGAAACAGACACTTTGGGTTAAATTATTTTACGGCACAGTTCTAACTGTATTTATATTTACTGCTAATGCATCCGCTCAAAATGTTGAAGGATATGAAAAACTGATCCCGTTACTTGTCAGGGGGGCACCAAGGTTAATCGACCAGTATTATATCGAAATAATTGAAAGTGCGAAATCAAACGCTATGAAAGGGATTATCAGGCGAACCGGGCAGACAGCATCAATACAACAGATTCGATCTTACAGTAAAAAAATGAAATCAGGAAATGCCATCAAACTGTTTGATTTGAATGATAAGTATGCTGCTGTGGCATTTGAAGCAACAAGCTATGTTAAAGGATTCCCAGAAAAAATCATATTTTCATTGCTTTTCGAACGATATAAAAAAAACATGATTAAATACACCGATACCTATTTATACTGGGTTGGAAATAAAAGGATTGAAGAATTTAGCTCTATTACGGAGAAACAACTGTGTAATAAATATTATGATTTAACC
Organism: Desulfobacteraceae bacterium; assembly: GCA_030618465.1. GTDB lineage: Bacteria > Desulfobacterota > Desulfobacteria > Desulfobacterales > SURF-7 > JAUXDD01. The sequence continues at coordinate 522 of JAUXDD010000018.1, forward strand.
GGCAAGGATATTTGCATGATTTACGACCATAAAAAGGAAGAATTAAAAAAAACCATTGCATGGGATATGAAACTTTCAAGCAAAGCTGATGTGGGGCATGGGCATAATGGTGCAGACATTCAATCCGGTATTATTAAATCAGAATATATTGATCAGAAGATCACAAGGGACAGGGAACTTTCATCAGCATTGCTAAGCTTTTTCAGGGCAAACAATGAACGATACGTTGATATCGAGTATGTGAAAAAACTTGAAAACAGGCTTAAAGAACTGGAAAAGACCGTTCAAAAAATGTCAAAAACAATCAACATTAGTATCGGCAGTATCCAGATGATTTCAGAAATTGAAAAAACCGTAAACAGACTGGAAATTATTGTACAGGAGAAATTAAAAAGTGAATCAAATTAATATCTATTGAAAGACACTAAAAAACAAATTCTACATTTTTTAAACGTTCCTTTATTACATTTAGAACCCGTTTTTCATCTTCCAGATCCGATGCGGAAAAGGTGGCGCTGAATCGCACATAACTGCCCGCATCATCCCATGGTACGGTACTGATCATCTTTTCCGTTATCATCCATTGACTGAATGCCTCTCCGGATTCAAAAGTTCGTCCATTCTTAATTGTTTTCGGGATGCCCACATACATGAAAAATGAACCATCCGGTCGTTTTGCGTCAAATCCCATTTCCGAGAGAATGGCAGCAAGAGCCGTAAGACGGCGATTGTATTTTTCACAAATAAGTGGCGTGATTTTTTCTGCGCTTTCAAGGGCTTTGGCAGCAGCAATCTGTATGGCTGCAAACTGACCGCTGTCAGCATTGTCCTTTACATGGGCAAATGCGTTTACGGCAAGTGCATTACCGCATATCCATCCCAGCCTCCATCCGGTCATATTAAATCCCTTGCTCATACTGTGAAGTTCAACAGCACAGTCCATACCGCCCGGCAAAGAAAGGATACTGAGAGGTTTGCCCACATAGTTCAACGGCGCGTAAGGTGCATCAGATACAATAAGAATATTATTTTTATTGCAGAAATTGACTGCTGTTTGATACTGTTCGACCGATGCAGCAGCGCCTGTAGGATTGTTTGGGTAATTCAGGTAAAGCAGTTTTGCGCGTTTCCGCTGATCTTCAGTCAACGTTTCCAAATCAGGGAAAAAACCGTTATTTTTCAGAAGAGGCAGATTAACCACCTCGCCTCCCAGATATCGGGTCCATGTACCTAAAACCGGATAACCGGGTGTGGTCATAATACTTATATCACGTGGATTAATAAAGCATGAAGGGATTAAGGAAAGAGCGGACTTGCTTCCTATCACGTGATTAATTTGTTTTTCCGCATCCAGTTCCACATCATACATTTTTTTCATATACTCTTTTACAGCCACACGGAATGTCAATATCCCATTATCCGTATAGAAACGATTTGCAGGTTTTCCAGCTTCTTTGCTTAATGTTTCAACAACAATGGGAAACGCAGGTTCATCAGGTTCGCCAACCCCCATGTCAATCAGTTCTGTATCGGGATTTGCCGCCATTGCAGCTCGTTTGGCCCGTTTAATTTTTTCAAACTTGTATATGGTATCGTCTTTTCCGAATTGTTTTCCGCCAATTCTTTCCGCTATATTGTTCTGAAGAAAACTGTTTTTCATTATTCCGTCTCCATTATGACATTCTTATTTTTAAAAATTTATTTCAGCCTAAACAAGCAGGATTTTATTTAAAAATCAATTATTTTTTTTGAATCCCCAAAGAATTGCTGTTTCATAACCCGCAAGTTGAAAATTATTTGAAATTATAATAGAATATGAATAATGTTGTTTACTTATTGTGTTTATAAAACGTTTACATATATTTTATTAAATTTATATCAGGAATATAATAAATGAACCGTTATGCTTATCGCACAACTGGTCTTGCGATAAAGACAATTTCAAATCTTTCTAAAGCCAGGATAAAAATTCATGATCAGGAAAATATTCCTGAAGGTTCTATTGTATTTGTGATTAATCATTTTACAAGAATAGAAACCCTTTTTCTACCGTATTATATCAATCAACTGATCAATATCCCTGTCTGGTCTCTTGCGGATTATGGACTTTTCAAAGGGGGTCTGGCAGGATTTCTTGATAAAGTTGGTGCTGTATCTACCAAAAATCCTGATAGAGATCTTCTCATAGTAAAAAGTCTGCTTACAGGAGAAGCCGCCTGGATTATTTTTCCAGAAGGTCGAATGGTAAAAAGCAAAAAGATTTATGAAAAAAGACGGAAAAAAGGGAGGTTTGTTGTTGCATCATCTGAAGGTAGTCATCGGCCTCATACCGGTGCTGCCACACTTGCCCTCAGGACACAATTTTACAGAGAACGTATCAGGATGATGAGGGAAAAATCTCCTGAAGAAGCAAAACGGTTGATGGACCTTTATCAGATAGAATCCTATGATGCCATATCGGGAAAAGACACATATGTTGTCCCGGTGAATATCACGTATTACCCCATTCGAGCCAAACAGAATCTATTAAGCACTCTTGCGGTAAAATTGCTGGATGATTTGTCTGAACGTACGATTGAAGAGATAATGACAGAAGGCACCATGCTATTGTCCGGAGTGGATGTGGACATCCGTTTTGGTGAACCCATTAAAACCAGCCAGTACATGAAAAGCGCTTCAATTACAAAAGACATTGCAACCACTGCACCGATTAATTTTGATGATCCGATTTCTTCAAAACGTATGATGCGAATGTCGTCATTAAACATCATGAAACGGTATATGTCATCCATTTATAATATGACCACAGTAAATCATGACCATCTTTTTGCATCCATTCTAAAATATATTCCACTGAATAAAATTGGTGAGCAGGATTTCAAACGAAGGATTTACTATGCAACAGCGCTCCAGCTTGAGAAAACAGCACATTACTATCATAAAAATTTTAACGAAAACCAGATAAATTTACTTACAGATGACCGTTATAAAAGGTTTGAAAATTTTATATCCGTTGCTGTTGAAAAGGAAATTGTAGAAAGAAAAGACGATGTGTTGATAAAGGATGCTTCATTTTCCGAGTCTCCTGATTTTCATCGGGCCCGTATTGACAACCCGATTGCCGTCATTGCCAATGAAGTGGAACCGCTGACAAATCTTCAGGATCAGCTTAGAAGAATTGCATTTCATCCTGCGTTACGAATAAAGTACTGGATTACCCAATTCTTATTGGAGAAAGCGCTATTTGATTTTGAAAAAGATTACACTAATTTTTATATTGAAGGAGAGTCTAAGGAAAAAGATGCAGGCAGGCCGTTTCTGTTAAAAGGAAAAAATAAAGACACTGGTATTATTCTTATTCACGGATACATGGCAGCACCACTGGAAGTCAGGGAATTGGCCAATTATCTATGGGAAATGGGATATACCGTATATGCGCCACGCTTAAAGGGGCATGGAACTTCACCGGATGATCTTGAGACGCGCTCATATATGGAATGGGTTGAGTCTGTTGAAGAAGGATACATACTATTGAAAAATATGTGCCGGCACGTTGTGGCAGGAGGGTTTTCCACCGGAGCAGGCCTGGCATTAGATCTTGCATCCAGGGTTAAGAGAATGGACGGGGTTTTTGCAGTATCTCCGCCATTAAAACTCCAGGATTTTTCCACCAGATTTGTGCCGGCGGTAAATCTGTGGAACTGGTTAATGGGAAAAGTAAATTTTGAGGCAGCAAAAAAAGAATTTGTTGAAAATGAACCTGAAAATCCGCACATCAACTATTTCCGCAATCCACTTTCAGGCGTAAGAGAACTTGACCGGCTCATGAATTCAATCAGCCCAAAACTGAATTCCGTGACTATTCCGGCCCTGGTGATTCAATCCTATCGTGATCCGGTTGTAAACCCTAACGGTTCCAGAAAAGTATTTGAACTTCTTGGAACAGAAAAAAAGGAATACCTTCTTTTAAACATGGATCGTCACGGTATACTACTAGGGGATGGATCAGAAAGGGTTTACAAGGCAATTTCGGACTTTATTAAAAGCCTGTCCTGATTTCAGCATTTGCTTATGTATTCACTTTGATTCTTTTAACAGCATTGTCGATGGATCAAGGAATAATAACGATTTTTTCGATTGTAAAGCGTCTTTACTCAAATTTCTCACATGAATTTTTTTCCCATCAGGTTTCAGTTGTATAATAACATCAAAAAGGGATTCAATATGCTTAAACCATACGGGTATATCATCCGGCCCGGTGTCTTCATGCCGGTGAGTCCGCACGGTAAACCATATACGTGCTGAATATTTATCAGCGATTCTTTTCAGGTCAGCCAGTGTCTCTTCGGGCTGCTCCTCAAATGGATATCCATCAATCAAAATTATATCTGGAGAGAATATATCCTGCTCCGTCAAATCATTCAACCTTTCTTCAAGCCTGGGTATACTGAAACCGTCAACTTTTAATGTCAAAATAAACCTGTGAGGCAATATTCGCTCCCAATTCCGGTTCTCCTCCTGAATTCCATATTGTTCGGAAATATGGTGATATACTTCTTTGTACCAAATGCTGATTTTCTTTACAGAATCATCAAGGCTGACATGAAGGACATTTTTATTTCCATGCATTGCGGTTATTGCAATCTGTACCAGAAATGATGTTTTTCCAATGCCTGCACGTGCAAGCACAGCACCAATTCCACCTTTGGGAAGAATGTCCTCATCATTGTATCCAAAAACTTTTAGCGGATTTCTCAATTTAAAATTTTCTGTTGGCATATATCAATTGGCTCCTTATAAAAAGTTTTCTAAACGCAGTATCCGTAAAATTTATTTTAAGAACTTTTCTACCAGTTCTTCAGCAATTGATTGAGGTACCTGCCTGTATGACAAAAATTCCATTGTAAACTGGGCCTTCCCCTGGGTTGAAGATCTCAGGACGGTTGAATAGCCAAACATGTCTGCAAGAGGCACTTCAGCTTCAATGACACATTGCAAGCCTTCATCCTGTGAACCTACAATCATCCCTCTGCGCTGACTTAATAATTTCATTACAGCTCCCTGAAACTCAGTCGGCGTTTCAACAACTACTTTCATTATAGGTTCATGAATCACTGATCCTGCTTTTGCGTAACCTTCGAGAAATGCCCCCCGTGCCGCAGCCTGAAAGGCTTTGTCCGATGAATCAACAGCATGTGATGCCCCATCTTCAAGAACAATTTTAATTCCAGTCACTGGGAATTCAAGCTTGGGTCCTTTTTTCAGGCAATTTAAAAAACTTTTCTCACATGCAGGTATAAACTGTGTCGGTATGGCACCCCCTTTAATATTGTTTTCAAAAATAAATTCTTCATCTGAAACAGGTTCAATATAGCCGGCAATTCGCCCAAACTGACCGGCGCCGCCTGTCTGTTTTTTGTGTGTGTAGTTAAACTCCGCCCTTTTTGTGATCGTTTCCCTGTAGGCAACACGCGGTTTTCCTGTTGTTACGTCAGCTGAATATTCCCTGCGCATACGTTCAACATAAACTTCGAGATGCAGTTCTCCCATACCCTCGATTATGGTCTCATTGGTTTCTTCATCAAAATGGGTTTTAAATGTGGGGTCTTCCTTTGTAAATCTGCCAAGCGCTTTTGACATATTAATCTGTGACTTATTGTCAGTGGGAATTATTGACAATGAAATAACCGGATTGGGAACAAATATGGAAGTCATGGACAGATGAATACCCATGCCGGCGAATGTATCGCCTGAAGCACAGTCAATACCAAAAAGAGCCCCAATATAACCTGCCGGTATAGCATCGATATCTTCCATCTGGTCGGCATGCATCCGGACAACCCTGCCGATTTTTATTTTTCTTCCTGTGCGTACATTTACAACGGATGTCCCTTTGGAAACGATTCCCTGGTAGACACGGATATATGTGAGTTGTCCGTATGAACCATCTTCAAGTTTAAATGCAAGCGCAACAACCGGCTTTTCAAAATCATTTTCAAGAATGACAGTGCATTCATTGTTATCCATGTCGAGTGCTTTATTTTCAATATCCTCAGGGCAGGGCAGGAGCCTGGTTACCGCATCCAGTAATGGTTGTACCCCCTTATTTTTATACGCGGACCCCATTAAAACCGGCGTGAGTTCACGGGAAAGAGTACCTTTACGTACGGCTGAAATTATTAATTCCTCTGTAATTTCTTCTTCTTCGAGTATTGCCTCTGTAAGCTCATCTGAAAAGAGTGAAGCGGTATCTATCATGGCTTCACGGTACTCAGTGGCTTGTTGTTGAAGGTGATCAGGTATATCTTCCGTACGGACAATTTCTCCATTGTCACCATCAAAATAGATGGCTTGCATGGAGACAAGGTCAACAACCCCTTCAAGGTTTTCTTCGAGGCCTACCGGAATCTGCATTGCCAGAGCATTATGCCCCAGTTTTTCTTTTAACTGCTCAATTACACGAAAAGGATTGGCCCCGCTTCTGTCACATTTGTTTATAAATGCAATACAGGGGACATTGTATCTTTTCATCTGTTGATCAACAGTGATCGATTGGGATTGAACACCGCCCACAGAACATAAAACAAGGATGGCACCATCAAGAACCCTTAAAGAACGCTCAACTTCAATCGTAAAATCCACATGTCCAGGTGTATCAATAATATTAATTTCATAACCTTTATACTTGCAGAAAGTTGCCGCTGAGGCAATTGTGATGCCCCGTTCCTTTTCAAGCTCCATTGAATCCATAGTCGCGCCAACACCATCTTTCCCTTTAACGTCATGGATAGCATGAATGCGCTTTGTATAAAAAAGTATTCTTTCCGTCAACGTGGTTTTACCGGAATCAATATGAGCACTGATACCAATATTTCGAATTTTTCCTGGTTCATTTTCCATATATGCATTTTCCCTTTTGCAACAGTCTGATTTATACTTTCGCACACTATACTGATGTTGCAGGTTAGGGCGAGGAATAAGAAATCAAACAAATTTTGACTATCACATAAAATAATGGATTATACAATCAAAATAATTTTGAACGGAGGAAAGACGACAACAGTATGCTCTTCAGATTTAAAAACAAACCGAGGCATGCGAAGAATTGCTAAAAGAACAGTTGAAATATCAATACTGATTGTAATAACTTTTAAATTAAACAGAACTTCATTTTTTAATATGACATTTTAATGTTTTCATGTTGACATCAGAGAATGAATATTATAGAAAGTTTTTTTTGATATATAAATTAACGGCTGTCTGCCAAAAAATCATAATTTTAAAAGGAGGAAAAATTAAATGGCTATAGCAGAATATGAAGGAAAATCATTTACTGTTGATGAGGATGGTTTTATAGAATCTTTTGAGGATTACGCCCCTGAATGGGTACAATATGTAAAAAAAGAAGAGGGTATCGACGAACTGAACGAAGAACACTGGAAAGTTATCAATGTACTTCAGGACTACTATAAGAAAAATGGTATTGCTCCGATGGTTCGCGTTCTTTCAAAACTTACCGGTTTTAAACTGAAACATATTTATGAATTGTTTCCCTCAGGCCCGGGTAAAGGAGCTTGTAAAATGGCGGGTCTTCCAAAACCTACCGGATGTGTATAACAAAATCTATTATATCAAATTTATTGATTGATTTTAAAAGGCCCTGTATTGGCAGGGCCTTTTTTGTTTGGTTTGTAACCTTCTATATTAATTCAGGTTTTAAAGATGACTGAATCCAATTCCTCAATCTTATCGCTTGTTGACGATTCGGACAAAACTGTCCTGAACAGGATTCAGTCGAATTTTCCTGTTACATCCAGGCCATATCTGTCAATTGCCAAAGAAATTGGATTGACGGAAGATGAGGTATTAAATCGAATTTCCAGACTAAAACGTCTGGGTATTATACGCCGCATTGGCGGAAATTTTGTACCTGATAAATTAGGATTTGTCAGTACACTTTGTGCTGCAAAAGTTCCCGAAGATAAAATTGCCTTATTTACAAAAACGGTAAACCAGTATCCGGGTGTAACACATAATTACAAAAGAGATAATGTGTATAACATATGGTTTACCTTTATAGCCCAATCTGTTGAAGAAATAAAAAAAAATCTGAAACAGATAGTTCAAAAAACAGGCGTAAATGATATCCTGAACCTTCCTGCAACAAAAGTTTTTAAAATAAAAGCGCAATTCGATTTATAGACAATGAAAGATATCCGAATCGCAACTGTCAGTTCAAACTCACCTGTAGGTAAGATGGATTATAATCTTGACTGCATGAGAGTATGGATTCAACATGCGAAGAATCAGGGAGTTGAAATTATTTGTTTTCCTGAAATGAACACCTGCGGATACGCAACTAACAGGGATACTGTTGTAATGCTATCTGAACCGATTCCAGGAAAAATAACCGACGACCTTTTAAAAATTGCCGGGCATTATAATATTGTAATACTTGCCGGAATTACTGAAATTGATAAGGAAGGACGGATATTTGCCACACATTTGGTTGTTGAGCCGGGCAGAATTGCCGGTATGTATCGAAAGCTGCATCTTGCCCCTCCGGAATCAACTGTTTTAACTCCCGGCAACCAGATTCCACTGTTTGAATCATGTGGGATAAAATTTGGTATTCAGCTCTGTTATGATGCTCATTTTCCCGAGCTTTCCACAAATATGGCAGTTGGTGGAGCGGATCTTATATTTTTTCCTCATGCTTCACCCAGAGGAACACCAAACGAGAAATACGTCTCCTGGATGAGACATTTAACTGCCAGGGCTTTTGATAACAGTGTTTTTATCGTTGCCTGCAATCAGTCCGGTGAGAATAAAAACGGCCTTTTTTTTCCTGGAATATCTGTTATTATCGGACCGAATGGTGAAGTTATATGCAAAGATATAAGCGGTGAAGAAAATATGCTTGTGGCAGATCTCAAAAACGCTGATTTATTAAAGGTGAGAGAACACAGGATGAGATATTTTCTTCCAAACAGAAGACCGGAGTTGTATTACAAAGCTTAATTTAAATGTAGCATGGACACTATCTTGCCTTGATTTCTCCCCTTAGCAGCATTTTTAAACCTTCAAGCGTTCCCTTCCAGGAGGCATCTTCTCCAGCCATGATTGCAACTGTAACCTTTTCTTCAACACTGATTTCAAAGACAATCTCTTCATTCCCCACTTTAAATACCGCTTCACCCCATCGTTCTGCCGGCATACCGGTTGATTCACAATCAAAATCCGTACGAATTTCCCCTGTCATTCTTATTTCGCTCATTTGATCTCCTTTTATCTATTTTTACTATCCTATTCCATGTAAGATGAGAATGCAAATACCATATAATATGGGCAGCAATTCCCCACATGGTTTTCTCATGTTGAAATTTTGATGATTATTTAATATAAAAAGAAATAAAAGGAGATCCACTGGGTACGGTTGCGGATTGTGTAAAAAAACGCATGCATACAAGTAAACGTAAAAAAATATTTTTAATTAACTTAATAGTATTAAGTTTAATTGTTCTTTTTGGTTCCTATCTCAGGATAGAAGCTATAGTTGAAACTTATGTTCCTGATCCATTGCAGCATGATGCCAGAGATTATTTTATGTATGCATATAATATGCGTCATAATCAAATTTACTCCAAAGAGATAGTAACCCCCGACAATTCAAATCACAATATCACTCCTGATGCAGTTCGATCTCCTGGATATCCGTTATTTCTTTCATTTTTCACGGGTGGTTTACCCAATAGAATAATGATAAACAATATTATTTTCACTCAAATGATAATAAGTATCCTGACACTTTATTTTGCGTATCAGTTCTTCAAAAATTTTCTATTAAAATTCTGGGGAGCAATAGCAGCATTTCTTGTGGCAATTTGTCCTCATCTGATAATAGCAAATATTTATATACTTACTGAAACGTTATTTTGTTTTTTTATAGTTATTTTAGGATGTCTGTTTTGTAAATTTATCTTTAATCCGTCTAACTGGAGAGCGTGTTTAATAGGTGCTATTATAGGGATTTGCAGTCTTGTAAGGCCAGGGTTGCAGTATCTGCCGGTTTTCATGATATTCTTTTTTTTATTTCATTATGGCAAAAAAAGAGGGGGTCTTTTTTTTCTGGTTATGATGATAGGTTTTATTATTATTTACTCACCATGGACTATTAGAAACATTATTACATTAAAAGCTACTTCTGATAAAACGCTCATGATAAATTTTTTGCATCACGGCATTTATCCTGATTTTACTTATGACAAAGTTCAGGAAAGTTTTGGCTTTCCATACAAATTTGATCCACGTTCAAAAGAAATTCGGAATAACACGGCATCAGTGTTAAAAGAAATTTGTAAGCGGTTTAAAGAAGAACCCGCCAGGCATCTTTATTGGTATATAATCAAAAAGCCGGCAGCATTCTGGTCATGGAATATAATTAATGGCGCAGGTGATATTTATGTTTATTATGTTTCAAAAACTCCATACAATGATAAAAGCAAGTTCGAGTATACTTATCGTTTGATGAACGTTTTACATTGGCGAATAGTATTACTCAGTATAGTCGGAAGCTTATTAGTCTGGGTGCCTGCTTCGTTCATTAATGTTCCTGCAAAGTCAATTTTGTGCGCCCGTTACTGCGCACTGTTTTTGCTATATTTTACAATAATGCATATGATAGGCACCCCTTTTCCAAGATATTCAATTCCTTTACGCCCGTATCTTTTTGGTATGGCGTTGTTTACGTTATACTTTCTATTTTCAGCATGTAAAACGCTCTGGAATATCAAAAACAATTCATAAATTAATCAAATATTTATTTTTTTCCCAATACATAAAAAAGGTGGCTCACAGGCAATTTAAATACCCCTTTCCTGAATGCCATGTCCCATATCCCCAATGCCCTCATCCAGAAAGGGAATTTCTCTGATTTCGCGTATTGAATAATTGGTACTTCCCAGTCCGGTTTTTTTATCGTTTCCATTTCATTTTTTTTTCCGTACTTTTTATGGAGACGGATATCTCTCGGGCCGCTGGGGTCCGGCCAACCAGGCGAATCGATCGCACCATATTCAATTATTTTCAGGCCTGTATGCCTGAACATATTTTTCACTTTTGAAATATTATTTAATTCAACCTTTCCATGGGTCCATGGAAATCGGAATATTTTATGGATCAGCCTGTGCCATGGATATCCCGGCTGAAAATTATTGCAAGTGACGAGAAGAACATATGAATCGGAAATTCGTTTCATTTCCAGAAGATATCGATCCGGATATTCCAGTTCTGTCCATGTAACAAAATTCCATGCAAGATTAAATGAATTGTCTTTGAATCCTGAACTATAAACACCAGAAGGCAAGAAAACGGTTTCAACCTTATCATCCATGTCAAGTTCTTTCCAGCCATACATCATTTCCGGTTCAGGATTCACCAGTGTAACATCACAACCCGCCATGCCAAAACCTATGGAATATAATGAACCGGCAGCTTTGGCACCATGGCTCGGCATCTCTACAATTTTTTTCAGATGCAGCCTTGCAGCAAACAATTTATGAAGCTGAATCAATACGTACCTGTCATAGGTTACACCAAATACTTCAACTTCTTTTTTCTTAATTTCTTCGTTATATCCAGCCATTTTTCCTGTACCATAATACTGTATTTTTTAATCCCTGCGAAGGATTTACCTGAGGGACAAAACCCAGTTCCCTCTTTGCTTTATTTATGGAAAAAATCCTGTCAGCCAGTGTGGATTCAATATTTTTTCTTGAAACCGGCGGTGATTTACCCATATAAGTAAAACCTTTTTCAATTAAATATGCAACGGAAAGGGCAGCCCATTCAGGAATAAACAGGGGGAAACGACGTATTTTCAGGGCATGCAGGATAATTGTTCTTATTGTGTCAAATGGTTCTGAATTATTATTTGTTATCAGGTATATTTCTCCAGGCCTTCCTTTTTCCGCAGTGAGCAGCAGACCATTGACAGCATCTTCAACATGAATAAGCGGCGTTAATTTGGGGCGGGTTCCCACTTTTGGGAACAGTCCTTTTTTTGCCATACGTGTCAGTTTAAGCATATCACGTGGATCACCAGGGCCATAAACCATAGAAAAGCGGATAATCGACGCCGGTAATTTTTCATCTGCTACCAGTTTCAATACTTCTTTCTCAGCTTTGAGTTTGCTCTGTCCATAGGGATGGTGGGGGTTACACGGGCTCTCTTCTGTTGCAGGGACATCATTACATATTCCCATGGCTGCGACCGTGCTGCAATGAACCACTTTATTTACTTTTGCCGCCAGGGCTTCACGCATGATATTCAATGTGCCCTGCACATTAATCTGTTCAAACATGGATTCTGTTACAGCAAAATTGCTCATGTGGCCAAGAGTGGCCATGTGAATAACACAGTCCATTCCATCGGCAATTCCAGTCAGCGTTTCTGGTTTTGTGATATCACCTTGAACCAGTTCCGCTCCCGGTTGTTTCAAAACACCTGCTTTACTGTCGGATCGGACCAGGCATCTGCAGGAATGACCGGAGGCAAGAATTGCCCTGACCAGATACGGCCCGATAAATCCGGTTGCCCCGGTAATTAAATATTTCACAAGCCACCTTCAGCATCGGTTGAACGTTTCCACCAGTAATAAATCCATGCGCCATATTCTGCCATCACCCAGCGTAACTGGCGTCCTTCTTTCCACCATCCGTGAGGATCATAGGGGTCTGTTTTTGCAGAAACAGTAGAAATAGAGAAATTTTCTCCAAACTGTTTTTCCCAGATAAGAGATGCCCGTCGGGTGTGATATTTACTTGTTGTGATGAGTATCCGTGAATATCCCATTCTGACAAGTTCCTTTCCAACTGAATTTGCTTCACTGATGGTATCATAAGCATCTTCTGCACTTATACAGATTACGCTGTCCCTTGGCACGCCAAGTAACGATAGAATGCGCAGTCGATTTTCACACCAGTGGCAGCATAATTCAAAACCTTTAGATTCAAGGTTACGGAGAATATCTGTTTTACGATTTCCGTTTATAACAATTTTATCTGCAACTCCTTTATTATAAATGGCTGCGGCTTCTATGAGTCGGGGGTAATATTCCACATCCGTATTGAGGACTACCACCACATCTGATTTTTCAAGCTTTTGATCAAGTATAAGAAATTCACCCAATTTGCATAAGATATCCCGGGATAGAATAAAAAAAACCAACATCAGGATAATGGTTATAAATCCGATCTTATATAATACCCTTTTATTCGTTGTCTGAGGAACCATAGTTTATTTTGATATAAATATTTCGCGCAATACTTTTATAAAAGATGGTGCGTGCAATAACATATTTGAATATGTCTGGTTGGCCATGGGGCAATAGCAATCCATGCTTTTAATATATCTGCGTATTCCTTCTGCCTGTCTGCTGTTCCAGACTTTTTTAAAATTGTAATTATTTTCACGGAGGTTGCCCATTGGTTTGTCATAACCCAGCGTGCAACATGCCCATACATCTCCATAAGGTGTCATATGAGCATTTGATATACCGGCATAACAGGGAATTACCTGTTTTTGTGACTTTAATATGGAAATGGCAAGATCATAGTAAACCAAACGAAAAGCATTGGTAATCTTCTGGAAAAAATTACGATCCTTCATACTGTTTCTGATCGTACCCACAAAGAAACCGATCGCCTTTTGGTAGTCATCAGGAGAAGGTGTTATTGAATGGTCCATGTTAAACATTTCAGATCGCTGTTCGGCAATTTCATTCCTGTAACTGTCAGCACCAAGCTTTTTCACAAAACCGGCGATCTCTTCAATGTCATTTACATTCCATTTTGATATCACTGTACCCAGTTCCGCATGAAAATCAGGAAAATCCGGCTGTATGGTTTGCAGTTCGTTAAACAACGTCATAACTTTTTTAAAGTTTCCTGGTACACCGCGAATTTCATCATGCTTTTCATTAATATGGTCAAGGCTGGGTTTAACCGTCAACCGTGTTCCGGGAAAGTCATCCTGTAACATTTTTAGAATTTCAATGACTTTTTTTCTAACCGTATCACCGGAAAGTGCGTTCGTCGGGATGTGAATAATACCGGGAGATAAATATCTGCAGGCAGACTCAATAATCTCTTTTATATCATTTCGCAAAAAAGGTTCACCGCCACTGATATTAAAGATATAAATATGCCCCATCGAATGAAATATCCTGTTTATTTCATCAAGGGTAAGTTCATCTTTTCTTTTTTCAGGATCATTTCTGTAGAGTTCCCAGATATTGCATGTTTTGCAGCGGGACTGGCAGGCATTAGTAATTGAAAAAGTCAGATTAAACGGCATGCCGGGCGGAAATGAACGAAATCGTGCCATGCGGTATCGGATTATTTTCGGCAGTAGTTCTTTCAGGTAGCCCATTTTGTATCGTTCCTTTCCAAATCAGAAGAGATGCCCAGTACTTCTGTATAAACCGATATTGTTTTGTTAGCAATAACTGTCCAGGAAAGTTTTTCAGCCACAGTTTCAGCACTTTCAGACATCGCTTTTAACTGTTCCGGATTATTAATGCAGGATAAAATCGCACTGGACAGAGCCGGACTGTTTTTTGGGGGGACAATATATCTTCGATCATTCACAAGGTCGGGAAGACCACCTGAATTTGTTACGATTAGCGGTTTGCGAAAGGAAATAGCTGTTGTACCCACGCCGCTCTGGCTGTCAAAGTGATGATACGGCAGTACCACAAGGTCTGATGCCGCAAAGTATGTGGCTACATCTCCGGAAGGAATATAATTAAGTCTTGTAACAACATAATCGTGAAGCCCCAGATCATGTATCAGGGTATTATATGGTCCCCAGTCTTCCCACAATTTCCCTGCAATCAGTAATCGGGATTCAGGAACCTTTTCAACAACTTCGGCAAATGCTTTTATGGCAGTGTCCATTCCCTTATATGGACGAACAGCACCAAACAGAAGAATTATCTTGTTGCCCGCATCAAATCCAAACTCTTTTTTTTTAATTTCACGATCTGTCCGGGGCTGAACATGAAAATCCAGGGTGCCGTGGGGAATGACGGTAATCCGTCTCTCAGGAATGTTAAAGTTCCTTTGAAGCTGGTATTTGTTTTGATTCGTGTGGACGATAAAGTGAGAGCACAGTTTAAAAAGTATCCCTGATGCTGCCGTGTATGCATGTGACTTTTCATGCGGCATTACATTGTGTACGGTTAAAACGACGGGTTTTCCCCGAAGTTTAAATCCGGTACAGACAACAAAGTAGATTATAAACAGGGGAAAACTCCACCACTGTGCATGGAGAAGTTCTCCTTTGGGCAAAAAGCCTTCAATGAACCATGAAAATGGATTGTACCAGGATAATCTGCGATTTACCGTTATGTTGTCAATGGAAATGGAAGGGAACGTGTGATCTTCCTTCAGCTTTCTTCCCGGATACATGAATTCAGGATAAATCTTGTTAAAAGAGATAAATTCGACGTTTATTATTTTCGAAACGGCTGAGACAAGTTCATAGCAGTAACTGCTAATGGCACGAATCGGAGGCAAAGAGCCGATCATGACAATTTTTTCAAGACTGTTTGTTTCAATTTCCCCGATTTTTTTTTTATTGGTATTAACCGGCCTTTGTGTAAAATTCATTCTTAAATTTTTAAAATCAGAAAATCATGAATTGATGTTAGTCAGTGTCCATCCAGAAATTGGACAAAATAGCCATTTCTGGATAGACAATAGTTAAATGAAACTGAACTATATAAAAATAATTGCCAGGATTCAACATCGAATTTAATTCTCTTTCAGTTGAGCATTTAAAAATTACAATGCGGTTACCCTGTTGATTCCAGGCATACAAATTGACTTTTTTATATTTAAAGTATATTTAATTTAAAAAAACTGAATCAGGCCTTTTGAAATAAATTAAATTTTGATGTAATCGTAAAAAGTATAATCAGGCGGAAATTATCATGAAAAATGTTATCAGGGATAAAAACATCGTCCTTGGCGTATGCGGAGGAATTGCTGCTTACAAAAGTATTGAACTGTTAAGACTATTGGTGAAGCAGGAAGCAAACGTACAAGTCATCATGACCAGAAAAGCATGCGAGTTTGTGGGGCCGCTGACGTTTGAGACACTATCCGGGCAACCGGTCTGCATCAGTCTTTTTGGAGATGACGGCGATGCTTCAATTAAACATATTGACTGGGCAAAAGAGGCAGATGCTGTCGTTATTGCTCCTGCAACCGCAAATATTCTGGGGAAGATTGCAAACGGTATTGCAGATGATGCCCTGTGTACATTTATACTGGCGGTAACATCACCTGTTATTATGTGTCCTTCCATGAATACACATATGTATGAAAACAGAGCGGTGCAGCGAAATATTGACATCCTGGAAGCAGATGGAAAACACATTATCGTACCCGGAGAAGGAGAACTGGCTTGCGGTATTTCAGGAGCCGGTCGTCTTCCGGAACCGGAATTTATTTTAGAATATCTGATCTCAATTCTCTCGACTAAAGATTTTACAGGGAAAAAAGTACTTGTTACCGCAGGCCCTACCAGGGAATGCATTGATCCGGTCAGATATATAAGCAATTATTCTTCCGGAAAAATGGGGTATGCCGTAGCCCGTGCCGCGGCTAAAAGAGGTGCGGAGGTAACTCTTGTGTCAGGGCCGACCAACCGCTGTGTCCCACAAGGTGTTACCTGTATCAACATTGAAAGTGCTCTGGAAATGTCCACTGCTGTTTTTGATGCAATGGATAATAGCGACGTTATAATAAAAGTTGCTGCTGTTGCAGATTACAGACCCAAAAAACAGGCTGATCAGAAAATAAAAAAATCGGGTGATGAGCTGGTATTACACCTTCAGAAAAATATTGATATATTAAAGGAGTTGGGCGGGAGAAAGAAAAATCAAGTACTTGTGGGATTTGCGGCTGAAACACAGGATCTTAAGAACAATGCCCAAAAAAAACTCACAGAAAAAAATCTCGATATTATTGTCGGAAATATTGTGGGAACGCCAACTTCAGGATTCGGAACAGACACCAATAAAGTGACGCTTTTTTTTAAAGACGGAACCAGTGAATCCATCCCGGAAATGGATAAGGAAGAGGTCGCAAACATTCTTCTTGACCGGATATTAATGGTAAAATAATAACGGGCCTTCTTTTATGTCAGAACAGATTGAAAATGGAACATCGAGCAGAAAAACGTTTGAGGATATAACCGAAGAAACAATCAATTATTTTAAATTCATATCAGATATTGGATGGAGTGGTTTTGAATGCTCCAGCCAGAACATTGAAACCTTAAATACCTGGGGAGAAATCAGTCAACCTGTTTTAGGAACACTGGAATCAATCAAAACGGATCTTGGCAATTGTTGCAGGTGTAAACTTTCTGAAAACAGGACAAAAATTGTATTCGGTAAAGGATCACCCAATGCAAGGCTTGTTTTTGTGGGTGAAGGGCCGGGGTATCATGAAGATCAGCAGGGAGAACCCTTTGTGGGACCTTCCGGACAACTTCTTACAAAAATAATTCATGCCATCAAACTGACAAGAGAATCTGTATATATCTGCAACATCGTTAAATGCCGGCCTCCCGGGAACAGGAATCCCCTGCCTGAGGAAATAAAAACCTGCGTTCCTTTTCTTGAACGCCAGATCCGTGTTATTAAACCGGAGTTTATATGCGCGCTGGGAGCTTTTGCAGCCCAGACACTGTTGAACACAAATACACCCATATCCAGACTCCGGGGCAGGTTTCATGATTACAATGGAATTAAGCTTATGCCCACGTACCATCCTTCTTATTTACTCAAGAATCCGGATAAAAAACGCGATGTTTGGGAGGATATGAAAAAGTTGATGGTGCGTTATTTTAAAAAATGATAACTGCGGCAACAGAACACATTTAATTGCTCCAAAACTGCCTTTATTTATTGACACTACCGAATAATTCTGGTTAACTGTTCATCTTGTATTCAAACTGGCTTAATTCTGTAATTTAATATAAAAATAATAAGTTGATTAAATAGCGGAGGCTTACAAAGCCTCCGCTTGTAGTTTTATCAATATATAAAAGGAGATGAATAAGAAATGGCCGAAAAAGAAAAAAAAGAAAAACCTCTGGAAAAAATGACAGCAAAGGAACTTCGTGAAGTTGCCCTGGAAATTTCTGAAATTACCGGCGCTCATGGTATGAACAAACCGGAGTTGATCAGTGCCATAAAAAAAGCCAGAGGAATTAAAGAGGACAAGGTTTCTAAAAAGAATTCATCGATTCGTGATATTAAAATAAAAATCAAGGAGATGAAAGCGAAACAGGAAGCTGCCTTAAATGAAAATGATTCAAAAATGGCAACCATTTTCAGACGTCGAATCAGCAGATTAAAAAAAAAAACGCGCAGGGCTGCTTAATTATACGCTTTTGTGTGACTTGAATAATGAATTCTCCGTTATCAAAACTGATAGAATCATTTATTGAATCTCTTTCAACTGAAAAAGGGTATTCAGGTAATACCTGCAGGGCTTACCTGAATGATCTGGAAGAGTTTGTTTTATATTTAACCGAAAGCAATACCCGGAAAACAATTAAGTCAAAAGCAGCTGTAAATTCAGGGATCAAAGATGTTGACGGCCTTGCTATTAGAGGATATTTAGGATTTTTACATAAAAAGAAAATTAAGAAAACATCCATTGCGAGAAAACTTTCTACTATCCGTTCTTTTTTCAAGTATCTGGTAAAATATGGTATTATTCTTGAAAATCCTTCAGATTCTATCATAACGCCAAAACAGGAACAACCAATACCTGTATATCTGCCTGTAGATGATATGTTTCGTCTTCTTGATTCAATCAAAACCGAAACACTTCTTGATCAAAGGAATCTGGCGATTTTTGAAACAATGTATTCATCTGGTGTAAGGGTGTCTGAACTTTCCGGATTAAACGTCTCCGATGTGAATTGGTCGGGTAATCACATTTGTGTTCTTGGGAAAGGGAATAAGGAACGAATTGTACCTGTTGGCAAAAAGGCTCTTAAGGCAGTAAGGATATACAGGGACAGACTTAAAAATAAAATGTTAACAACTAAAAAAATGAATTGCGCGGATAAAAAAGGCCCTCTTTTTTTAAATAAAAATTACGGCCGTCTTTCACCACGATCCATCGGCCGTATCCTTAAAAAAATTGCCGATAAATGTGGTATTCCCATACCCGTATCACCGCATTCGCTGAGGCATACGTTTGCCACACATATGCTGGATGCCGGTGCTGATTTGCGGCTTGTACAGGAATTTCTCGGGCATAAAAGTCTTTCAACAACCCAGAAATATACGCATGTTACAATTGATAAACTGATGGAAACTTATGACAGTGCCCATCCAAGAAAATAATAATAAATATGGACTCATTTCACGGAACAACTATTCTGGCAGTCAGACACAATAACCGAATCGTCGTTGCCGGTGACGGTCAGGTCACCATGAATCAAACGATAATAAAGCACCATGCCAGAAAGGTCAGAAGAATCTACAATGATAAAATTATCGTTGGATTTGCCGGAGCAACAGCCGATGCGCTGAATCTTTCCGAACGGTTGGAATCAAAACTGGAGCGTTATAATGGTAATCTGACGCGAAGCGCAGTTGAACTTGCTAAAGACTGGCGTACGGATAAATATCTCAGGCGACTTGAGGCCCTTATGATAGCTGTTGATGAATCACGTTTATTCCTGATTTCAGGAAACGGTGATGTGATAGAGCCTGATGAAGGACTCGTTGCCATTGGGTCCGGCAGCGTTGCCGCACAGGCCGCCGCAACTGCATTACTTGCCCATGCTGATCTTGATGCAAGGGTTATTGTTGAAGAAGCAATGAAAATTGCAGCCTCCATATGTGTGAATACAAACAATATACTGACAATTGAAGAAATGTAAAAACAGCACCATTTTATAGGATATTTTCATGAGTAATTTGAAGCCAGCTGAAATTGTAAAAGAACTTGATAAATACATCATAAGTCAGGACAGGGCAAAACGTTCTGTAGCTATTGCTTTAAGAAACAGGTGGAGAAGACGGCAGGTCTCTGAAGGACTCCGAGATGAAATCGCACCGAAAAATATCATTCTCATTGGCCCGACAGGCGTTGGTAAAACCGAGATAGCAAGACGACTTGCCAGACTGGCAGATTCCCCTTTTTTTAAAGTCGAAGCGTCAAAATTTACTGAAGTGGGTTACGTGGGCAGAGATGTTGAATCTATGGTAAGGGACCTGCTTGAAGTCACAGTAAATATCTTAAAATCAAGGGAACAGGATACTGTTAAGGAAAAAGCAAACCTGATTGCCGAGGAAAGAATGCTCGATCTTCTTTTACCCAAATCACAGGAGGATGTCACGGTTAAGCCCGAGGATACAAAAGAGGTACAGTTTGAGATTGTAAAAGAAGATAAGGTGCAGGAAACGTCTTCCACCAGAGAAAAGCTCCGTAGAATGCTGCGTAATGGAAAACTCGATACCCGATATGTGGATCTGGATGTATCTGATCGTTCAATGCCGGTCGTTGAGATTTTTTCCAATGTAGGTATGGAAGAAATGGGGATTAACTTTAAGGATATGCTGGGTGGCCTTATGCCAAAAGGAAAGAAACGGCGCAAAGTCAAAGTGCCTGAAGCAATGGAAATTCTCGCCCAGGAAGAAGCGCAGGATCTGGTTGACATGGATAAGGTTGTTAAAAATGCAATTGAAATGGTCGAACAATCCGGGATTATTTTCCTGGATGAAATTGACAAAATTGCCGGCAAGGACGGCGGTCATGGTCCGGATGTATCCAGAGAAGGGGTGCAGAGGGATCTTCTACCCATTGTTGAAGGGAGCACGGTTCCGACCAAATACGGGTCTGTCAGGACAAACCATATCCTGTTTATTGCTTCCGGCGCATTTCATATGTGCAAACCATCTGATTTGATACCGGAGCTTCAGGGACGTTTTCCCATAAGAGTTGAGCTGGACTCATTAAGCCGAAAAGAATTTGAGAGGATATTAACAGAACCGAAAAATGCCCTGATTCTCCAGTATAAAGCCCTCATAAAAACAGAAGGGATTGATGTGGTTTTTAATAAAGATGCCATAACTGAAATCGCAAAGGTTGCTGAAGATGTAAACAACAGTACAGAAAATATAGGGGCAAGACGTCTGCATACCCTGATGGAATGCCTTCTGGAAGATATCCTTTTTGATGCACCGGATTTACAGGTTAAAAACATTGTCATTGATGGCAATTATGTAAACGACAAATTTAAGGATATTAAGGACGATGAGGATTTAAGCAGATATATTCTCTAAAACATACAGTTTTCGTATTCATGAATGAATATATTTTTAATTTAAACAAGATCAAATTTTTAAAATGAATCCTAATGTTGCTGAAATATTAATTGAAGCATTGCCATATATACGTCGTTTTGCAGGGATGACCATTGTAATCAAGTATGGTGGGCATGCGATGGTTGATGAGCAGTTAAAAAAAGATTTTGCCAGGGATATTACCCTGCTTAAATTTATTGGGTTGAATCCGGTTGTTGTTCATGGTGGCGGCCCACAGATTAATACTGTTCTTGAACAGATGGGAATCCGTTCAAAATTTGTCCGGGGAATACGTTTTACCGATGAACAAACCATGGATGTAGTTGAAATGGTGTTAGGCGGAAAAGTCAATAAATCAATTGTTGCCCGGATAAATCAACAGGGTGGGAAAGCTGTGGGTCTCTGCGGTAAGGATGGCGGACTCATCTTTGCAGAAAAACTCACAATCATGCACCAGGAAGATGAGGACAGGCCCCCTGAGATTATTGATCCAGGGCTGGTGGGAAACGTTACCCACATGAATCCTGAAATTATCAATACTTTGACAAAACAGGATTTTATCCCGATTATTGCACCGGTCGGAGTTGGTGAATCAGGCGAAACCTATAATATAAATGCGGATATGGTGGCGGCCAGACTTGCTGTGGCCCTTTCGGCAGGTCGTCTTGTTTTGCTGACAGATGTGGATGGCGTTCTTGATGCGGATGGTGAACTGATAGCATCAATAAATTCAGAAACCATTCAAAGAATGGTGGATAATAAAGAAATTTCAGGTGGCATGATTCCAAAAATTGAATATTCTCTTGAAGCACTTCAAAACAAAGTAGAAAAAGTACAGATAGTAAACGGTACAAAACGTCATTCCATACTACTGGAGCTTTTTACCGATAAAGGAATTGGAACAGAAGTTATATTATGAAGACAGATATTAAAAAAAAATCCGATACGGTGATAGCCCAAACATACAACAGGATACCTATTGTCATTGAAAAGGGCAATCAATGCACGCTCTGGGATACGGAAGGCCGGTCATATACAGATTTTGTAGCAGGTATTGCCGTATGCAACCTGGGGCATTCACATCCTGAAATTGCAAAAGCACTGTCACGTCAGGCAGAAATTCTGCTACATGTTTCAAATCTTTATTACACATTACCACAGGTTGAACTGGCATCATGGCTGGTTAATAACAGTTTTGCAGACAGGGTGTTTTTTTGTAACAGCGGTGCTGAGGCAAATGAAGCTGCCATAAAGCTTGCAAGAAAATATTTTGCTGAAAGAGATGATGAGAACCGATATAAAATAATATCCATGGAAAAATCATTTCATGGCCGGACAATGGCTGCACTTTCCGCTACCGGTCAGGATAAAATCAAAAAAGGATTTGATCCTGTACTGCATGGATTCGAATTTGTTCCGTTTAATGATATAAAAAGCCTGGAAAAAAAGATTTCATCTTCAACATGTGCGGTTATGCTTGAACCCCTTCAGGGTGAAGGGGGGGTACGTTGTCCTGATCCAGGATATTTTGAAGCGGTGAAAAATATTTGTAATAAATTCGGTGCACTTCTTATTTTTGATGAGGTACAGACGGGAATGGGTCGTACCGGAAAACTTTTTGCTTACGAGCATTTTGGTATTGAACCGGATATCATGACTCTGGCTAAAGCATTAGGGAATGGTTTGCCGATCGGTGCCATGCTCGCCAGAGAAGATATCGCCCAGGCTTTTGGCTATGGTACCCATGCATCAACTTTTGGCGGCACACCAATAATTACGTCAGCATCACTTAAAGTCGTTCAAACAATTGAAAACGAAAAAATTGTTCAACGCTGTAAAGAGACAGGAGAATATTTCCGGCAAAAGTTATTATGGCTCAAAGACAGGCATGAAATTATAGAGGATGTAAGAGGGCTGGGACTTTTGCTGGGTATGAAGATTAGAGCAGCGGGGGGGCCGGTGGTTGTTGCCTGTATGAAAAAGGGCTTTCTTATTAACTGCATTCAGGACAATATTTTGCGTTTTATACCTCCTTTGATTATAAAAAAAGAGGAAATAGACGCTCTTGTGACATGCCTTGATGAAATATTTCCAACATTGTAATTATTGATACCAGGCCGTGTATAATTTAAGAGGTTGTTTTGAAAAAGGATATACTTACTCTTTCTGATCTTGACAAAAAAGATTTTCAAACTCTTTTTGACAGAGCTGCTGAATTAAAAAGACGTCACAAAAAAGGAATTGCAGACAGAACCCTTGAAGGAAAAACCCTGGGACTGATTTTTGATAAACCGTCCACCAGAACCCGTGTGTCGTTTGAAGCAGCAATGGTACAGCTAGGTGGAACGCCAATTTTTATGAGCGCCAAGGACACACAGATATCCAGGAATGAGCCGGTTAAAGACACGGCCCGTGTACTGTCCAGGTTCATTGATGCCCTTGCCATACGAACATTTTCACAGGATATGTTAAAAGAATATGCAGAGTCTTCAAGCATACCGGTAATAAATGCGTTGACGGATCTATACCACCCCTGTCAGGTATTAAGCGATCTGCTTACAGTCATTGAATACAAGGGAAATAAATTTGAGAACTTGAAAATTG
>JAUXDD010000067.1 GCA_030618465.1 Desulfobacteraceae bacterium
TTTCTTCCCGAATGGATGGCCTTTACAACGAGGGACTGTCCGGTTGCCATATCGCCGGCAGCAAAAATGCCATTACAGTTTGTCATTAAATCGCTGTTTGTCCACACATTGCCCATGGGGTCTGTTTTTATCTGGAAATCTTCAATCAGCCGGGTGTTCCCGGGACCGGTAAATCCCATGGCAAGGATCACAATGTCCGCCGTTATTTCAAATTCAGTTTCCTCTATTTCAACCGGAAACCGGCGGCTGTCTTTTTCCTGCCAGGTGACTTCAGCACACTGCAGCTTGCTGACAGATCCGTTTTTTCCTGCAAAGGCCGTTGTGGTTACCGCCCATATCCGTGTGCCTCCCTCCTTATGGGCATGGGTTTCGCGGAGAATCACCGGCCACATGGGCCATGGAGCAGCGTCGGGTCTTTCACGGGGCGGTTCCGGAAGGATTTCAAGCTGGATAACGTTTTTGGCTCCCTGCCGCAAGGCAGTGCCCACACAGTCCGATCCGGTGTCACCGCCGCCGATAACCACGACCGATTTTCCGGATGCGCTGATTTCTTCGGGATATGACAGCACTTTTTCCATGACTCGCTGGTTCTGCTGAATCAGGTAGTCCATGGCGAAGTATATACCGGAAAGGTCCCTTCCCGGAACCGATAGATCTCTCGGTTTTCGGGCACCGCAGGCCAGGCAGACGGCGTCAAAATGTTTTTTTATATAACGGGCTGAAACATCTGTTCCCACGAGGATACCCGTTTCAAAAACAACACCTTCTTCCTCCATCAATTTGATTCGGCGTTCAACAATTCGTTTTTCAAGTTTAAAGTCAGGGATTCCGTATCGTAAAATACCGCCGGGGTATTCTGCATCGTCAAACACCGTAATCCTGAATCCAGCCTTGTTCAGCGTGTCGGCTGCCGCAAGGCCGGCAGGGCCTGATCCGATGACGGCTACTGTTTCACCGGAGTACTGTATATTTGACAAGGGGCTGATAAGTCCTTTGTTAAATCCCATTTCTATAATGGCCAGTTCAATCTGCCGGATGGTTACAGGCTTGCCGTTAATACCGGCCACACAGGCTGTTTCACATGTGGCGGGACACACCCGCCCGGTAAATTCCGGGAAGTTGTTTGACGACAGCAGGATGTCCAGTGCTTCACGCCATTTGCCCCGGTAAACGAAATCGTTGAATTCAGGGATGATGTTCGCCACAGGGCATCCGTATCCATGGCAGAAGGGAATGCCGCAGTCCATACATCGTGCCGATTGATCATAGATATCATCTTCTTCAGGTTCATATTCCACAGCCCGATAATCTTTCAGCCGCTCATCACGATGCCTGTACCCCGGTTCTTTTCTGTCATATTCAAGAAAACCCGTATCTTTACCCATGCTGGACCTCTTGTCGTTCAATTGCTTCATCTTCTTTTATCATTTTGCCCAGTACCTTACGGTACTCCATTGGGAAAACCTTGACAAAATAGGGAAGGCAGTCTTCCCAGTTTGAAAGTATCTTCCTGGCTTTTGGGCTGCCAGTGTATTCGAGATGTTGTTGAATCATAGTTTTCAGTTCGTTAATATCTTCATTTTCCCTGATGATTTCCAGGTCCACCATTTCCAGGTTACATCGACCATCAAACTGCTGGTCCGGATCATATACATAGGCAATGCCGCCGCTCATCCCGGCGCCAAAGTTAATGCCGGTATCACCGAGGACCACAACCCTGCCGCCGGTCATGTATTCGCATCCGTGATCGCCAGTGCCTTCAACAACTGACACAGCGCCGCTGTTTCGTATGGCAAACCGTTCCCCCGCCTTGCCATGGATGTATACTTCTCCGGATGTGGCGCCATAAAGAAGAACATTTCCAGCGATCATGTTTTCAGACGGGTCAAAAGTGCTTTCCGGCGGGGGAATGACGATTATTTTTCCGCCGGAAAGTCCTTTGCCAAGATAGTCGTTTGATTCTCCGGAAAGAATCAGTGTAAGTCCCTTTGCCGCAAAAGCACCGAAACTCTGGCCGGCTGATCCTTCAAACCTGCATGTGATGGTATCGTGGGGAAGACCCTCGTTACCATATCGCCTGGCAATTTCCCCTGAAAGCATGGTGCCTGCCGTGCGATGCCTGTTTTGAATCGAAACGGTAATGTCTACTTTTTCCTTTGTTTCCAGTGCATTTTTTGATTTTTCAATGAGTTCATTGTCAATACTTTCCTCTGTGTCGCAGGGTTGGGATTCAACCTGTCTTCTTATATTCTCTTCTTTATTATCCGGATGATACAGTATCCGGGAAACATCAAGTCTTTTTGATTTCCAGAAATTGATGGCTGTGTTCATTTCAATGATGTCGGATCTGCCGATCAGGTCATCCATTTTGCGGAATCCCAGTTCAGCCATAATCCCGCGGGCTTCCTGTGCCACCATGAAAAGGAAATTTTGCACATGTTCGGGTTTTCCCTTAAACAACCTGCGAAGCCGGGGGTCCTGGGTGGCAACACCCACCGGGCAGGTATTTTTATGACATTTTCGCATCATGACACATCCCAGTGTCACAAGGATGGTGGTGGCAAAACCAAACTCTTCTGCACCCAGCAGTGCAGCAATAATAACATCACGACCGGTTTTAATCTGCCCGTCTGCCTGAATCCGGATACGGCTGCGAAGGCCGTTTAATATCAATGTCTGCTGTGTTTCGGCAAGTCCGAGTTCCCAGGGGGCACCGGCATGCCGGATGGACGAAAGGGGCGAGGCTCCGGTTCCGCCGTCACTACCACTAATGAGAACCATGTCGGCATGGGCTTTTGCAACACCCGCGGCCACAGTGCCTACACCTGTCTCAGACACGAGCTTAACCGATACCCTGGCTGATGGATTAATATTTTTCAGGTCAAATATCAGTTGGGCCAGGTCTTCAATGGAATAAATGTCATGGTGCGGGGGGGGTGATATCAGCGTAACCCCGGGCGTTGAATGCCGGACACGTGCAATCTCCTCATTGACCTTGTGCCCGGGCAGCTGGCCGCCTTCACCGGGTTTTGCACCCTGGGCGATTTTTATCTGGATTTCCCGTGCATTGACAAGATATTCAGCCGTGACGCCAAAACGTCCGCTG
The DNA here is from genome assembly GCA_030618465.1 of Desulfobacteraceae bacterium. Lineage (GTDB taxonomy): Bacteria > Desulfobacterota > Desulfobacteria > Desulfobacterales > SURF-7 > JAUXDD01. The sequence goes on from JAUXDD010000067.1 coordinate 3,107, forward strand.
GCGACCTGTTTTATCGCGCTGGATCGGCTGTCGCCGTTTGGAAGGGGAATATACCGATCCGGGTCTTCGCCGCCTTCGCCACTGTTGCTTTTTCCTTTCAAGCGGTTCATGGCAATGGCTATGGTTTCATGGACTTCCCGGCTGATGGACCCAAAAGACATGGCGCCGGTTACAAACCGTTTGACGATATTTTCAGCCGGTTCAACATCATCTAAAGGAACCGGGGTTCTTTTTTTGAATGTAAAAAGGCCCCTTAAGGTTGACTGCTTTTCAGACTGGTTGTTGATTATATCCGCATATTCGCGATACCTGCGAAAATCGTTTTTCCTGACAGCCTGCTGAAGCGCGGTGATGGATTCCGGTGTCCAGAGATGCCGTTCCCCATCGTTCCGGAACCTGTAATGACCGCCGGATGGAAGAATCAGGGGTTTGACAGCGCTGCAGGTGTATGCATCTTCATATCGTTGGGCCGCTTCTCTGGCAATTTCATCCAGGCCGATACCTTCAATGGTTGATGATGTGCCGGTAAAATAAGTGTCAATAACGGATTGGTTGATGCCCACTGCCTGGAAAACCTGGGCGCTCCGGTAACTTCGTAAGGTGGATATGCCCATTTTGGACATGGTTTTGAGAAGTCCCTTGCACAGGGCATTAATGTAATTTTCAATGGCTTTTGCCCCGTCAATTTGTCGGGAAAGACGGTTTCCGGCAGCCATTTCCGCAATGGACTCAAACGCAAGATACGGATTTATGGCTGTTGCCCCGTAACCCAGCAGAAGGGCCATGTGCATCACTTCTCTTGCTTCGCCGGTTTCAATAATAATACCGCAACCGGTTCGTTTTCCTTTTTTCACAAGCCGCCTGTTAACCGCAGAGACGGCAAGGAGGGCGGGAATCGGAGCCTGGTTTTCCGAAAGCAGGCGATCACTTAAAATAACGATGGTGCTGCCCAATTCGATTGCTTTCTCCGTTTTATCGCAAAAGGTATTAATGGCTTCTTCAAGATCTTTACCGGAACCGCCCGCAGGAAAGCCTGTTGGAATGATCGAGCTTCGAAATTTTTTCTGGTTTATTCCTTTGATCCGGTTTAAATCCTCATTGGAAACAATCGGATGCTTGAGTTTGATCAGGCAGCTGTTCTGGGGGATTTCGGTCAATATATTGCCCGGGTTCCCGATGAACGTCATCAGGGACATGACCAGCTCTTCACGCACAGGGTCAATGGGTGGATTGGTCACCTGGGCAAAAAGCTGTTTAAAATACCCGTACAGAAGCTGGTTTTTTTCAGACAGAACAGCAAGGGGTGAGTCATTTCCCATGGAACCCATCGGTTCCATGCCGTTTGAAGCCATAGGATCTAGAATCATGTCCATGTCTTCCCGGGTGTAGCCGAAACGTTTCTGGTTTAAAAAGAGATTTTTAATGTCCGGCTTCACAGTGCCCACATCACCGTAGAATCCCCTTAATGAAATTTTGTTTTCCTCTACCCAGCGCCGGTAAGGTTGCCTTCGTGCACACAGGCTTTTCACTTCACCATTTTTAAGGATCCGTTGTTTGTTGAAATCAACCACAATAATTTCACCCGGTCGAAGCGCCCCTTTCTCTTTTGCCTTTTCAGGTGGTATGTCCAGTACCCCGGTCTCTGATGCAAAAACAATCAGACCGTCCGTTGTAATGGTATAGCGTGCCGGGCGAAGGCCGTTTCTGTCGAGCATTGCCCCTGTCTGGGTGCCATTGGAAAAGGCAACAGCCGCAGGGCCGTCCCAGGGCTCCATCATTCCTGCATGGTATTCAAAAAAACCCCTGAGATCGGGCCCCATGGGATATTTGACTCCCCATGCTTCGGGAATCAGCATCAGCATGGAATGGGAGATGGAACGGCCGGTATTGACCAGCAGTTCAAGGACGTTGTCAAGACATGAAGAGTCACTGCCTTTTTCATTAATAATCGGCAGGAGTTTTTTCAGGTCTTCTCCCAGCAGGTCGGATGCAAGGGAGGATTCCCTTGACCGGACATGATTGATATTGCCGCGCAGAGTATTGATTTCACCGTTATGGGCAAGATACCGAAAGGGTTGGGCCAGTTCCCATGAGGGGAATGTGTTGGTGCTGTATCGCTGGTGAACCACGGCAACTGCACTGACAAGTTCCGGGTCTTTCAGGTCACTATAGAAACCCGATAGCTGGGGGGCGGTAAACATGCCCTTGTAAACAACCGTCTGGCACGACATGCTGGAGATATAAAAACATTCGTTTCCCTGGAGAAGGGCCATCCCTTCTTTTTCAATAAATTTTCGGGTGATATAGAGCCTGCGTTCAAGCTCAGGGATATCCATGCCCTTGCCGTCGATAAAACATTGCCTTATTTCAGGCCGTTTTTCTTTAGCCAGGCCGGAAATGGCATCCCTGTTTACGGGAACATCCCGCCATCCAAGAAACTCCAGGTTTTCGGATGCAACAGCCTTTTCAACCAGACGCGTGCATTTTCCAAACAGCTCGGGATCACGGGGCATAAAAATCATGGCCACGCCGTAGGGCCGGTTTCCCGGGAGTTTAATGCCAAGCTGTGAACTTTTATTCTTAAAAAAAGCATCAGGGATTTGGAACAGTATTCCGGCACCGTCACCGGTTGTCAGGTCACCGCCGATAGCACCGCGGTGCATGAGGTTTTCAAGAATTTGAATGCCTTTTTCTATTATATCATGTGTTTGGGTGCCGTTGATGTTGGCAACAAACCCGACTCCGCAACCGTCATGTTCAAGTAAGGGATGGTACAGCCCCTGAGGAGAAGGCCGACCGGTTGATTCCCACAAATTTTTTAAGCCCATAGGTTATTCATCCTGACAGATTTTAAACAGATATATCTGTGTGATTAATCATCTTAGCCGGTTAATATTTTAATTATACAATCCTGAAAATTTCTCCTTCATCATACACTCCTGATCCTGTTCCTGGCAAACTTTTTTTGTATATGTTTTGTTGCCCGGGTCCGGTTGTTTTCAATGGTGTGATTTAACTTCAGCTTCAATAGCGCAAACAACATAATATATTCAGTGGTAACAGGAAAACAGTATAGAATAAAAAGCAGAATATGCCATGTCCAATTGACTCAAATTTAAGCGTGTGATATAAATCTGATCTATAACAACAGTGATTGGAGGGTGTATGATGGCGAACAATGTGACTATATTTAAGCCGTATTCGTTCAAACTGGGCCAGAAGATATACATTGCCGATGGCCCGCGCAGGGGGGACTGGGAAGTCGTGGACGTGAATAAACGGAAGATCAGACTTCGCTGTCCGTTTTCCTTTAAAGAATTTGAGTGGGATCGTTTCTGTTATTTTGCCGAAGAGCTTCCAGATGCCGAGTGGCCCCATGAGAAATAAGAATAAGATTGTATCCCGGTATAAAAGTCAGCCTTGAGATACCGGCTCCCGTACACAGTAAAATGTCCGCTTATCTTTCTGAAGCGGGTATTGAAATAATATGAAGTCCGAATCATTTGAGAGTGATAATGCTTTTGACAAATGTGGTACTGCTCTTGCATATCATTCATCTATAATTATCAGCAATATATAAAATATGGGGGTGCCGGCATGAAAAAAATTCTGATTATAATTACGTCTGTAATTATAGCTGCCGGTATAGCAGGGTTTCAAAACAACCATACGCGGGAGCGTAATAAGGATAAAAAAATGAGTGCTGAATATGATAAACTGCCACGGGCTACATTTGCCGGGGGTTGTTTCTGGTGCGTGGAATCGGATTTTGAAAAAGCAGTCGGTGTTGTTAAAGTCGTTTCCGGATATACTGGCGGCAGTGAGGAAGATCCCGCTTATAAAGATGTGTCGGCCGGCAAAACCGGGCATGTGGAAGCGGTCCAGGTGATTTATGATCCCGAAAAAATCAGCTACAAAGAACTGCTTGATATTTTCTGGCGGCATATTGATCCGACGGACCCGGGGGGGCAATTTGCCGATAGAGGTTCACAATACGTAACGGCTGTGTTTTGCCATGATGATAAACAGAAACGTATTGCTCTTGAATCAAAACAGAAACTGGAGGCGTCCAGAATATTTGATAAACAGATTGTCACACATATAAAAGAATTTAATAAATTTTATGAGGCAGAGGCGTATCATCAGGATTATTATAAAAAGAATCCGATCAGATACAAGATGTACCGGTATGGTTCCGGCCGGGATCAGTTCCTGGAAAATGTCTGGAAAGATAATGAAAAAGAAGGAAAGAGTGATTCCGGGAATCGACAGTATGATAAACCTTCCGGCGATGTTTTAAAGAAAAAACTTACGCCACTGCAGTATAGGGTGACGCAGCAGGGTGATACAGAACAGCCATTTGATAATGAATACTGGGACAATAAAAAAGCGGGTATCTACGTGGACATTATTTCAGGTGAACCCCTTTTCAGCTCTATTGATAAATTCAAATCAGGGACCGGCTGGCCAAGTTTTACAAAACCCATTGAACGCGGCAATATCGTGGAACATGAGGATCGGTCATTATTTATAAAGCGTATTGAGGTGAGAAGCAGATTGGGTGATTCCCATCTGGGGCATGTGTTTTCGGACGGACCTCCCCCCACGGGTTTGCGATACTGCATCAACTCGGCCTCACTGAAGTTTATTTCACGGGATGATTTAAAAAAGGAAGGGTATGGGAAATTTGAAAGCCTTTTTAAGGGGAATTAATGAACAATATTACAGCTGAAAATGTCATCATAAAACCCGCAATAGCACTTCAGAAGAAAGGGCGGATCATCATCATCGGTCCGTTTCAAAAGTTTTTTAAAAAAATTGTCGGCAGCAGTTTCCCCCTGATTATTGCCGCAATTTCAGCCTTTGTCTGGGCAAACCTGTGGCCGGCATCGTATCATTCACTCTGGCACATGGATTTATCATTATCCATGGGCTCCTTCCAAATGACCAAGTCCTTGAGCCACTGGATTGATGAAGCGCTTATGGCGCTTTTCTTTTTTTCCGTGGGGCTGGAAATCAAAAGAGAAGTTCTTGTGGGGGAACTTGCCACATTCAAAAAGGCCGCCCTGCCGGTTTGTGCTGCAGTGGGCGGTATGCTGGTTCCCGCTTTAATCTATGCGGCGTTTAACTATAATTCACCCACATCAGCCGGGTGGGGTATTCCCATGGCAACGGACATCGCCTTTTCCCTGGCAATTCTGGCAATATTGGGGAAAAGGATACCCATAGGTGTGAGAATTTTTTTGACAGCCCTGGCCATTGCCGATGACCTGGGGGCGGTTCTTGTTATCAGTCTTTTTTATACCCAGTCCATTGCCTGGAATTATCTTTTAATTGCATTGATTTTTATGGTCGCACTTGCCCTGGCGAATTTTTTATGGATCCGATGGACCCTTGTTTATGCTCTGCTGGGAATCGGTGTCTGGTTTACCATTCTTTGTTCCGGTATCCATGCAACTGTTGCCGGCGTCATTGTGGCCATGTTTATCCCGGCAAGAGGACGATATGATACCCGGACATTTATAGACAGGGTACAAGCATATGTGGAAGGTTTTGAGTGCCAGGATGAATGTGGTTATACCATCATGTTAAACAGAGAACACCAGAATGCCGTGCATAATATCGAACTTGCCTGCCATGAAGTGGAAACTCCCTTGCAGAGGCTTGAGTATGGTATTAATTCCTGGGTCGTTTTTCTGATCCTGCCATTGTTTGCACTGGCCAATTCCGGTATTGGTCTGCAGGATATGAATATTTCCCAGTCCCTGACACATCCTGTGTCCCTTGGGATAATTTTCGGCCTGGTTATTGGAAAACCGGTTGGGATATCACTTTTTACATTTATAGCGACAAAATTATTAAATGCCCCGCTTCATGCAGGCGTACGCTGGATTCATATCATCGGTGCAAGTATGCTCGGGGGTATCGGGTTTACCATGTCCCTTTTTATATCCGGTCTATCATTCACAGTGCCGGAAATTACTGAAATTTCAAAGCTCAGTATTTTGCTGGGATCTATAATTTCCTGTGGAGCCGGTCTCTCTTTACTGCTGTACAGCTCTTATTCGGGGGAAAAATAGTATTGCCCTGGCCGAAAAAATTTTGACAGGTTGCTTGTGGCTGGCAAATGAGGATTTAGCTGCTTTCAAAAACCGGAATATTATTTTAAAACTACTATACTTTATGCTTTACATTATCGCAGATCATTTCGGCCGCCTTTTCCACATCGACTTTACCCATGTCAATAACCAGGTCATACAGGCCGGCATCATTCCAGTCTTTTTGAAAAAATTGTTTTATATATGACCTGAGGTCACCTTCTTCTTTTTTGACAATTTTTTTTGCAGTATTATCATCAACATTTTTTACATCCATGGCCCTTTTTATCTTCTCCTCTTCATCTTTTCTGAGCCTTACATGGAGCGTATTGGGTCTGCCGCTTAAAACACACTGGCTGCCCCAGCCAAGAATGATGACATTGTCGTTGTCAAATAGTTTTTCAACGAGTTTTTTGGTCGCCTTATAATAATTGCCATCATCCAGGCAGCCGTGTTCTCCGTCAACAACTTTTTGGACAAGAGAGCATGTATAGCGGTCAATATGACGAAGTATCTTAGAGCTTGATGTCTGACTGAAAATTTCCGCTTCACTTTCCGAGATATTAAGTTCCTTTGCTATTTCAGCGAGCAGATGTTTTCCAATATATTCGTATCCCAGTTTCTCTGCCGCAAGGGCAGCCACTTTTTCACTATCGGTTCCGAACTCCTTACTGATTGTTATTACAGCCATGATTTATCCTCCAATATGCCGGCCCTTATTTTACTGTTTCCGGGTAGAAATATCTAAAAGTGTCAATATAGCCTCTTTCAACAATTCGGTCAAGGCGGCATATCAATTCGCAGGAATCCGGAACGGTTCTTATTTGCCGTTGGGTGTTCGAGATCTTTTCCCAAAACAGTGTCCTTGTCTTTATGTGTTTTGACACAATAATGTATCATTTGAAAATTATGAAACAGGTGAAGATGAGACGCACGATAACCGGCGCAGCCGTATTTTTAACCATTATGTCTAATACCAGTTCCAGAATATCTGCTTTTATAAAACTTCTGTGTTAAGTTCAATTATCCTTCTGATGGCTTTACATTTGAAATATTGCATGTATTCAATTGGTTAATATTGTTCCAGAAGGATTGTCTCCCGTGCATGTGAAAAAACAAAAGCCGGGAGACATGCTCTAATAATATAAAGATATATAAAAAAGGGACAGCGCATTTTTTTGGCATGGTTTTTGGTATTGATAGTATCAACATCATTATATTTAAAAGGAGAAAAAAATGGCGAAACCTGAAGAAATGTATCAATGTCAGACAGTCAATTGTGGATATATTTACAACCCTGATAAGGGAGACAGGAAGGGAAAGATTGAAAAAGGCACGCAATTTAACCACCTTGCTGATGACTGGAAATGTCCGATCTGCGGTGCCTCGAAAAAAGCTTTTAACCCACTGGGGTGATGAGTGAATGTCACAGAAGCTTGTATGAACGATAATTCATTTGAAATAATCAGGGGGGTGATGTGTATGTATTCCAAAACAGTTATGGATCATTTCAGAAGCCCAAGAAATGTGGGTGTCATAGAAAATGCGGATGGTGTTGGTGAAGTGGGAAACCCCATTTGTGGTGACATGATGACCATATACATTAAAGTGGATGAGGATCATATTAAGGATATAATGTTTCAGACGTTTGGATGCGGTTCTGCCATCGCCGTATCAAGCATGCTTACTGAAATGGCCAGGGGAAAAAGTATTGAAGAAGCAAAGACCATTACCAATAAGGATGTGGCCGAAGCATTGGAAGGCCTGCCAAAAAACAAACTTCACTGCTCCAATTTAGGGGCCGATGCATTGCAGATGGCATTAAAGGATTATGAGGACAGGAAGGCCGGAATAACGAGGCCTGAGTCAAGAAGACAGGAAGAGACCCATGAGCATTCCCATGGTGAGAAATGCTACTGTCCCTACTGTGATACTGAGATAATGGAAAGCGCAACATTCTGCAAGGCTTGTCAGTCAGAACTTGAGGAAGAGCATCACTAAGGCGAAGATTATTGGAGGCAGGCAATGAGCACTGTAAATTTTGATCACATATCAGCCAGCCAGCTTCTTCCGGAAGTGCAGGATGCCATGATAGATGCCATAAGGCACAATTATGGGAATCCCTCCAGCCAGAACAGATTCGGTGAAGAGGCTATGGAAGCTATTGAAAAGGCCCGGATGCATGTTGCCGATCTCGTTCACTGTAAAAATCCGAAAGAAATTGTATTTACATCCGGTGGTACGGAATCGATTAATCATGCCATAAAAGGGGTCGCCTTTGCCAATGCAGAAAGAGGGAAGCACATTGTTATTTCCAATATAGAACACAACGCTGTTAACAGAAGTGTCAAGCGTCTGGCCCAGATGGGCTACACGGTAACGTCTGTTTCAGTTAATGAAAAGGGAAGGGTGGACCCGGATGATATCGCAAAGGCGATAACCGATGAGACGATCCTGGTGTCGGTGATGCACAGCAATAATGAGATTGGAACGATCCAGCCCATTGAAGAGATTGCGAAGATCACAAAGGAAAAGAAGGTTATTTTTCATTCAGATGCGGTTGATTCGGTGGGCGTCGTACCTATTGATGTACAGAAGCTGGGCGTTGACCTTCTCAGTTTCGCCTCCAATCCCTATTATGGGCCAACCGGAGTCGGGGGCCTTTATATCCGTCGCGGTATCAGCATATGGCCAATCATTGATGGAGGAATACAGGAGCGGAACAAGCGTGCCGGCACTGAAAACCTGGTGGGTATCATCGGGATGGGTGTTGCTGCTGACCTTGTCGCAAAACATATGGATCAGAGGTACGCCAATGCTAAGAACCTTAGGGATCTTCTCCTTAGAGAACTTCCCAATTACATTGATGAATATTTTGTGAACGGTGATCCTGAAAATGTTCTGCCCAATCTTGTGTCGGTGGCGATAAAATACATAGAGGGTGAAAGCATTGTTCTCATGCTGGATGACGAAAACTATACGGTTTCCACCCGATCCGCCTGTGCCACAGGTTCGCTGCGTGCATCCCATGTCCTCCTGTCGGCAGGACTCAGTCATGCGGATGCTCAGGGAACCCTTGTTATTACCCCTGGAATTGAAAATACCGAGGAAGACATTATGGGATTTCTGGAGGCATTACAGGGTATCGTGACATCACTCAGGGCTATTTCACCACTGTATCAAAGACCGGCAAATATATAAGGTGTATTTTTGTACCAGAATACAGCTATGTATCACTTAGGTATGTGATACATTATTTAAGCTGGTTGGCCTGTTATCCGGTTTGCCGGTAGATACCACGGAATTGGACGAAGCCGGCTGACCGCTAACCACGAACCGGCCAATTGACAATCAGAATCGCTGCTTTTTTTCAATAAAATAGCACCCGTCGCCTTGACACTTCAGTAATGATATTTATGTTAAAAACAGGTTAATACGCGTCATTTTTAAATCTCCTTTTTTCAGCAGGGCCGATCGTATCGGCCCTGCTTTTTATGGTTTATTATTCTGCAATTTTCTGGTAAAAGAAAAAATTAATCAGATACAACTCTGTTTTGAGAGTAATTCAGAATGAAATATGATGTTCACTACCTTCCTTTATAACTATTAGATATAATGAATAAATAGTATTTTCCTCAGTGCGATGAAGTTTGGCATGGTTTGTGATTACTATATGGGCTATATATAACTTATTTATTGAGGTGATGGTATGGGCTGTCTCATTGGTTTAATATTACTGGTTTGCACGATTTCCATACTTATCTGGTTTTCTGTAAATAAAAAGAGAAAAAAAGAAATACATTCCATATATGTATGCAATGACTGCAATGAACGTGACTGCGTTTGTCATCTGGAAATCGTACCAAAAGAATGAGAGCAGCTAAAATAAAACACTTACGTATTTATATGGGGAATTTGTCCATGGGTGCAGACATATCTGTTAAAATAAGCGGTGAAGCCGGGCAGGGGATACAGACCGTGGGAAGTCTTATTTCACTTGTGTGCCGAAATGCCGGTTTGCATATGATGGCGATAAACGATTTCGAATCACGAATAAGGGGTGGGGACAGCTTTTTTCAGATTCGTATCAGCGAGCGTCCGATTGGAGCGCCTTCTCATCGGGTGAATCTGCTCGTTGCGTTAAATAAAAAAACCTATGATGTATACAGGCCTGAGCTATTACCCGAAGGGATTGTTCTCCTGGATGCAGAAGAAGCTGTTGAAGACGAAAACTTGCTTCCGGTTGCATTTGCCGGGCTTTCACAAAAAACGGGTGGAAAGATAACGTCCAATACCATAGCTGCCGGTGCCTGTCTTTCCTTATTGGGAGCGCCTGTTGAGTTGCTGGAAAATGTTCTGGCTGACCTTTTTGAAAAAAAAGGGACAGAGGTGATCAATAACAACATTTCCGCAGCACGACTGGGATATGAAGCGGTTGAGAATCGTTCTTTTAAATGGACGTTCCAATGGAAAGAAGCATCGCCGGCAGGTGCGCTTATCAGCGGGGCAAAGGCCATTGCCCTGGGGGCGCTGGCCGGTGACTGCCGTTTTGCTTCATTCTATCCCATGTCGCCGGCAACCGGTATCCTGTCACACCTGACGGAATACACAGATCGATTCCCCCTTGTTGTTGAACAGGCCGAGGATGAAATTGCCGCCATAAATATGATTATCGGTGCATCGTTTGCAGGCGTTCGATCCATCACCGGAACATCAGGCGGTGGATTCTGTCTGATGACCGAAGGCCTTGGACTTGCGGCAATAACCGAGACGCCGCTGGTGATTGTCAATGCCCAGAGACCCGGGCCGGCCACAGGCCTTCCCACACGAACCGCCCAGGCCGATCTGCTTTTTATCATAAGATCCTCTCAGGATGAGTTCCCCCGGTTCGTGTTTGCTCCCGGGACACCGGATGAAGCATTTGATGCAACCGCACGGGCTTTTTACCTTTCTGAAAAGTACCAGGTGCCGGTCATTATTCTTACAGATATGATGCTGAATGATTCCATGTATATTTCAGAAAAACCATTTTCAGCCCCACAGTATATGGAT
>JAUXDD010000054.1 GCA_030618465.1 Desulfobacteraceae bacterium
CATGAAACTCCAACTGAAGGTATACCAGCCCACTATCTCCGAGTTTCTGAGAATGAAAGTCGAAAAACTGGGAATCAACGGAGTCCTGAAAGATTTTGGAATTTATTGACCCTTTCGTACAGCCGAACCTAAAAACCTGTTTTGACAATTTTTCTTTATTATGATACTATATTATCAAGTATTTGTGCTGAATATAATAAGAATTTCAGTTTAAAAACGGGTCATGTCAAAATCTTTTCCATAACCAACACTCCGTTCCACAAAGGGGCTGAAGCATGATGAAAGAAAAGGCGATACTTAATATAATATTCCATAAAATCTGTCTCTTATGCGTCGTGATAATGGGATTTATGACTATTGTGGGTACCAGTGATGAAAATGAGACAAGTTCATCTAATGGCGATGCACCTATTTCTTCTAATAACGGTGTACCTGTTTCTGAAGATTCACTGGTCGGTACGTATACATTAACAGGTTTTACTTACACGTTTTACGATGAAAATGGTGAAGAGATTGAGGTCATAACAGAACATGATGTTACCGACAACGATTTCAGAGGGACGATGATCGTCAATCCGGACAACTCTGTCACTCAAACTATATACATAGAAACATCCACACAAATCAACACATTCTCAATCCAGGGTTATAACAGTAACTCTGTCGATATTCTGGAAGACGGGTGCATATACAAAATTAAACTTTATATTAACGGAAGTGAACTGACCATTATAAAACCTTATGACCAGTGTGATAGAATATCTGAAGAAATCGAGGAGTGGACTAAAGAATCTTAAGACAAATAACGACTATCCCGCATCAGTTTGAATTATTGTATAATTTCCCCTGCCAGGAGTTTCTTTTTTCCAGCGTGTTTTTTATTAATTCGAGATTTTCTCTTTTTTTCAATGCCCAGGAGGGAGCGACCAGTTCTTCAGGATGGGGATCACCTGTCAGTCGTTGAATTATCACTTCACGGGGAAGGTGTTCTAAAAAATCACATACAAGATCAGCATATTCAAGCTGCTCAAGACATCTGTACCTGCCTTTGCGATACATCTCCTCAAGTTTTGTGCCTTTGATTACATAAAGAAGATGAATCTTTATCCCATCAATTTTCATATCCGCAAGGGTTTTTGCTGTTTCAAGCATGTGCTTCCTGTCTTCTCCAGGCAGACCGAGTATGATATGAGCGCAGATCTTGATGCCCCTTTCCGCTGTGGCTTCAACAGCCTTATGGAAACATCTGAAATCATGCCCCCTGTTAATTACGGATAGTGTTGAATTGTGAACAGACTGGATGCCATATTCAATCCAGACAAGGTAATTTTTTGTATAGCTTTCAAGAAGAGAAAGAATCGGTTCGTTGACACAATCCGGCCGTGTTCCAATGGAAAGTGCAGCCACTTCATCAACCGATAGTGCTTCGTCATAAATTTTTTTCAGTTTTTCAACGGGTGCATATGTGTTTGAAAAAGATTGGAAATAGGCCATAAACAGTTTTGCCTTGTATCGTCTTTTCAGGGCTTGTTTTCCTTTTACTATCTGGTCTGTAATGGATATCCCTTTTCCATGGGCACCTGTGCCGGACCCATTGGGATTACAGTAGATACATCCGCCTGTTGAAATCATACCGTCCCTGTTCGGGCATGTGAATCCGGCATCCAGGGTTATTTTTTGAACCCTGCAGCCGAACTGATTTCTCAGATAGGTATTAAAATCAGTATATCTCTGTTTCATGGCATTTCCCATAATGGTTATCCTTTGCTTGACCTGCCTGTAAGGCATCTATATATTATATACGTTTTAATAAATTGCAACATATGAGGATTTAAAAAATCAGGTTGCCGGGATGACGTTCTATACTAAAAAATATGATATTATTGTGGTGGGTGCAGGGCATGCAGGGTGTGAAGCTGCGCTGGCATCTGCCCGGATGGGGTGCAGCGTCCTTCTGTTTGCCATTGATCTTGACAAAATTGCCGCCATGCCGTGCAGTCCTTCAATCGGTGGTACCGCAAAAGGACAGCTTGTAAAGGAAATAGATGCACTGGGTGGTGAAATGGCAAAGATTACCGACAGGTCAGCCATTCAATACAGGACGCTGAATACCAAAAAAGGGCCTGCTGTTCATTCATCACGAACACAGAATGACAAAAACCGTTATCACCGGGAGATGAAGTCTGTCATCGAAAGACAGTTGAATCTTGATCTCAAACAGGAAATGGTTGAACGGCTGATTGTTGAAAACGGTCAAATACAGGGGGTGGAAGATCAGACCGGGTTCGGATATCAGACAAAAAATGTAATACTTGCAACCGGAACGTTTTTATGCGGTCTTGTGCATATTGGACTTACGTCTTATAAAGCGGGAAGGGCCGGAGAGTTTGCCGCATACGGACTTGCGGCAAATCTGAAAGCATTCGGATTTGAGCTTGGGCGTATGAAAACGGGCACCCCCCCGAGGCTGAATAAAAGAAGCATTGATTTTACAAAATTTTCAAAACAACAGGATGTTCAGGAACCGGTGCCTTTTTCATATTTTACAGAAAAAATTACAATGCCGCAGCTTCCCAGTTATATTGGGCATACAAATAAAAAAAGCCTGAAAATCGTTCAGGACAATCTTGACCGGTCACCTCTTTACGGTGGAAAGATAAAAGGTGTTTCAGCCAGATACTGTCCGTCATTTGAAGACAAAGTCGTAAAATTTCCGGACAGGGACAGTCATCAGGTTATACTGGAGCCGGAAGGTATTGATACGGATGAAATATATGCCAGCGGACTTGGCAACAGCCTGCCCATGGACGTTCAGATACGGTTTGTCCGGTCGGTTGAAGGACTGGAAGAAGCTGAAATTATGCGACCGGCTTATGCCATTGAATATGATTATGTAAATCCGATCCAGTTGCTTCCAACCCTTGAAACCCAAAGGGTTTCAGGGCTTTTTCTGGCAGGCCAGATCAACGGGACTTCAGGGTATGAGGAGGCGGCTGCCCAGGGGATGTGGGCCGGCATAAATGCAGCATCCAGGGTCCAGAAGCGTCCCCCGTTTATTCTTGATCGGTCTCAGGCGTATATGGGCGTTATGATAGACGATCTTGTCACAAAAGGAACAAATGAACCCTATCGCATGTTTACGTCAAGGGCCGAATACAGGCTCATGTTGCGTGAGGATAATGCAGACCTCAGGCTGATGGAGAAGGGACATGACTATGGCTTGATTGACAATGATACGTTAAAAGACGTAACAGGGCGAAAAAAACAGATAATGAAGGAAATTCAGAGAATAAAGTCGAGAGTCATTAAACCGTCACCTGAAACAAACGAATATTTGAAAAATTGTGGATCAGCGCCTATTGATAACGGTGTATATCTCGATCAGCTGTTGAAAAGAACGGAAATTAACTATAAGGGGGTTGAAATTCTTTCCGGCAGTCCTGAACATATTGATAAAAAAATTGCGAAACAGGTTGAAATAGAAATAAAATATGAAGGTTATATAAAAAAACAGCTGGCAGAAATTGAAAAATTTAAAGATATGGAAAAAATCAGAATTCCTGCAGAATTCAATTACAGCCAGGTCCATGGACTTTCAAATGAATTAAAGGAAAAACTATCAACTACCCGGCCAATATCCCTTGGACAGGCATCACGTATTGCCGGCATAACACCGGCTGCGATTTCTGTCCTGATGATTACACTGAAAGCCTGGAGACACAAGTAAATATAAGTTGATTATTTATAGATTCGCTTTATTCGGTAATCAATAAAAGAAAGTAAAATAACAAATTGGCAAACCTGCTTATAAAAAACCTGTATTTTCATATATTCGGACCCGTAAATATTGAAGTTGAAGCGTCAGAATGTATTGGCGTTACCGGCCCCTCCGGTGCTGGAAAGACACTTTTTCTAAGATCGGTAGCCGATCTTGATCAACACAGGGGCAGTATGAGCATTGGCGGTATTGAATCAACCGGGATGCCGGCGCCGGAATGGAGGAAAAAAGCAGGGTTGCTTCTTTCTGAAAGCAGCTGGTGGTTTGACCTGGTAGGAGACCATTTTGTTAATATGAATGAAACCTGGCTTGAAAAATTAGGTTTTGATATCAGTGTGTTAGGCTGGGAAGTAAGCAGATTGTCAACCGGAGAACGTCAACGACTGGCACTGCTGCGGCTTTTATCCAATCGACCGGATGTACTTCTTTTAGATGAACCCACTGCGAACCTTGATGCTGAAAACAGTAAAAACATTGAGATGTTTATTGCCGATTACAGGTGTGAAAATAAAGCGGCGGTAATATGGGTCAGCCATGATATGGATCAGCTTAATCGGGCAGCATCCAGGTGCTATAAATTCAATAGCGACGGGCTTGAAACAATATGGAAATAATTTCCCTGACACCGTTTGATCTGTCTGTTGCGGCAATCCTCGTGATTGCACTCTCTTTTGTTTCAGCACGCATGGGCATCGGCCTTGGCAGACAGATTCTGGTTGCAGGGTTACGGACAACCATACAGCTGTTTCTTGTCGGACTTGTTCTTGAGTCACTTTTTGCGAATGTCCATTTGGGATGGCTTTTGTTAATAGCTATTGCCATGCTGCTGGCCGCAGGTCGTGAAGTCACGAACAGACAGAAAAGAAAATTTTCAGGGTGGTGGGGATTTGGCGTAGGAATGGTGTCCATGTCAATATCTTCTTTTTCAATTACAATTCTGGCGTTGACAGTGATAATCGACCTGAAACCATGGTATGAGCCTCAATATGCAGTTCCGTTACTGGGTATGCTTCTCGGTAATACCATGAGCGGAATAGCGATTGGGCTTGACCGTTTAACACAGACAGCGTGGGACCAGAGAAATCGTATTGAGGCGCGCCTTGTACTTGGTGATGACTGGTCGGATGCGATTCGTGATATCAGGAGAGAAAGCATACGAAGCGGTATGATTCCAATCATAAATGCCATGGCAGTTGCCGGAATTGTCAGCCTGCCGGGGATGATGACAGGTCAGATACTGGCCGGGAATCCGCCCCTTGAAGCTGTCAAATATCAAATTCTGATTATGTTCCTGATTTCAGGCGGTACAGGATTTGGAACCATGTTTGCGGTATGGCTGGGATCACGCCGACTGTTTGATGATCGCCAACGGCTCTGTCTTGATCGTATTAAAAAAACAGGTTGAAATTTAACAAATGGCCAATATACTTGACACGTTAATACTTAAAACTTACTTTTAATAAAGATATGTAATTTGGAGTGCTCTATAATTGATGTGAAATTGTTTCGAAACATTTTAATCCATACCTGTTTATAGAAACCGGGCTTGGTATTAAAATTTAAAAAAAGGGAAGTTCACTATGTCCGAATCGGATTACTATAAAATACTCGGGGTCAGCAAGAACGCTACTGACGAGGAAATTAAAAAGAAGTATCGAAAACTCGCAATGAAATATCATCCTGATAAAAATAAAGGGAATAAAAAAGCTGAAGACACGTTTAAAAAAATCAGTGAAGCATATGCTGTTTTAAGTGATAAGGAAAAACGCAAGCAATTCGATACATTTGGTTCAACAGATTTCCATCAGCGTTATTCACAGGAAGATATTTTTAAAAATTTTGACTTTGGCAATATTTTTAACGAGTTTGGATTTGGTGGTGGTGGGAGTCCGTTTTCCGGGGGAAGAGGGGGGGGAGTCCGTTTTTTTTCCGGAAACGATTCACCTTTCGGTAATTTTGCAAGGCAGCAATCAGCGCAGGCAAAAGGCTCTGATATTACGTATGAGCTCCCCATCACATTGAGTGAAGTGGCGACCGGTACAGAGAAAATTATATCGCTCCAGCATGGCGGGCATCCGGAAAAGATTACCGTAAAGATTCCGGCAGGTATGATAACCGGAAAAAAACTGCGCCTTGCAGGTAAAGGGGAACAGAGTCGGTTCGGCGGTCCTGCCGGAGACCTTTACATTCGTTCCAGAGTTATTAATGATCCGGTTTTCAGCCATGAAGATTACGACCTTCATATAACAAGAGAAATAAAATTAAGCGAAGCTTTATTAGGAACGACGATAAATGTACCAACTATCTATCAAAAAGATTTAAGCCTGAAAATACCAGCGGGTACAAAACATAAAACAAAAATGCGGCTGACAGGCCACGGGCTTCCCCTGATGCAGGGTAAAGGTAAGGGCAGCCTTTATGTTCACGTTCTTGTTGATATGCCTAAAGATCTTACAGATGAACAAAAGAAATTAATTGACGAACTGGCAACGACCGGTTTGTAAAAAAACAGATTCGTATTGCCATTCTATTTTTTTGTTGAATAATTCAACAATTATCTATATATATTTATCCTGTTGGAATGATGCAAACCTATTGACAAGATACACTATTCGTAGTAACTTGATATTATTAATGAGTATGTATCCTGTTTCCCAGCATGTTATATTATAAATCCAATAAATTTTATTAAGATCTAATTATGCCCGAGCTTTATGAAGTTCTGTCAAAAGAGGATATTGATAAAAAAGTCGCTGCTGTTGCCCGACGGATTTCATCAGATTTTAAAGGCAGTGAACTCGTAATGATAGGTGTTTTAAAAGGTTCATTTGTTTTTCTTTCAGATCTTGCAAGGCAGCTTACTATACCTGTTAAAATCGATTTTGTCGGTGTTTCAAGTTACGGGGACGATGTTGCATCTTCAGGGCGTATACAGTTAAACAGAGAAATTGGAATTGATATTAAAGAGAAAAATATATTAGTCGTTGAGGATATAGTCGATACCGGTATAACAATGAATTACCTGATTGACTATTTAAAATCATTCAATCCTTTGACTATCAGTATTTGTACGATGATCGACAAGCAGCAGAGGCGCGAATCGGAAATTAGAATTGATTATGCATGCCATGAAATAAAAGAAGGATTTATTGTCGGCTATGGCCTTGATTATGCCGAGAATTATAGACACTTACCGGAATTGTATCACCTGAAATTATAATTGCGAGGACGTATTATGATTATTACCTGTGAAAAATGCAGTGTAAATTTTAATCTGGATGAAAGTTTATTAAAACCAACAGGATCAAAAGTTCGGTGTTCAAAATGCAAGCATGTTTTTACCGCATACCCGTCTGCCCCTGAAAAGGAATCAGAGCCGGAGAAAATTGATATTTCAGATATGGAACAGGGGGGTGACACAGGGGAGGAAACTGAATTTGATGAATCTGAGTTTGAAGACTTCGAAGATTCAGACCTTGCCGAAGAAGCTGATGAAGTTGAAGAAGAGCAGGACGATGAATTTGATGTGTCTGGTCTGGAAAAAATACTGGATGCAGATGAAGAGTCAGAACCTGAAGACTCAGGTCCTGGAATTGAAGCAAAAGGTGATGAAGAAGTCAATGTGGCTGCCCTGGAAGAAATACTGGGTACGGATAGCGGATTGGAAGAAGAAACAGAAACAATGGACCAGGAGCTTGATTTTGATATAGATGATGAAGTATCAGCTGAATCTGATGAAGAACCTGAAGAGCCGGACCTGGATATTGATCCGGATGAGTTTCTGGAAGAAGAGAATGAAGATCTGGATTATGACCTTGATATCGAGCCGGGTAAGTTCCAGGAAGAAGAGAATGAAGATCTGGATCATGACCTTGATATCGAGCCGGGTAAGTTCCCGGAAGAAGAGAATGAAGAACTGGATCTGGATATTGATCTTGAGCCGGATGAGCCTGCAGAAGCAGAGAGTGAAGATCTGGATCTTGAGCCGGATGAGGTTTTTGGGTCTGAAGAAGACGCAGAATCAACGTCTGAAGATATTAATCTGGAATTTGAACTTGATGGTGATGAGAAAGATGACGCTGAACCTGATGTAGTTGAACCTGATGTAGCTGAACCTGATGTAATTGAATATGATGTAATTGGTAAAGAAGAAGAGATCGATCTGGCTGAATTAGAAAAGACGCTTGAAATAGATTTGCTATCTCCCGGATCTGAAGAAGAGGATGAACCTGAAGATGTTGAGCTGGAACTTGGTGCGGATGAACCTCCGGAAGATTCTGAAGACGATGAAGATGTGGATCAGGATGGAGAGTTCGATTTGTCAGATATTGAAGAAATACTTGATATGGACGAGGGGGCGGATGCTGAAACAAATACGGAAGATCTGGAACTTGAATTTGTCGGTGGGGATATAGACGGAGCAAATACGGATACAGATACAGATACGGATACCCCTGACACCGGAGAGATTGAAACAACACTTGGTTTTGAGGATGGTGAAGTTGAAACTGCCGATGAAACACCCGGTCAGGTTACATCTGAAAAGAAAACACTGTCTAAAATTTTTATTGCCCTTCTGCTGATAATACTTTTATCAGGTGTTGCCCTTTGTATTTGCTTCCTGCTTGACAGTAAGGGAATAAAAATCCCATTTTACAGTGATCTTGGAATACGTGTCCCTTATATCAGCGACTTGTTAGAAGTTGAGACGAAAGTGGAATTTGACATCAGTAAATTGCAACCCATTCAGGCTACAATAAAAGGCGATTTTGTAGAAAATTCAGAGACTGGACAGCTGTATATAATCACAGGAAAGGTCAAAAACGAATCTGCGGAAACACGCAGGACAATCAGGATTTCAGCCAAGTTGTATGCAAAAGGCGGAACCCTCAAGAAAACAGTCACATCGATTTGTGGCAATATTTTGTCAGACATAGAAATTACCAGTATGGACATGGCATCCATAAACAAACAGTTGATGAGTCAGCCGACAGCAGATTATAAGAATATTTCTGTCAAACCCGGGGGCACTCTCCCTTTCATGATAGCAATATCCAACCTGCCGGATGATCTGGATAGTTTTAATATTGAAATTGATGGCTCTTTACCTGAATAAAAAATTGGAATCTCGGCTTGACTTAATAAAAATGAGCTGCTAAATAGTTCACCTTTTGCTGTTTGATCCTGGAGTATTGGATAGGCACTGAATAATGGCAGGGAAATTTTTGGCGATGTAGCTCAGGTGGCCAGAGCATGCGGCTCATATCCGCAGTGTCCGGGGTTCAAATCCCTGCATCGCCACCATTCATACAACTTAACCAGTTGGTTTCATTAGCCAATGGGTTTTCTTTTTTGTACCCTTTTTAGCTCACCTTACCCATACCTTACACACTTTATCATTTGGGGAGGAGTTATTGTCAAATGTTGTGTATGGCATCAGGCAGCGTTTCTTTCCTGAACTATCCCAATTTATTTAGTTTTCTCTATGATACAAAATGTGCATCATTTTACAACCCCATCAATTCATCCTTCACCTCCATCTTGTTGAACGCACCGATGTACTGCTCTTTAAACTCAGCAGCTTTCTTTCCATTGAACCCCATGGCAAGGAATGTGAAATCATCTCTGGTCATCTCGAACATAGGATATTCCTGTTTATTCTGTGGATGGATGTAGAGGGTCTTCATTTATAATGACTAAATCCTTGTTGACAATTATATCATACATGATATATTCACATTATGGAAAATCAGGTGTTGGTACTGGAAAAAGCTGAATCCTTCATAGAGACTCTGCCTGTGAAATTTCAGGCAAAAACATACTGGACATTACAGCTTCTTGAAAGATTTGGTTCTGAATTACAAGAGCCATATTCAAAAAGTATCAAAGGATATAAAAAGCTTAAAGAACTAAGGGTCAAGTTTGGCCGTGATATTAATCGATTGTTTTATTTCCAATACAAAGCAAAAGTATATGTAGTGACATCCGGTTATATTAAAAAGACTCAAAAGCTTGATAGGCAGGAGATAAAAAAGGCATACAAGATAATGAGCAAATTTATAGAGGAACAGGGAAAATGAAGACACTTAAAAGCATTATTGATAAAAAAATAGAAAACGTTGAGTTCCGTGAGGCATTTAACGAATATGAAAAAGAATTCCAAATTGCCCGGCAGATTATTAAATACCGTAAAAAAATGGGGATGACTCAAACTGAACTTGCTAAAAAAGCAAATACATCACAGTCCGCTATTGCCCGTCTGGAGTCAGGTGTACACCAGAACATTACTTTGTCATTCCTGAACAAAGTTTGTAATGCCATGAATATCATTCCTGAAATTAAATTCAAAAAGAAACAAAGAAGAGCCGTTCAGTAATAGTCTGATGTGATCCTTGAGTTAACATCCAGACCACCATCACAGGGGAAAGATTTAAGCCTTGACTTCCTATTTAATAAACCATACACATTTTAACACACTTTATGATTTTTAAGGTGAAGGGCGGTTTTCAAAGGGAGGAAATGGCAGTTCCCTGCATCGCCACCAAATTAAAAGTTTGCCCCTCTGATATAATACAGAGGGGCTTTTTATTTTTTAATTAATATTTACCACAATTGTAGAAAAAAGTGATGGTTAATAAGTCAACCGACACAAAAGGTGTTTTTAAAAGTGTATTTATCGCCTATTTTATACTGATCCTGCATGTAGTTTTAATTAGCCTCATTGGTCTTCTTGTCCTTTTTTTCAGCGGTATTGTCAATTATATATTCTGGATTTTTCTGGCGGGTTCAATATCAATTATTGCCGGCGGGTATTTTATTTTCAGACGTATGAAAAAAGAAGGAAAAACATTACAGAACATGCTTTCCATACCGGTTTTCAGAGGACGGGCTGTGGAAGTGAGCCTGCTTGGAGGGCTTGCATCTTTAAAAGTGGGGAAGCCTGATGACAGGATGCTGGGAATAGAGGCGCCCGGGGAATCCAATTTTCAACTGGAAGATCCTGAAACAATTCATATGAGAGAGTTGACCGAACTCGTGCGCCTTTATGAAAACAATCTGATTACAGAAGATGAATTTATCAAAGCCAAGAAATGTGTCCTGAAATAGCATCCAATCTCACATTTTTTAAAATCCTTCTTTACAATTGATAGAATTACCGATAAAGCCCTAAAGATTGTATGGAACGGATATAACTTTTCTCAATTATAAAAAACAGTTTCCCATGAAAAAAATAAATGTAGCACTGCTTTCCGGCGGCATTTCGTCTGAACGTGATGTCTCACTGAATGGCGGCAACCAGGTTTTTGAATCGCTTGACAAGGAAAAGTATAATATTGTCCGGTATGATCCAGAGTCAGATCTTGAGCAGCTTGTTAAAGATGCCTCCCGGATTTCAGTCGCTCTTATTATACTTCACGGCCCCTATGGGGAAGACGGTACTATACAGGGGTTGCTTGATCTGCTTAAGATTCCTTACCAGGGTTCAGGTGTGCTTGGCAGTGCCCTTGCAATGAATAAGCTTGCATCCAAGCAGATTTATGAACAGGCAGGCCTTCCGATTCCACCCTATATTGTTGCCAATCGTGGAGAGGCGGTTGATTCTGAAGGATGCATCCGTCAACTCGGCCTTCCCCTGGTAATCAAGCCGGTTCAGGGCGGATCGAGTATTGGCATGTCTATTGTTCATTCAGAAGACAATCTCAAGGAAGCGTTTGAAGTGGCTTTTGAGCAGGATGATACCATACTGATTGAGGCATTTATTGATGGTATTGAATTGACCGGAAGCGTCATTGGAAATGATAATCCTGAAGCACTGCCCATTGTTGAAATTATTCCTGATGAAGTGTATCCTTTTTTCAATTATGAAGCAAAATATACACCGGGTGCAACACGGGAAATCTGCCCTGCCCGTATTGACGATGATTTGACAGAGCAGGTTAAAATGTATGCAAAGGAAGCCCATAAAGTCCTTTTTTGCAGGGGTTACAGCCGGACTGATTTTATTTTAAATGGTAGAAATGCTTATGTGATTGAGACAAATACAATTCCCGGCATGACGCCGACCAGCCTTTTACCGCTTGCTGCAAAAACAGCGGGAGTTTCTTTCAGCAGGCTGCTTGACAGATTGATAGAACTTAGTATTGAAGATCATAATAAGTAGTAGATTAAATTGATTAAACGATAACACCATGAGTTATCATGAAAAAATATTATTTATGACAATATGGAGGTTTCAATGAATATTCTTGTAATTGGCGGCGGCGGAAGAGAACACGCACTGGTCTGGAAAATAGCAAAAAGCCCCAAAGTTAAAAAAATATATTGTGCACCCGGAAACGCAGGAATATCTGGTCTGGCGACCTGTGTTCCCATTGGTGTGGAAGATGTGGACGCGCTTTTAAAATTTGCAGAAAAAGAAAAAATTGATCTTACGGTCGTTGGTCCGGAAGCACCCCTGGTTAAAGGAATCGTTGATACATTTGAAAAAAAAGGGCTGAAGATTTTCGGCGCATCGAAAAAAGCAGTGAAAATTGAATCAAGCAAGAATTTTGCAAAAGCATTAATGGATAAATATAATATTCCCACAGCAAAGGGACGGTCTTTTACGAGCTATGCCCTGGCAAAAAAATATATAAAGAAAACAGACGTTCCAATTGTTGTAAAAGCAGACGGGCTTGCAGCCGGTAAAGGCGTTTTTGTATGCAGCACGGAGAAACAGGCATTAAACGCCATTGATCAGATAATGAAAAAAAGATTGTTTGGCGATGCCGGAAATACGGTTATTGTGGAAGAGTGCCTGGTCGGCGAAGAAGCTTCCTTCCTTGCTTTTACGGACGGGAAAACCGTTTTGCCCCTCCCATCATCCCAGGATCATAAGGCCGTATATGATGGCGACAGGGGGCCGAATACAGGTGGAATGGGCGCTTATTCGCCAGCACCGATTGTGGATGCATTACTTCATGAAAAAATAATGGATGAGGTGATGATTCCCACCGTGCGTGCCATGGAAGCAGAAGGAAAACTTTACAAAGGGATTTTGTATGCAGGGCTGATGATAGACAAGGACAAGATTAAGGTGCTTGAGTTTAACGCACGGTTTGGTGATCCCGAGGCGCAGCCCCTTTTGATGCGGGTGAAAAACGATATTGTCCCGATAATGGAAGCGATTATTGACGGACGGCTTCATGAATGTAAACTTGAAATTGATGACAGGGCAACTGTATGTGTCGTTATGGCATCTTCAGGATATCCGGGTTCTTATAAAAAAGGCATGCCGATTTCAGGACTGGATAAGGTTAAACGTATGAAAGACGCAGTTGTTTTTCATGCGGGAACAGGCGAAAAAAATAAAAAAATTATCGCAAACGGCGGACGGGTTCTCGGCGTGACAGCCCTTGGCAGTACTGTTGAAAAAGCAATTTCAAAGGCTTATCAGGCTGTTTCAAAGATATCGTGGAATGGCGTTTATTGTCGAAAAGATATTGGGAAGAAGGCGTTAAGAAGATTTGAACAGGCACCTGTGGTGGGAATCGTCATGGGAAGTGATTCTGATGTCAGGGTCATGAACGAAGCGGCTGCCGCACTGAAAAAGTTTGGTATTCCCTATGAAATGACAGTCGCATCCGCCCACAGAAGCCCGGAACGGGCAGCAGAATATGCAACAACGGCACAAAAACGCGGATTAAAGGTTATTATCGCGGGGGCCGGTCTTGCCGCCCATCTGGCAGGAGCCATTGCTGCCCATACAACGCTTCCGGTCATAGGTGTGCCCATTGACGCATCTGCCCTTCAGGGGCTGGATTCTCTTCTTTCAACAGTTCAGATGCCGCCGGGAATCCCTGTCGCGACGGTTGCAATTGGAAAACCGGGCGCACGAAACGCAGGCATTCTTGCCGCACAGATTCTTGCGGTATCAGATCCTGAGCTTGGAAAACTGCTCAAGGATTTTAAAATGGAGATGGCGGCAAACGTAGAGAAAAAAGCAAAACGATTTGAAATTAGAAAGTAAAATAAAAAAGGTTTGTCCTGCCTCACCCGAACCCGATATAATAGCTCAAACAGCAGGAATAATAAATAGCGGGGGAGTCATTGTTTTCCCGACAGAACGCCTTTACGGTCTTGGTGCGGATGCGTTTAACATTGAAGCGGTTAATAAAATTTTCAGCATAAAAAACCGGCCGCAATACAATCCGATCCTGGTATTGATAAAAGACCGGAATGTTCTGGAGAGACTGGTAAAACATGTAACGCCTGTGGCTGAAAAGCTGATGAAATGTTTCTGGCCGGGTAAAATTACCCTTGTGTTTGAGGCAAAAGGGACACTCCCTTCCAATCTTACTGCAGGCTCACAAAAAATCGGGGTGCGCATACCCGGGCATACAGTGGCATCTGCACTGGTGAATGCCGTTGACAACCCGATTACCGGAACAAGTGCCAATATTTCATCAGAATCCGGGTGTTCGCAAATCTCCGGTCTGAGTTTTCAAATTGCTGAAAAAGTGGACATTATTCTTAATGCCGGTCAGCTTAAAGGCGGAAAAGGCTCAACCGTGGTTGATGTTACACTGGATCCCCCTGAAATTCTAAGGGAAGGTGAGATTTCGGCAAAAGAAATAATTAAAATTCTCTCAAACCGATAAAGTGATTTAATCCTTTTGAATATCACGCAGCGTTGTTTCTATAAGGTTTCTTATCTCATTCAGCCTGCTTTCAGTCATGGCTTCAAAACGTAAAACAAGGGCAGGCTGGGTGTTGGATGCGCGAACAAGTCCCCATCCGTCATCAAAAAGGACCCGAACGCCATCAATATCAATAACATCATATCTCTCCCGGAAATAATCCGTTACTTTTTTAACCACGTCAAATTTTATGGCATCCGGACATTCCACACGAATTTCTGGCGTTGAGTATGTTTTGGGAACATCTGCTATAAGCTCTGATATTTTTTTACCGGTAGCAGCCAGTATTTCAAGCAGTCGGCAGGATGCATAAATCGCATCATCATAACCCAGATAACGGTCCGCAAAAAACATGTGGCCGCTCATTTCACCGGCAAGTTCCGCCTTTTCTTCTTTCATTTTCTTTTTTATAAGGGAGTGACCGGTTTTCCACATGATCGGATTACCACCGTTTTTTGCAATATCATCGTACATGGTCTTGGAACATTTTACTTCTGCAATGAACGTGGCGCCCGGTTTTCTGGAAAGGATCTCCCTGGAAAAAATGATCATCAGCTGGTCACCAAACATGATATTGCCGTTTTCATCAATTACCCCGATGCGGTCACTGTCGCCGTCGTAGCCGATTCCCACATCAAGCCCCTTCTCTTTAACCAGTGCTGCCAGGTCACTCATGTTTTTTTCAACTGTAGGGTCTGCTTCATGATTGGGAAAAGTCCCGTCCATGTCGCAGTACAGATCATGTACTTCACAATTCAGACTTTTAATAACAGGAACCGCAACCGGACCGCCGGTGCCGTTGCCTGCGTCGATACCGACCCTGAGAGGCTTTTCGAGGGTTATATTGTTTACAACATATTCTTTATAAGGGGTAACAACATCCGCCGTTGCCAGAGAACCGTTCCCTTCTTTAAATGCTTTGTTCTTTATGATTTCATAAACCTGTTGAATCTCTTTGCCGTGTATGGAGTCGAGATCTATGCATAGCTTAAAGCCATTGTATTCCGGAGGATTATGGCTGGCTGTAATCATAATGCCGCCTTGTGACGGCAGGTGGGTGATTGAAAAATAAAATACAGGCGTCGGGCAGACACCGATATCGGTTACATTGCATCCGGTTGATCGGAGTCCTTCGATTATTTTTTCCGAATAAAGGTCGGATGTCAGTCTGCAATCGCGCCCTACAGACAGATTTGATTTGCCCCGTTCCAAAAGATACGTGCCAACGGCTTTTCCGATTAATACCACGTCCTCTTCCGTAATATCTTTGCCTGCTATCCCTCTAATATCATATTCTCTGAAGATTTCAGAATTCATGGCTGTCTCCTAATTTATTATGAAGTGTTGGTGTATGATTTTCAGGATGTATTTGGTTCTGGTGGAAATTA
>JAUXDD010000027.1 GCA_030618465.1 Desulfobacteraceae bacterium
GGGTCCCTGCGGTATACCAGCACCGGTGGTGCAAGTTCTCGTATGCCGGGCATTCCTGGTTGTTACATTTCATGATGTCCCAGCAGTTTTTGTCCAACAGCGGTGCGGTGTGGATATCCAGATTTCCCCGCAATGCCTGTTCTGTTGATTCATGAAGAATTTTGATGCGCCGTGTAACGGTGCGGGCAAAAAATGCCCCTAAAAATCCGGCAATTAGAATGACAAATCCGGTGGACAGAAAAGCACTTAACACGATGCGGTTGATTGCTTTCCTGACTTTGGTGCGAAGCAGTCCCAGCCGAATTGTCCCGATCCGGTCATTACCGATAAAAATCGGGACCGCATAATCATAAATAAGCTGATCATCAGTATCCAGAAGCCGGATGGAAAATTTCTGCCGGTCTGAGACGCTGTTGACGGTTTTTAAATCTATTGGGAAACCGCCTTTAAATGTGTGAACAAGCGGGTTTTTATCCGCATCCAGCACAAAGGTATAGAAGATGTCATCACTTAACTGTGTGGTTTGATCAATAAATGTCTTCATCCTTAAAAAGTCCATGGCCAGCATTGGCTCGGCCATCCGGGCAGCAAGATTGACCCCTATGGAAATACCGCGATTACGGTTTTCCTCCAGCAGGGATTCCGACATGATTCTGCTGACAAGAAATAAAATAACAATGCCCAGGAGCAGGAGTAGAGAAAACATCCCTAAATAAATTTTACTGCGAAATCTTAATCTCATTATTCGTCCAGGCTGATTCCTACTGTGGCAGCCAGTTTTTTTACCGAATCAAAATCCCGATCATCTGACGATATCATCCGGATAAAATTAGCGGCTTCCAGAATATGCTTGCACTCTTTTTTGTTATAATCGAGTTTTAACATAGCGGTTTTTATTTTTTTTACAATTTCGGTATCCAGCCCTGCTCTGGACGCATACACCCAGCTTGGATACAATGGGGTTCTCGCAATTACCTGGATTTCATTGGTATCAATTTTATCTGCAACCACATTCAGGGTCCCTTCACGGATGGTTCCGATATCATATTTCCCGGCATGAACCGCCAGGACAACACCTTCCTGTTTTCCACCCGGACCGGGCGCAAAACTGATTTCGCTGAAATCTGTTTTTTGAATGCCATGTTCGACAAAATAGCCCAGTGCGTAAAGATATCCACCGGCGGATGTGGAATCAACTGCAATCCAGCTTTTGCCCAGGCAGTCAGAAATAGTTTTGATATAATGGTTATCGGCACGGCAAATAATTTGTCCGCGAAAACTTTCCTGATTATAAACTTCAACAATACGCGCAAATGCCTGGGCGCCATAACGATGAGCGATTTTAACATAAATAAAGGGATTGGAATAAGAGATATCAATCTTGTCCTGGCCAACCATTTTTATATGATGCTCAAAGGTATCAGGAAAAATCTGTTTTATATTAAGACCTGTTTCTCTGCGCAGGAATTCTACCAGCAGGTGGTGCCTCTGGTAAGAAACTGTGTGGGAATATTGGGGAAGATAGGCGTAAGTAATTACATCCGGGGATTCTTTCAGGTTGACCTGCTCTTTTTTGCTTAAGTCCACTTTAACAGGTCGTTCGTCCTGATTGCAGCCGACAGACGGCAGCAGCCCCATTAGAAGTATAATAGCGGATAAGAATTTTTTCATAACAGCGGCGCGCCTCCTCCCTGTCGGCAGAGACATGGTATTTTTTCTATTTCAGGCTTTTCTTTAAGTTTTTAATGGGCAAGGTCAAAATATGGGTGTTCCCCTTCCCGGTAAAGGTATTTCCTTCAACAACAGCAATATACAGTGTATTATTATACATGCAGACGGATTGGACCAGCCCCTGAAACCGGGTATTCAACAATCTGAATGTGTAAGTACCGTCATAGGGACAAAGAATACCAATCCCTCCATTTTTGGGGCCGCCGCTCACAACACGCCAGAACCCCGGGTAGTTGGCCGGTATAACGGCAAAAATAAGATTGCCGGATTGAAACAGGGTCGGTTTTGGCCATAAAGGCAGATCCGCAGGCGCGTTGGTTTCATTTACAATGTCGTCGATCATTATGGAGTTAACGGGGACAAACTGTGAGGGGGATTTCCATTTCTGTTTGTCACCTTCATATATGACCAGCTTTCCACCGGCGTTATAAAAGACGAATTCCTGAATTCCGTTTCCATTCAGATCAGCAAAAATAGAACCCGGTAGATTGAATCCAGCTGGAATATTTATAGTCCCATGCTGCTTGATTTTACCTGTGTCATCAACGCCAAGACGAAAAATACCATGGTCAAAAAAGTCTTCTGCGGTAAAATTCTGACCGACCAGAGACACTTCCATGCCGTTTTCACTGGTAACCGGAAACTCCAGGAAATAGTTAATATTTTTTGACAGGACCGTAAATCCCCGGGGTGAAAACTTAAGCAGCCTGGATTTCATACCTTCATTTTGAATATATATATTTAGTGATATAAGGCCGTTGTAGCCAACCGACATGTTGATCACATCCCCGAATCCCTTATAATTATAATGGTATTTTTCAGTTCCGTCCATTGTCCGGGCCACCACAGTTTTATTGTAAAGATAAATAAAATATGGAGTTTCTGAGCCCTCCGGTGCCATGATTCCAATACTGATTACAGGATGGTCAATACTGGTTACAGCCGTATAGTTATTAACTTCCAGAGGTGTGTTTAACCCCGGCGTACCCCCTGACAAACCCGGAATATTTTTTTGTATTGACGTATTTTCTGTTTTTTCAGTCACCGGCAGCCCCGGTTGACCAATTGATGCCCGGGAAGATGGAAGAGTAGAATGAGATTTTTCATATGCGGCCAATATTTCCCCGCCGCTCCAGATGGTAACATTTGTTTTGTCTGCGGCAATCACTATTTCTTCAGAAGACGGAATCGTGCGGACGGTGTTTTCAATTTTCCGGTATCCCTGCCAGTCAAGTCCGGGGAGCCGTGTCCGGATCAGTTCGTACAGGCGAAACGAGGAACCGTCAATATCTTGAAATGTTGTTTTAATATCACGAAAACGGTGCGCAGTAATTCCTGATTGGATGACACATGGTTCATTAAAACATTTTATTATTATTTCAGAAAAATATTTTTCCACCCGTATTACTTTACATACTGCCAACGGCACCGATAAAGCCCCAAGTTTTTTACCGGTACCGGGATCAATTACCTGTTCCCCTGTAGAATACAAAGTCCATAAACTCCCCTTTTTGATATGATTGTCTGATCCCAAATTGAGCAGATATCGTTCATCAGAGCCTTTAATGACAGTAGCTTCAAGTGTAGTAAGCTCTCTTGCGATGTCATCCGGCGCGGCCTTTAGTGCACTAACGCAGTTTAAAGGGAGAAAACAGGAAAATATAAATGATAACAGAATTGTACGTGGCAACAGATAATTCAAAAGAATACCTCTCAGGGTATCAAAATATCCCAGACATCCGGTCATTTAAAAAATTTCATTAAAAAAGCCGGCAGCATTTTTGCCCCCGGCTTTTTTATGTAAAATACTTCTTCTTCAAATGCAACGATAATTGATTGGTTTTAAAATTTGATCTTTACACCGGTTGCCAATTTATACATGTCATCACTTTCATAATTGTCGCTGGCGGCAAGATGGTCGGCCCCGTCACCGGCCACCAGATATGCCGCATCTATTTTCAGTTGAACATACTTGTTCACCTGATAAATATACCACATATCAAATTCGTACCCAAGATCATTATCGCGTTCATTTGTTTTGAATTTAAGATCTTCTGCGGTGGTAAGGTACCGTATCGCAGTCCTCAGATTGTTCTTTTCATTAATCTGATATTCACCCTGAATAGCATAGTTAACAAGGCCCTTGTCCATTATATACGGCGCGTCAGAGATGGTCCGGTCACAGTCGGCAAGCATCGAATCCTTAAAGAAAATGGTACCGATTTTGACATCCACATCAATGGAATCAAAGTTTTCCGCATCGCCGTCATCCGGATTGTTATCACCGCTGACATAAAGAATATTCCCGGAAATCTTGAAATTGTCACTTACTTTGAATCCAACAGTCAGGTTTCCCAGCAAGGCGGATCGGTCAAGGTCCCTAATAGTAGCGTTATCAAAATCAATGTCCCCACCCTGATAAATAAAGTCAAAGTTGCTGAAAATAGCGTCCTGGTTGAATTTTCCGGTTAAACCGGCGTAATACGTATCACTGTCGTACGCATCACTGACGGAGGTATAATGATTGTCTGTCTCGGACTTACGCAGGTCTGCATAAATTCCGAAAAGCCCCATGGTGATGTTTGTATTCAGTTTGTTGTCAGCCTTTATTACAAAATAATCATTGTCTCCATCGGTATACTTGCCATCTTCACCACGGTACCAGCCTGCCATTGTTTTCCAATCGCCAAATTTACTATGATAGGTAAGGCCAGGTGCTGTTTCGCTCCATACCCATTCGTTGATTTTGGTGGGCTGAAGACCGGCCCGGGCTTGTCCTCCGATAACCGGAATAACCACTTCCGCATAGGCAAAACGGGTTTCCTGGTTGATGCCGTCACCGGAAAGACCGAAACCTTTTTCTTCTTCGGTATCGCCCCAGTTATAGGTTCCGACCTCCAGACCGTAAACAATTTTGGCCAGTCCGTCATCAGTTTTACCTTCAAACCGGAGCCGTGCCTTTGTGAGACCCAAAAGAGCCGAGTCGTTTTCGCTCATGACATCGTACATAGTGCTTTTCATGCCTTTGTCGTTAAGATCTCCGTTATAACTGAAAAAATCTGTTTTACCACTTTTCTGGGAATGATACATTGCCGCATCATTGTCGGTGTTGCCAATTGTCTGCCACATTTTTCCATGAAAATCATAGTTAAATGCGTATGTTGTTCCCGCAAGTGCTAAAAACAAAATCATTGTTAAAATAAATTTAAAATAGACATTTTTCATCGTTTCCTCCTTGTTGCTTAGTTATTAGTTTTTTTCAACATTCGTTTTGATATACTTGAGCAGCGTGGTGCCGCCGACTTTATCAGAGGCGTTGGGTTTCATGATATGACTTGGCGTGTTGACCCCGCCGAACTGTGGATAGTTGGGGTCACCTTCAAGGCCGCGGACGTGTCCAAAACCACCAGCTGAACCCAGGACCCCCTGCATGATAAACCAGGTCGGCCTGGCTGTCATTTCCACATAGCCCCAGGGAGATGTCAGTTTTACTTTATTACCTTCAGCGATGCCGAGTTTAATGGCATCCAGGGTATTTATCCACAAGGTGTTGGTACCGCATGATTTCATCAGCTGATAATTGCTGAAGGTGGAAGAGTGCTCATGTTCAAACACACGAAAATTTCCAAAAATAAAGGGATGCTCAGCATCCGGCTGAAGGTCTGCATCTGGTTCTTTATAATCGGGCAGGGGGTCGATGCCTTTTTCCTGGGCAACTGGATTGAGAAAATTATATTTTCCGGTATTACTTTTTCCTGATGATCCATAGCCTTTCGGCGGATTAATGCTCCCCCATTTTTTATATTTATAATATTGGGCGTCATCGGTGATAATAAATCCCTTTGTTTTCAGTTCATCAAAGGACCAGGGTGTGTCGGCCATTTGATTGCGGAAAGCATCTTCAATGTCATTCCAGGGAAAGTATTGACCCAGACCCAGACGCCGGGCCAGTTGAACCGTTATTTCCCACATGGGCCGGCAATCATACATGGGTTTAACGACCTCAGCATAGTAACCTATAAATGCTTCATACAGCCAGTCAGGTTTTACCTGGCTTTGTTCCAGCCAGGTGGCATCCGGCAGGATGACATCGCATAAGAGAGCGCTGTTGCACATATACGCATCTATGATGGCCTTAAATTCCAGTTTTTCAATGGCCTGGATAGTGGCTTCCTGATTTCCCCATGAAAGTACCGGATCACCAAAATAAATAATCATTCCTTTAATTTTTCCGGCATCAACATCATCTGCCAGATGGGCCGGCGCCCAGCCTGACCAGATATCAAATTTATCGAGTTTGGGCGCAGAACCCTTGGGCGGTTTTTCCTGGCCTTTTCCCCAGGCTGGTTTTAATTTTCTTTTAAATGGTAAAGAAGGCCCACCCGGCGCATCAAAAGTGCCGCAAAGACCGTTCAGCGCCTGAAGAGCAGCCGTTCCGTACATGCCGTTGGGGACCTGAGCAACCCCTGTCCAGGATAATGCGCCCTTGTTCCTGGCGCCGGCAAACTCGAAGGCAATACGTTCTATGGTTTCAGCCGGGACTCCACTGATTCTGGTTGCCCACTCAGGGGTCCTGGGGATATTGTCTTCCTCCCCCATGACTCGTTTTTTAAATGCATCAAATCCATGTGTCCAGTTTTCCACAAAATCCTTGTCAAAAAGATCGTTTTTAATAATTACATGACACATGGCTATGGCAACGGCGCCATCGGTTGACGGCTTGATCGGGATCCATTCCGTGGCTGCCTTTGCTGTCTCGGACATTCTGGGATCAAACACAACAAGTTTGGCGCCTCTTTTGATGGCGGCCTTCAACTCGGAGGACTTTCGCTGTCCGTAGGAGGTGGCCAATTCATTCATTCCAAAATGAAGAATATAATCGGATTCCTGATAGTTTATCCAGGGTCTTTTGTCGTTCAAGTTGTGTTCATTGGCCATCCGGTTGGCATTGTCGCACATGGGCCGGTGGGTGGTTTTGGGACATCCCATGTGGTCAAAAAGTGCCTCGTGAATCCAGTTGACAAAATCATTGCCTCTAAAATATCCGAGTTTATCGGAATCAATCTGTTTAATTCCTTCAGCCACCTTGTCCAGGGCTTCATCCCAACTGGCTTTCCGGAAACGGCCATTCTCTTTGATGAGCGGGGCTTTGAGCCGGTAAGGGGAGTACAGGTGTTTGGGTGCCGCCGCTCCTTTAGGACATAATCTGCCGCCGCCTTTGGGGTCGCCGGTAAGACCGGAAGCACTAACGAAGATACCGTCTTTCAGTTTGGCGGTCATGCCGCAGAGCGCGCCGCAGGTATAGCAATGGGTAGGTATTACTTTGTCCGGTTCAGGATCTATCGCGCCTTCAGCCAGGGTAAAATATGCCGGGTCAAGGTTCAAAGCGCCGACCGCCCCGACTAATTTCCGGGTGGTTTCCTGGCCCTTGGTAAAGCCGTCAATGCGCATGTTCTCACACATTAACGCCCCCCTTGTAAAATGGGCCAATGCCTGATAAAAATCGGTTTGGGCCGATGCCGCCAGTTGATCGCAAAAAGAAGCCACCCACTTGATGTATTTATTTTTGAAAAAGTCCTTGTACAAATCTTCATTGCCTTTTTCCAGAAGGTAACGGAGCAGTTCCATTTCAACTGCAATGTGCTCTTCCAGGTCTTTAAAGTCAGAAGATTTGTGAACACCGGCCTTGCGAAAGAATTCTTTCAGTTCAAAGACCGGTTTCTGCATCACGACCGGCTCTCTGGTCACATAGACGGATTCATACGGTGTGACAGGGTTTTGACCGGCATTCAGAAACAGATCGGCATATTCATAGCTCAATTCTTTATATATTTTTTCAGCGTCACCGCTCTTCAAATATAAACTCATCCCCTCGGCTCCACTCATGAGGTCAATGAACCCGCAGCCTTTTACCGATTCCAGAAGTCCATCAAGGAATTCATCCTTTTGCATTGCGGCAATCATCACCATCGGTATCTCATCGCGATACATTGTGGAGAGAAACTGGTATCTAATGGCCCTTGATTTAAAAAATGACGCATCCATTTTTTTAGTTTCCTTTCATGTTTTTTATTCCATTTTAGTGCTTTAAACAGTTAAATCAACGATTTTATTGACTGCGGACAAGACCCATGCCAGGGAAAGACACGGGCCATAAATGAATTCTAAATCAGCAATATCCATACCACTGCATACGTAATTTGGAGTTTGTTTTTCAAAAAAACTTAACATCTTAAAATTGCACATAATATTAGGAAAAACAGGAGTTCTTAAATTAAAATAACTAAAAATTTTTGTTTCAAAACAGAACTCGAAAGCAAAATGCCGCATAATTTATATTGCACTGATATAATTTTATTGCTGTTTTAAATCTATTTAAAATAACAGAGAATTTAAATTAATTCATCATTTTCGCAATTTTTTTATTGCAGAATATTCATCTTCGACAAACACTTTCCAGAATGGTTAAACGAGTTTTTGTTTTTACATATTTTAAGTTATCTCATTGATTTAAATTGATATAGTTTTATATGTATAAAAAATTTTCTAAAATCAAAATACTGGCAATATGGTGGCATACAGATTGCTTAGACTTTATTTACGAAACCTAATTAATTTAATACTAAAAGAAAGGAAGCACGGTAGTCGGTAACACACTGGATTCATAAATTTTTTATAAAATAATCAAAGGAGTCGTTTAATGAAAAAATCATTATCTTCAATCATGTTATTATCCATAGCACTGGTTTTTATTTCTGCCGGTGCTGGCTTCTGTAGCACGCAAGCCACTGTTTCCGAAACGGATTACAAAGCCGGCGATGTCGTGACCATTGAAGGGACCATAGACCCTGGCCAGAATCTTTACATTGTGATTTCATCTCAGGAAACCTTTGCACCCAAAGATACGAACGGTGTGCATGAAACCAAGACCCTTAGAAAAGATGGGACAAAAAAAGGGTTTACCGATGATACAGCAATACCTGCTTTGTATTATATGCTGACTTCAAATCCTGAAAAGTTTGGGGCTGTTACTCAAAAGAAATTCGGCGGGCCGTCTTTTTTTACGCAAAAAGGGAAAAGGGGGCTTTATAAAACCACCATGTTCAAGCTGGCAAAATTTGACACCCTTGATGCAGAAGCAAGATCAGCACTGTCCACCATTAAGTCAAAAGCCGAATGGGATTTTTTCAGGTATGCCCATGAAAGTAAATTTGGTATTAATACCATTGTTAAAGAAAAGACGCAAGTCGGCAATGTTACGATTAATGCCCGTACCATTCTTGGAGATTACAACAAAACACAAAATTACTGGGATAAAGGGACATCGATCCAGCTGGATAAAAAAACCGGTAAATTTAAAGCTTTTTTTAAGACGTTTCGCCATACACCGCCGAACACTGCGTTTGATGTGTATGTAAATAATGTAAAATCAGGAAGCTATAGTGTTAAATCCAATGGGTTTTGGCTGAACATGGGTGGGCGTTACATGAATCCCCTCTGGGTAATCATTGGTGCGATCCTGGTGGGCACTTATTTTTCCATGATCGGCGCTGCGGGTGGTATGCTGATGGCGGCTTTTCAGGTGATGATTGTTCAAACTGCCGGCCCTATCGGTATTAATGCGGCAAATGTGCTTCGTCCGTCAAACATGGCTTTGACCCTTTTTTCACCCCTTGGATCATTCTATCGGTATGCCGTTAAGGAAAAACGGGTGGCATGGCCGGTGGGAATTTCTTTTGGCGTGGGTATTTTTCTCGGTTCCATTTGGCTGGGACAATATGCGACCAAATATTTACCCATGAGTTCATATAAGGAGTGGCTAGCCGTTCTGGTGGTGATTATGGGTATCCGGACCCTTTATGAACTTTCACCCAAGGTCATGGCAAAACGTAAAAATATTAAAGCCATGACTAAAAAATTCAATGAAGCTGTTGCTACGGCCAAAGCCAGTGGTACATCAGTTGAAATGGGAAGAATTGAGGCGATTAAAACCGGATTAACTGATTACCGTTTCAAATTCTGGGGCGAAGAGTTTACCATTAACCCCTTGCTGTTCGGCATTCTGGGTATTGGTATTGGTATTGTTTCCAGGAGTTTCGGTATAGGCGGCGGGTTTTTGCTGGTCCCTGCCATGACCACGCTGGGTGCGTTGCCCATGTATGTTGCAGTGCCCATTTCGCTCATTGGAACCTGTTTCAGCAGTATCGGGTCATTCATTGGTTATTTGCTTAATAGCTATCTTCCGGATATGGTGTTGATGATTTCCATTATTATCGGTGGTTTTGTTGGTGGTATGCTGGGCAGCCGAGCCCAGAAGCTGTTCAGTGAAAAAACTTTGAAGATTGTTTTGGCAATAACCCTGTTTTTTCTGTTCTTCCGATTTTTCAAAATTGAAATCTGGATATGATCTGATATAATAGAATCGAAAGTAACCATAACATAAAGCAAAAAGGGGAAGGACATTCGTCCTTCTCCTTGACTTAGCATTTAATTTGCAATTAAAATGAATAAATTTTTAGATGTTACATGGCTGAAGTTAATGGCGCTTGTTCATTATATTGCAAAAGGCATTGACTTTATACTGACTCCGCTGAGTCCAATGGGCCCTTCTGTTATGATACTGGCGGTAGTCGTCGTGACTGTTGCTGTGACAAAATTCTTAAGTAAAATTTATAAAACAAAACGATATGTTGAATTGAAAAAAGAGTTTGATTACTGGTTTGATCTCCGAAAAGAAGCCCTGGCCTTGAAAGATACGGATCAGGGAAAAGCAATGGCTAAAAATATCGATCAGGCCAGGCTCAACAGTGCTTATTATAATTTTTTTTTTGAGGGGCTGTTAGGAAGTCTGCTGACAAAATATCTTCCAGTGTTCCTGATGCTGGCATATGTTAACGAAGCTTTCAAGTCCGACAACCTGCTGAAGAATTTTGGCCAGGCATATATTTTTAAATTTATCAATTATGACGGTGAAGTGATTCTGATCGGGGCGGTCTTTTGGTACGTGGTCTCTATTCTGCTGATCTACCTTACCTGGTTTTTTGTCGTACTTTTGTATGATAAGTATATAAAAAAACAATTTAATACAGACTCTTGATGAAGTGGTAAAAAGTCTTTTTTTTATTGCCGAAGTCACCGGGTCCACAGAGAAATCTATTTTTTTTAATCACCATCTCCGTAATCACAGTGTTCTCTGCGGTATTTTTACTTTTAAGAAACCTTCAGCTCATGCGTCCTATAAAAAATATAATTTGCAGGCTGTTTTTTTTTCTCACCGCCGCGATGGTGTTTTCCCCGGATGTTGTTTGTGCTACCCAGATACACGGCATGCCGGAAGGCATATATGTTCATCAGATAGCGCATCTTTTTTTCATGATTTCCATGGGATTTTTTATTCACTGGCTGCGGCGCAGGCAGCTTGTCAAAGAGACCGGGTGGCGGTACATACAGTATATGGCATTCTTTTTTATCCTGTGGAATATTGATGTATTTTTTCTGCATCTTTTGGATGAGCAGTTGGGTGTCATTCAGGTCAATCTTATCGACCTGACGCATATTCGTATTCAGTCGGAAAGCAGAATGCGTGCCCTTGAGATATTCTATTACCTGGCAAGCCTGGATTATTTATTTTGCGTGCCTGCTCTTTTCTTTTTGAACCTTGGCTTATCGCATCTTGTATCTGAGAATCATTCGCAAACCGCTGTTTCTATGAGGTCAAGGAGTGATGACCAATGACCCTTCCGTTTTTACCCATCTGGTTTGTCAATCTTCTCGGCTCGATTTTAATGATTATTCTTTCATTTATGTGTTTGAGTAAAATTGTTGAGCTGAAAAAAAGTGATGAATCCAATGTCATATGGATCTATCTTTTTTGGATTTGTTGCGGATTTATCGCTTTTGCCATGTCCCGATCCATCGGTCATATTCTGAAGTGGCATTTCTTGTTTTCCGGCAGTGAATCGATGTGGAACATTATCCGGCCATATACCGGGGCTGTCAATACACTTATGTTTATTTTTGTCGCATCTGTGACGCTCTTTTTTGAAAGAATCTGGAAAATTCACCAACAAGTCATAAAAGATAAACAGGCATTGCAGTCGGCTCACCAGGAACTTTTATATCTGAGCCAGAATCTTGAGAACCTGGTTGTTGAACGGACCGCGTCTCTGGCTGTTTCTGAAAGTAAATATCGCCGTATTTTTGAGGTTTCAAGGGACATGATTCTGGTTGCTGAAAAAGATGGTGTTATTGTAGATATGAATCCTGCCGGATATAAGATGCTTGGATTCAATGATGCGGACAGGGATTTAAAGCAAAAAAGATTCAATAATTTTTTTGCAAGCGAAGCGGACTGGAAATCAATTATTTCATCAATTGTAAAAAAAGGTTTTGTTTCAAATTACGAAGTTACCTTGAAATGTAGCGACGGCAGTGATAAGCGGTCTCTTGTGAGTGGCGGTATGGACAATAGCCCGCCTGAAAAAGATGATACCATCCATTTCCTGGTAAAGGATATTGAACAAAGACGACTTATTGAAAACCAGATGGCCCAGACGGAAAAGCTGGCTTCCATTGGACAGCTGTCAGCGGGAATTGCCCATGCAATAAACAATCCTTTGGGTATTATTCTCGGATATGCCCAG
The DNA here is from genome assembly GCA_030618465.1 of Desulfobacteraceae bacterium. Taxonomy (GTDB): domain Bacteria; phylum Desulfobacterota; class Desulfobacteria; order Desulfobacterales; family SURF-7; genus JAUXDD01. The sequence continues at coordinate 12,375 of JAUXDD010000027.1, forward strand.
ATGCTGATACGGGATGAAGATATCGGCACTGAACGGTATGCTGATCTTAAAACCATTGAAAAACATGTTAAAAGTTGTAGATCCGTAATAGAGGATCTGCTCAGTGTGGCCAGGAGTTCTCCCACGGCCAGGGATTCAGTCAGGATTCATGAAATTATTGATGGGGTCTTGAATTTTGTTGAGCATCATTCTGAATTGTATCACATCAAAATAGAAAAAGACTATGATATGAATACCCCGCCGCTTTTATTGAATGAAAAGAAAACCAGGCAGGTGCTGATGAATTTGATTTTAAACGCAACTCATGCGGTGGGGAAATCGGGGACTATCCGGTTGTCAACGGCGTACAACAGGGGCACCCGGGATGTTACCATTGCGGTCGCAGATACGGGATACGGCATTGAAGAGAAAAATCTATCACGTATTTTTGATCCTTTTTTTACAACCAAGCCGACCGGGGAGGGGACCGGGTTGGGTTTGTCCGTTAGCTATGGTATAATCAAAAATCATGGGGGGCATATTTCCGTGGACAGCATGCCGGGTAAGGGGGCGACATTCACAGTTGTTTTGCCTGTAAATTCCAATGGTGCAGGAGATAAAGGATGATCGGATCAATTCTGGTTGTTGATGATGAAATGGATATGCAGCAGCTTCTGAAACGGAGCCTTGAGCCTGCGCTGGAATACAGGGTTGAAATCGCTTCGTCAGGGGAAATGGCGCTGAGTATGCTTTCAAACAATCGATTTGATCTAGTCCTTGCAGATATCAAAATGCCGGGAATGGACGGACTGGAGCTTCTTGAACTAATAAAAAGGGAATCACCGGACATTACGGTTGTTATCATGACGGCATTCGGCAGTATTGATTTGGCGGTGGAAGCCATAAAAAACGGCGCCTACGATTTTATTACCAAGCCGTTTGACCATAATGCGCTGGTACTCCGGCTTGAAAAAGCTCTTGAACGAAGTACTCTGCTGCGTGAAAATTTAAGACTTCAGAAAGAATGTTTGGATATTCATGTATTTCAGGATCTTGTGGGGAAAAGTGCCCGCATGAAAAAGGTTTATGAAATTATCCAAATTGCGGCAAAAACGGATTTCACAGTGCTGATTACCGGTGAAACAGGAACGGGGAAAGACTTGACTGCCAAGGCTGTACACTCCTTGAGTAACCGAAGTCGGGGGCCGTTTGTGGCGGTAAACTGTCCCTCTATTCCGGAAAGCATACTTGAGAGTGAGCTGTTTGGTTACAAAAAAGGTGCTTTTACCCATGCTACTCAGAACAGGGCAGGGTTGTTCCAGGAAGCCCGCAATGGGTCAATCTTTTTAGATGAGATCGGTGATGTCAGTCCCACCTTTCAAACCAAACTGCTCAGGGTATTTCAGGAAAAAGAGATCAAGCCGTTGGGTGACACCAAATCAATACGGGTAGATGTCCGCATCATTACTTCGTCAAATCAGAATTTGCTCGGCAAAATTTCCAAAAATGAATTTCGGGAGGATTTTTATCACCGATTAAATGTCTTGACTATAGAGCTTCCGCCCTTAAGGGAGCATCCTGAGGATATTCCTTTAATTGCCAATCATTTGATTGAAAAACATTCGGCTGAATTAAACAAGCCGGTAAAACGATTGTCGCCTGAATTGATGGACCTTTTTTTAAAAAGGCCATGGACCGGAAATGTCCGTGAAATGGAGAATGTGATTATTCAGGGAATTTTATTTTCAGGATCTGATGAAATCAAACCCGGGGATGTGGATTTTAATAAAGTATTGCCCGGAAAAGTGCGAAGCCGTCAACCGCTTCAGGAATTGCCTTATAAGGAAGCCAAGGAACAGACGCTGCTGCGGTTTAATACCGATTATATCGGTGAATTGCTTTCTGCCAGCAATGGTAATGTAACCCAGGCAGCCCGATCCTGCAGGTTGGAACGACAGGCGCTGCAACAAATCATGCGCCGTTACGGGATCACATCGAAATTTTTCAAGAAATAGAGCGTGTCTGAGGCCAATTGTTTTTACTCTTTCTGAAGCGGTATATTCCACTTTTTCATATATTTCCATATGGCCGTTCTGCTCACACCCACCCGCCTGGCTACTTCCGCCTTGTTCCAGTCACATTCGTCAAGAAGTTCAAGAAGGAATTCGCGGGTAATTTTCTTTTTTTGCCTTAAGGGAGGAGACGAAGGTGATATGTTCTTTTGAAATGACGGCCGATACTCCATTTGTCGAATTTCAACCGGCAGGTCAAAGATATCAATCTGGCCTTCCGAGCAAAGCACAAAGGCATGCTCAATAGCATTTTCCAGTTCCCGTACATTGCCCTGCCAGGGATAATCCATAAGAATTCGCATGGCAGCCTGAGAAATACCGCTTATCTGTTTTCCAGTTTTTTTATTTTGAGTTGTTATAAAATGACTGGCAAGCAATGGAATGTCTTCTTTTCGATTTCTGAGTGGCGGTATGGTAATGGGAAAAACCTTCAGACGATAATAGATGTCCTCACGGAAATTGCCTTCTCTGACAAGACTGTAAAGATCTTTATTCGTCGCCGTAATAATTCGAATGTCAATTTTTCTTTTTTTCGATTCACCAACCCGTTCTATTTCCCGTTCCTGGAGGACCCGAAGCAGTTTTACCTGGATAAACGGGCTGGTTTCGCCCACTTCATCTAAAAAAATCGTACCGGATTCAGCTTCTTCAAAACGGCCGACGCGATCACGGATGGCGCTGGTAAAAGCGCCTTTAATGTGTCCGAACAACTCGCTTTCAAGCAGGGATTCGGAAAGGGCACTGCAGTTTACCGTGATAAAGGGCATATCTTTACGCTGGCCGTTGTAGTGAATAGCTCCGGCTACAAGCTCCTTTCCCGTACCGCTTTCCCCTTGAATGAGTACCGTGGCATCACTTGCAGCCGCAACCCGGATGGAGTAAAAAATCTCCTGCATGGCGTGGCTTTTGCCAATAATATTGTCAAGCCTGTGAATCTCACCAAGACGGCGTTCGGCTTCTTCCATTTTTTGTCTGGTTTTTTGCAGTTCTGTCAGGTCGGTTACTGTTTCAACAATGCCATTGACCGTGCCGCTTTCATCCAATACCAGTCTGGCGCTTTTTAATACAGGTACATCATATCCATTCTTGTGGCGGAGCATGCATTTTTTGGAATCAACCGCTCCCTGTTCAAAAATACCGCATTCACTAACGCCTGACGGGCAGCTTTTTTTGAAGCATTGGTTAAAATTTAACATCTCGCATTTTTCTCCCACAGCCTCATCAGCAGTATATCCTGTAATCCGTTCCATTGAGGGGTTCCAGGTTGTTATTATTCCATTTTCGTCAAGGGTAAATACCCCGCCCGCCATTGATTCCAGGAGTAAACCGGAAAATCGTGAATCCAGTATTTGATTTGAATTTTTCATTTTACATGAGCCTTAAAGATCAGGTCTAACGTTACTGTTGCGTTACATGTTAATGGATTTTAATTTTAAGTAACGTTTGCTGATTTGTCAATTTAATTTTAGATGTTTATTTTAAAATGCCTAAATATAACAAAATATTTAGATAAATTAAATTGATACAAGAAAATGAGGTGACTAATAAGATTGATTGTGTCTATATTATCATACGTGGCATGGAAGTTGAAAGATTAAGTGTTTTAATGAAAAATGTTGATCGAAAAGAAGTCAGGCCTCTGGTGCGGATTCAGCCTGAAGATGTTTTTACAGAAGCTATCGAAAATATTCTCAACTAATAAGGAGATAAGATGGGAAAGTGTGCAAATCACCCGGACAGAGAAACAAGCTACATGTGCATGAAGCACGATAAATATATGTGTGAAGAGTGCCTTGAATGTCCTGACCCAGAGATTCACTGCAAATTTCGTTCATCATGTCCTGTGTGGTTTATGGACAAAAGAGGAGGGAAAAATATTGATGACATACCTGACAAACCAGAGAAAAACAGGTTTAAGGTTGTTTTTATGCCTGATAATAAAGATGTCCTGGTTGAAGAAAACACGACACTTCTTGAGGCCGTACAGGCTGCGGATATTCCTTTAAACGCCTCATGCAACGGCAAGGGCGTGTGCGGTAAATGTAAGCTTGTGGTCGAGTCGGGGATGGTGGAAAGCGCCCCCACACCGCTTTTAAATGATGAAGAGAAAAGAAAAAAATATGTTCTTGCATGCCAGACTACGGTGCAGGGTGATGTCACCGTAAAAATTCCGGAGGAAGTTCTGGAAAAGAAACTGAGAATCGCCGGTACCGGCAAACAGGTGACAGAAGAGTTAAAAGGCATGGTTAAAGGGATATCCCCAATGCTTAGCCGGATTCCGCTTGAATTGAATCCGCCTACACTTGAAGATTCGATCAGTGATCTTGACAGACTGAATCGCTGTCTTAAAAAAAGCGGTGTTGATATCGATAGAATGAACATTGGGATAAAGGCAATGCGCGGGTTAGCAGGTGCCATGAGGGGTGAAGACTGGAATGTTACCGTTTCTGTTGTCAAGAAAAAATGTTCAAGTGAAGTATTGGAGGTTGTTCCCGGAAATCTGCCAGCAAATTCATTTGGCATCGCTGTAGATGTCGGGACAACTTCAATAGTAGTATATCTTGTCGATATGGAAAATGGATCAATTCTGGCTGCAACATCAGGTCATAACCGGCAGGCCGCTTGCGGAGATGATGTGATTAACCGGATTGTCTGTGCTGAAAAAGATGGTGTCAGTAAATTAAGTAAAATGGTTCTTTCAACGATAAACGGACTTATAAACGAGGCCATTAACAGCGCTGACGTGGATCGTGAACAAATAGATAATGTGGTAATTTCAGGGAATACGACCATGACCCATTTATTGCTTGGTATCGAACCGCGGCACATTAGACGTGACCCGTATATTCCGTCGGTTTCTTCCTTCCCGATTTTGAGGGCGGAAGATATTGGTCTTAAGGTTAACCCGATTGCTGCAGTGTTTGTCATGCCAAGCCCTGCGAGCTATGTGGGTGGAGATATCGTTGCTGGACTTCTTTATACAGGGTTGCACAGGGAAGAGCCCTTAACGATGTTTATTGATGTGGGCACAAACGGTGAAATTGTTTTAGGAAACAGGGATTGGCTGATGGCGGCATCGTGTTCTGCCGGCCCTGCATTTGAAGGTGGTGGGGTTCGGTGGGGCATGCGTGCTGAAGAAGGCGCAATTGAGAAAGTTTCTATTGATCCTGAAACATTTAATCCGGTGGTTACTGTTGTTGGCGATACGTTGCCCCGCGGTATCTGCGGTTCAGGGATGATTGATCTTATTTCTGAAATGTTGCTCAAAAAAATCATTCAGCCAAATGGGAAGTTCAGTATTGATTCAACACACCCGAGATATATAAAGAGTGGTGATGAGCACGCATTTATTGTCGCTTTTGCAAACGAGACGTCCGTTGAACGGGACATTATTTTTACAGAATCGGATATTGACAACATTATCCGCAGTAAGGGCGCTGTTTATGCGGGGTTTATGGTTCTTTTAAACCAGGCCGGGATGGACTTTTCAATGGTGGATCGTGTTATTATTACAGGGGGGTTCGGGCAGTTTCTCGATATTGACAAGGCTGTAACCATAGGTCTGCTGCCGGATATCGAGAGAAGTAAATTCAAGTATATGGGGAACAGTTCCATTGCAGGCGCCTATATGGCACTGCTTTCGGAAAAATACAGAAAAGAAGCCATTGAAGTGTCAAACAGCATGACCTACATTGATTTTTCCAGCAATAATGAATTCATGGATGAATTTACGTCCGCATTGTTTTTGCCCCATACAAACATGGAAGCATTTCCAAATGTAAAGGCGGCAATTGTTCGTTAGTCGAAATAAAAGGAAATAATTATGGAACTTAACCGTCGTGGATTTTTCAAGGTAATGGGCGCCACCAGTGCCCTTTTATCAGCCGGTATGGGAAAAGCAAGAGCTGCATGGGTATCAAAAGCGCCGCCGGACCCCTATGGATGCCTGGTTGATTTGACCCGGTGCGTTGGATGCAGAAAATGTGAAGAGGCATGCAATGATGCAAACAGTCTTCCGCCTCCGGATATCCCCTTTGATGACCCGGTGGTGTTTGAGACAGATCGAAGGCCGGACGAAAAAACGTATACAATTGTTAACCGGCACAGTTCCGGAAAAATTGATGACAGGGACAAACTGGTACCTGTATTTACAAAAGTGCAGTGCATGCACTGCCAGGACCCTGCCTGCGTTTCAGCCTGCATTGCCGGCGCTTTAACAAAAAAGGAGAACGGGACTGTGCATTATGACGCAGGAAGATGCATCGGGTGCCGCTACTGCATGGTTGCCTGTCCTTTTGAAATCCCTGCATATGAGTACACGAATCCGATTACGCCAAAGGTACAAAAATGCACTTTCTGCTTTGACCGCATCATTAGAGAAGGTGGAAAACCGGCCTGCGTTGCAGTATGCCCGGTTGAAGCAATTACCTTTGGCAAACGAAATATTCTGCTTGTGCTTGCAAAAAATAAAATCAGTGATTTACCGGCAAAATATATCCAGCATATTTACGGGGAACATGAAGCAGGTGGGACATCATGGATGTATATATCTGACACACCCTTTGAAAAACTCGGGTTTACCAAAGTCATTCCAGAGCCCATACCCAGGCTGTCTGAGACTGTTCAGCATTCTTTGTTCAGTTATCTCTGGTCGCCGGCCCTGCTCTATGGACTGCTTGGCGGAATAATGTGGACAACTAATAAAGCCAAAAATAAAGATAAAGGAGGTTCAGATGCATCATCATAAACCCTGCCCTGTAAACGCAAAATTCTGGACCCCGGGCGTGATAGTTCTCTCTGTGCTGATGGGGGTTGCTTTTATTACTATAGCTGCCAGGTTTATTGGCGGTCTTGGTTATGTAACTAACTTGAGCACTGCCCGTCCGTGGGGATTATGGATTGGCATTGATGTCGGCTCCGGTGTCGCACTGGCAGCAGGAGGATTTACCACTGCCGCGCTTGCCCATATTTTAGGCCGCCATTATTATGAACCGGTGGTTCGCCCGGCGATTCTTACTGCTGCCCTGGGATATACCTTTGTCGTTCTCGGTCTGATTGTTGACATCGGACGATCCTGGGCTATCTGGAAACCCATGTTTTTCTGGAATACCAACTCAGTCTTGTTCGAAGTGGCTATGTGCGTTATGTTTTACCTGACGGTTTTGTATATTGAATTTTTCCCGATTGTGGCAGAACGGTTTAAAGGAAACGTCAATTTTAAAGGTTTTTTGTCGAACTTTAATGGTTTGATTGATCGAATTATCACTGTTATTGACAAAATGCTGGGAAAAATTATGTGGGTATTTATCATAGCCGGTGTAGTGCTTTCCTGCATGCATCAGTCAAGTCTGGGATCACTTATGCTTATAGCGCCCACAAAACTTCATCCCCTGTGGTATACACCAATATTACCGCTTCTTTTTCTCACCTCTGCTATTGCGCTTGGATATCCCATGGTTGTATTTGAAACAACCATTGCAACATCTTCGCTTAAACTGGATTCCGAAATGGAAATATTAACCCCTTTGACTAAAATTACTATTTGGCTGCTCGGACTATACGGTGCCTTGAAACTCGGGGATATGTTTTATCGCGGGACATATGTTTACCTCCTGGACGGCACATATCAGACAAACTCTTTTCTTGCCGAGGTTTTATTAGGTGTAATTATTCCATGGTTTATACTCTTATCTAAAAAATTAAGAAGTTCGCGCAAATGGCTGTTTGCAGCAAGTACGCTTATTGTGGGCGGTGTGGTGTTGAACCGGATTAATGTGTTCATCGTAGGATATCAACCTCCGGTAAGCAAAACAGCATATTTTCCTTCAATTGGTGAAATTGCTGTTACAGTGGGGCTTATTTCAACATTAATGTTCATATATCGTCTGGCCGTCACCTGGCTTCCGGTGCTGAATGTGCAAGTCAAGGAGGTTTCTGATGAAAAATAAAAACATAAAAACAATTCTGCTGGTTTCTTTCTCTTTTGTATTGGTTTTGTCAATAACCAGTGCAACACCCCAGAGTGCTTATGGTGCTAAAACTCCAAAAGCTGATGATGTTTCGGATAACTGGATAGCTGAAGACCAGGCAAAAGCAAGCAAAAGGGCTGCCGAGGTTGTACCTTTTGTGGATAAAGTGGTTGATGAATGCCGTCTTTTCCGGCAGCAAAAACTCCGGAAAATGAAATTATCGGTCAATGATATTGATAATAGTTATTTTCTTTTGGACAGCCCTATAATAAATAAAGAGGATGACCAGTACGGCCCTGTGCGCTTCATGCACAGTAAACACGCTGCATCTGTTGGAGACTGTTCGGCCTGTCATCACTACCGACCAGCTGATGAAAATGCACTTGAAACCACAAGGTGTTCTGCATGTCATCAGGAATCTTTCATGTCTGATCATCCTGAACGTGTCGGATTGAAAGCAGCTTACCATCTTCAATGCATGGGATGTCACCAGGAAATGGCTGAAGGGCCGGTGGACTGCATAGGATGCCACGTGAAAAAAGTGCCGGATCATGCCGATTTTGTAAAGCTTGGCGTAAATCCTGGAGCAATCGAGGTCACCAAAGAGTGCCTGCGATGCCATGCAAATGCGGGAGAAGACATGTTAAGTTCAGTTCACTGGCTATGGGAAGGTCCGTCACCGTATACCCTTTGCAAAGAAAAGAAAATTAATCACGGCAAAAGATCCACAGCCATCAATAATTACTGAATCAGCCCAATCAGCAACGAGTCTCGTTGCACAAGCTGTCACGCAGGATACGGATGGAAAGACGATACATTTGATTTTTCAGATAAAACAAAAATTGATTGCCTGATCTGTCATGATACAACAGGCACCTATAAAAAGGATCCACCCAAAGCAGGTATGCCTGATCCTGCAGTGGATCTTTTACATGTAGCAAAAAATGTTGGTAAAACCAGCAGGAAAACCTGTGGCAGCTGCCATTTCAGCGGCGGCGGCGGGGATGGTATAAAACATGCGGATATGTCGGAAGAGTTAATCAAACCAAAACGAAACTGCGATATTCATATGGGCGGCTACGATTTTCAATGTGCCGAATGCCATAAAACCCGGAATCATAAAATAAGCGGAAGAAGCACCTCGGTGGCGGCAGTGGAAGGAAAGGTTTCGTGTGAGGGGTGTCATACAGGAAAACCACATTATGGGGACAGCCTTTTGGATCACCACTTGAACAAACATTGTGAGCATGTTGCCTGCAATACCTGCCATACGCCTGTTTATGCCAAATGCAAACCAACAAAAACATGGTGGGACTGGTCAAAGGCAGGTGATAAAAAGCGTAAACCTGTCAAAGACAAATACGGCATGCCGGATTACAATTTCAAAAAAGGAGAATTCAAATGGAAGGAATCGGCAAAACCGGATTATGCCTGGTTTAACGGGGCCATGAAGAGGGTAGAAATCGGTGACAAGGTTGATCTTGACGTGAAAAAAATTAAGCTTACTGAACCAGTTGGATACTTTACTGATCCTGGATCAAAAATTTCACCGTTTAAAATCATGAAAGGAGTCCAGCCGGCTGACGAAAAAAACAACTATTTT
>JAUXDD010000120.1 GCA_030618465.1 Desulfobacteraceae bacterium
ATACCAAGATAAGCTTCACGAATATCTTTTGAACCTTTAATTTCATCTGGTGTGCCTTCGGCTTTGATCATTCCTTCATGCATAATATATACATAATCTGCGGCATTTATGGACGCATCAGCATTCTGTTCAACCAGGAGAATTGTCAGGCCGATTTCATTCTTCATTTTCAGGATGGTTTCAAACACTTCACCCACCAGCTTGGGGGCAAGCCCCTGGCTGGGTTCATCGAGCATAATGAGTTTCGGCTTTGTCATAAGCGCCCGGCCGATTGTCACCATTTGCTGTTCGCCACCGCTCAGGGATCCTGCCATCTGTTTGCGTCTCTCTTTTAAGCGGGGAAAAAGTGTATACACAAGTTCCATGGATTCCTCTTTATATTTAAGCGCTTTTTTCAGGTAGGCACCCATGGTCAGGTTTTCATAGACGGTCATGCCTGGGAACAGGTGTTTGCCTTCAGGTACCAGTGCAATACCTTCTTCCACTTTTTTGTGGGTAGGCAGATGGGTCACATCTTTATTTTCATATACAATGGTTCCTGTCCATGGTTCAATTGATCCGAAAACGGTTGAAAGCAATGTGCTTTTCCCAACGCCATTTGGCCCCAGCAGCGATGTGATCGTTCCTTTTTTTATTTCAAGGCTCGGCTTCCACAACACCTGCATCGGGCCATATCCTGATTCAAGATTTTTAACTGACAGCATGCGTTTCCTCCGGCGGATGGCCCAGATATACTTCGATTACCTTCGGGTCTTCCAGTGCTTCTTTTGTGGGCGCATCAACAATTTTACTGCCCTGATGCAGTACAATGACTTTTTCCACCATCCCCACAACCGCCCGCATGATATGTTCCACCATGCTGACAATGGCAATTTTTTCTTCCAAAGCAATTTTTTTAATTAAATCAACCATCTGGTCAATATCATTTGGATGCATGCCTGCCATGGCTTCATCCATAAGCAGGAGTTTGGGCTTCATTGCAAGAGCGCGGGCGATCTCCATGAGCTTTTTTTCTACCGGTGTGAGCGTTCCTGCCTGTTTGCCGGTGTATTCATGGAGCCCGATTCGATCAATAATCTGATCTGCGATTTCAAGAGAATCGTCCACATTCACTTTTTTACTTAATGTGCCGAACATGGCGCCCACCGCCACATTTTCTCTGACAGTGGCTGAACTGAAAGGCCTTGGGATCTGGAATGTGCGGCCGATTCCCAATGGTGCCCTTTTAAACGGTGGTAATCGTGTAATATCAACGCCATCAAAAATAATGTTTCCCTTTTCAGGGAAAAACACCCCATTGATTACATTAAACAGAGTGGTTTTCCCGCTGCCGTTGGGCCCCACAATTCCGACAAATTCACCGGAGTCAATTTCCAGACTTACCTGATTTACAGCCACCAGCCCGCCAAACTCTTTCGTAACATTTTTCAGTTCTAATAATGCCATTTTTTTACCCACTACGATTCTAAATTATAAACCTGGCAAGACTGGTATCCTTGAACCGGTTTTTCAGCATCCCAATTATGCCTTCGGGAAAGATAACGATAATAACAATGATTATCGGGGCAAAGATCAACAGCTGAAATCCCGGCATGTAGATTGATAGGTAATATTTGGATAACCCGTAAATCAGCCCGCCGATTACCGGTCCCAGAAGGGTTCCGGCACCACCCAGAAGAACGATAATGATTGCCTCAATGGTATAATGAATCTCAAATACTTCGGGAGGGAACACATACGGTGTTTTCAACGCCCATGATGCAGCACCCAAAAGACCGGCAAAACAGGCGCTGGTAATAAAGGCGATAATTTTATATTTGGTTACATTTATACCCATTACTTTGGCAGCCTCCTCATCTTCCCGTAATGCGGTCAGTGCGTAACCGATTTTACTTCGCATGAACAGCAGCGTTACATATGCTGCAGACATCGCGATAAAAAGCACCATGATATCAGCCCAGAAAGTGGCAAGCGCGCTTGCTGTTTTTCTTCCAAGAATCTGGTTAAGTTCAGCCATAAATATCAATCCCTCTGAACCGTTCCAGATCCGCGCCCCTTCAATAAAAAACCTGAGCCCTTCATTCACACCTATCGTGGCGATGGCAAAATACGCGCCCTTCAATCGCAGGGCGACAGCACCCACAGCGAGCGATAAAAGGGTGGAAAACAGCAATGCCATGAGAAAGCCGATAGTGATAACAAGAAAACCAAGTCCTTCCACATGGGCCAGCTGTGTGATGGTCACTGCCATGCCGTAGGTGCCTACGCCCATGAATGCAACATAACCAAAATCCACATACCCGGTCATACCGAGAAAAATATTAAATGCCTGCCCAAGGGCACAGTAAAAAAGAAGCATGGCAACCAGCTGCCACATGCCGGATACATTTTTACCAACCAGAAACATGATAAAGTAGACAGCAAGTACAGGCAGCAAGGGATAGTATTTTGAGATTGTTTTCATTTTGTGCTCAATAGTCCGGTGGGTCGGATTAAAAGTATGATAAGCAATATGACAAATGAGAGAAACCGGGTCAGTGCAAACGGTTCAACTCCCGGTATCAGTGCAAACAACATATATGAACCATTTTCAATGAGCCCGAAGACCAGCCCCCCGAAAAAAGCTCCGTATGGGGAAGCGAGGCCTCCCAGGACGGCAATGACAAAAGCCTTGAGTGTATACCCGCCGCCCATATACGGATTTATGCCGACAGGGATAAACATCGTAAGAAGCACACCGCTTACCACGGTCAGTCCGATGCCAATGGCAAAGCTCATGGCATAGGTGCCATCCACATTGACACCGCATACACGGGCTCCTTCACTGTCTTCCACAACACTTCGCATGGCTGTTCCTGCGCGTGTTTTATTGAACCATATATAGAGCAGCAGGGCAATGATTGCACTGCCGATACATGCATACAGTTTTGACATGGGCAGAACCGTCACACCGAGATTCAATTTGCCCACTGCCCAGTTGTAGCCGCGAAATTCTGAACCGAAAATAAGTTTAATCACCTCTTCCAGCAGAATTCCAATTGAAAACGTGGCCAGGAGGCTTGCCAGTTCAGGCGCTTTTATCAACCGTCTCATGGTTGTATAGTAAAAAAGCAGGCCCAGCAGCATGCCGACGGCAAATGCCGCCGGTATAGCCAGAATCGGACTTAATCCCAGTGTGTTGAACAGCCATAATGTAATAAATGCCCCCACCATGATAAATGCCCCGTGACCCACATTGACGATTTTCAGTACGCCGAATATCAGACTCAGGCCCATGGTAGCCATCCCATAAACTGAGCCTAACACCAGACCCTGAATCAGATTGCCGGTGATCTGTTCAAAAAACATGGTGATGTTTCCTTTCATGCCACTTCAATTTTATATCACGGGGTCGCTATTTTGCCTTTTGCTTTTTCTGCAAATGTGGGTATGGGATAGACCAGTTTCCCGGTCCGGGCTTCCCTGGGCCATACAATAATTCTTTTTCCGTCCTGCCACTGAACATCTACCATGGAATGCCCGACCTGCAGACCGGAATCATCAATATCCCATCCTCCGTAAAAGGACATGAAGGTGAGGTCTCCCAGGGCCTTTCTTACCGTATCTGTGTCAAATGAATTCGCTTTTTCCACTGCCAGAACATAGGCCAGAACCTGAGCGCCTGCTTCCGCCGCATGATAGTCCGGGATGGTATCTTTGCCTACTGCCTTTTTGAAAAGTGCTACAAACTCATCCTGCCCGGGACCGATCCATTCCATCCCGACTTTTTTTGCTTCAGATTTTGAGTATTTCACACCGTATTCCCAGTGAGAGGGACCCATAACGCCTTCCGCCATTGAAGTCAGGGCTTCGTAAAATGCCGGCAGCGTTGCAGCTGCAATAAGAGACAGGGCATTGGAGTTTATATCCAGATCCGCCATCTGGCGGTTGAAAAGCTGGCCGTCTTCAAAGTGCCCGCCACCAAGAATGAAATCCGGTTTGGACGCTTTCAGGGCTGAAAGAAGCGGAGTGAGATCAGTGACACCTTTTGGATAGGTCCGTTTAAATACAATTTCAAAACCCAGTTTTTTAGCATGGGTTTCCGCCCCTTCCATAACCATTTTTGCGAACTCGGAATCTTCATACGCAAGGGCCACTCTTTTTGCTTCAGGATCAGTCATATGGATCATATTAAGGGTACCTTCATGATAGGCGGTTGCCGGCCCGATGGTCTGTACAACATACCGGAACCCCTGCGTGAAGATTTTGTTGTTTGCGCCGCCATGATCCATATACAGCATCCGGTTGCTCTCGGAAACAGGTGCGCCGCGAAGGGTCAGACCCGAGCTGTAGGGTGCAAATACCACATTGACCTTATCCACGGTAATCAGGCGGCCGAGGAGGCTTGTCACCGACTCCTTTTTTGATTCACAATCATAATACTTGTATTCAAGAGGAACTTTTTTGCCGTCAAGTGTTACGCCGCCATAGTTGGTGTTCACCCAGTCAATGCATGCTTTTATTCCGCCCACAGCTTGTTCACCGGCCTTGGCATATTTTCCGGAAAGGCATGCCGGATGCCCGATGACGATTTTTTTTTTGGCTGCAAATGAATTGGATAAAAAGCAAAAACAAAAAACAGCAACACAACTTAAAATGATTGTCAAACTGTTCTTCTTCATGATCGTCTCCTTTTTTTTATCAGGTTTTAGTTAATAAACGGGCAAACGATAATCCGTATGTGGAAAAACAAGTTTTTAAATGATACGTGGTATTATCTTTTCTAATAAGGTCAAAAAAGATCCAGTTATGAGTATTCTAACAAATGAACTAACGCGGATTACAACTACTGAAATAAAGTCAAATTAACAGGTATTTTAAAGTAACGATATGTGTGCATTATCACAACAAAGATTTTCTTGCAAGAGCGTAATTTTATTTATTATTCAGTAACCAATAATCAATTTATCCATCCAAATTCTTGCAATATGGCTATCAAACCATGTATAAGAATATCTTCCACCTTGTATGATTATAGGGAACAATTTGCCGCAAGGAGCTAATGTGTCAAACATCAAAAGAAAAATTGAAGATCTTTTTGATCGGCTGGGGCATCAGATCTACCGCCATCGCTATAAAACTCTTCTTATTATGCTTGCCGTGATCGGAATGTTTGTCAGCCAGACGGTAAATCTCACCTTAGATACATCCTTTGAGGGTATGCTTCATGACAACGATTCGGGACGTATTGCCTACAATAATTTCCGGGATCAGTTTGGTCAGGACAGAATAATTGTACTTGCGGTCAGGTCCGAAAATATTTTTGATGAAATATTTCTGAAAAAATTAAAGGCTCTGCACACGGATCTGGAAAACGAAGTCCCCCATGTTCATGAAGTAAACAGTTTGATTAATGCGCGAAGCACACGAGGTGAAGGGGATGTTCTTTTAGTGGATGATCTTTTTAAAGACTGGCCGGAAAAACAGATTGACCTGGCTGTAATAAAGACATTCGTCCTGAACAATCCGGTTTATCTCAATGATTATATTACTGAAGACGGTCGGATTACGGCAATTCTCGTTGAATCCCAGGCGGTAATTTCCGAAATAGATGATGATGATCTGATAGATGATTTTGATGACGATTTTGATGCAGTGGAAACTGATCAGAAACAATCGTCAAAAAAACAGCACTATATTTCTGAAAAAGAGAATAAGGAGGTGGTTGAGGCGGTTTACCGGATTGTCGATCGCTACAGGGCCGATGACTTTTCCATTGCCATTACCGGGGGGCCGGTTGTTGAAGAAGTGTATAACCGCATTACTGAAGAAGATATGTTCTTTTTTACCGTGTTGATGCTGATTATTGTGGCACTGTTTCTTGCCGGACTCTTTAGGAGAATATCCGGAGTGATTTTCCCGATGCTTATCGTCTATTCCGCATTGCTTTCAACAATGGGTATTATGGCATTCTGCAATGTGGCCCTCTCCATATTCAGTGTTGTCCTGCCCAGTTTTATCATGGCTGTTGGTATGGCAGACTCAGTTCATATCCTGGCCATTTTTTACAGGAAACTCCAGCAAGACGGAAATAAAGAAAATGCCATTGCTTTCTCCCTTTCCCATTCGGGGCTGGCCATTGTCATGACCAGTTTTACTACGATTGCGGGGTTGCTTTCCTTTTCCATGTCAGAGCTCAGTTCCATAGGACATCTGGGCATTTTTGCATCTGTGGGCGTCTTCCTGGCACTTCTGTATACTATTTTTCTGCTCCCCACATTTCTTGCAATTATTCCCATAAAACTCAAAAGGGAAACAGGCAAACAAAAACGAACCTCAACAATGGATCGCGTTTTGATTTTTTTTGCGGTTTTTTCCACAACTCACCCCAAAAAAATTGTGGCTGGAAGTATCCTTTTATTTGCCGTATCTGTTTTTTTTATATTTCAGCTTGAATTTTCACATCACCTGAAAAAGTTCTTCCCGGATACCATGGCTGTCAAGCAGGATCTGAATTTTATTGACGAAGAATTCAGGGGGATCGGCTCCATTGAGGTGGTGCTGGACACAAAAAAAGAAAACGGATTATATAATCCGGAACTGTTAAGTCGCATTGAAACCATTTCCCGTGAAGTGGAGACGATTGATACGGGTGACATTTACGTGGGAAAGGTTCGCTCCATAAACGATATTCTCAAGGAGATCAACCAGGCTCTTCACGAAAATAATCCGGAATTTTATAACATCCCCCAGGATCGTGATATCATTGCTCAGGAATTTTTTCTTTTTGAAAACAGCGGGGCTGACGATCTTGAAAAGATCGTTGACAGTCAGTTCAGTAAAACCCGGGTCTCTGTGAAAATTCCCTGGGTGGAAGTCCTGTTAACAGACAAATTTGTCCGCCATGTTCACGATAGGTTTGACGCCATGTTTTCAGATATCGCTGAAGTGACCACAACAGGCATGTCTGTACTAATGGGAAAGACCGTTGCCGCATCGATCAGGAGCATGACAAAAAGCTATATTGTGGCGTTTGCTGTTATTACGATAATGATGATACTTCTGGTGGGTGACATACGAATCGGCCTGCTCAGCATGATTCCCAACCTGCTGCCGATTATTACTATCATGGGGATCATGGGCGCAACCGGCAGCGCACTGGACATGAATTCTCTGATGATCGGAAGCATTGCCATCGGACTGGTTGTAGACGATACCATGCATTTTATGTATAATTTCAGAAGGTACTATGACTTGACAAAAGACGCCGGATTGGCTGTCAGGGAAACATTGCTGGGTACCGGCCGGGCGCTGCTCATTACATCACTGGTTCTTTCGGCCAATTTTTTTACCCTGATGTTTGCCACCCTGGGAACGGCGTTTATATTCGGCATGTATACCGGTTTTGTCATCATTGCCGCACTTCTGGCAGATTTTGTACTGGCCCCGGCACTGATGATGCTTGTGACACGAAAAGAGATGAAGACACGCCATTAATTTGATACAAAAGGTTCGGGATGCGGCGTGCAAAAAATAAAGAGCTAAAACGTGTCATTATGGGTAAATTCGGCAATATCTCTGCGTTTTGGTGCTGAAGATATTTTTGCCGGATACCCCACAGGAATAAGCACGGCCGTATCGTAACCTTCAGGCAAGTTTAAAATAGTGTTTGCCTTGCCCTGGTCAAATGCACCGACGGTCACGGAACCCAGCCCCATGGAATGGGCAGCAAGGCTGATACTTTGTGAAGCGATTCCCAGGTCAAATAAAAACCAGTCGCCAAATCTGGTTGATGCTTCTTCCTTATAGTATCCGGAATGTTTCAGTTTTGCGCACAGGGCAAGGAGTACCGGTGCCTGGACAATAGCCCGGGTGGCAGGGTTTTTGGGTGACATGACCTCCTGGAGCTTTATTCTGACAGATTCATCTTTAATCACTATTACTTCCCAGCATTGGGTATTGGCCCAGGAGGGCGACCACCGGACAGATTGCAACAGGGTGTTTAATATTTCATCCGGAATTGGTTTTTCTTCAAATTTACGAACACTTCTTCTTTCAAGAATACTATTCATAACGTCTGACATGAGATTTCCTCCGAAAATATATTGATTGTTAACACTAATTTATTTCATCGTATAATCCATTATCCATCTTAACAAATTCGCGCCAACCAGAAAACCGCCTTCTGCACGTGATAGTTTCCAGCCGGTTCTCAACATAATGACGACAATGAGTACCATCCCCACAAGCATAATGATACTGGAATGGGCATGCGGGGTGATTGTCATGGGGCGGATAATCCCTGCCAGTCCCAGTACCCCGAGGAGGTTGAACAGGTCGCTGCCGATAAGGTTGCCGGCGGAAATGCCGTGACGCCCTTTTATTGCCGCCATAAGAGACGTGACAAATTCAGGGGCCGAAGTACCGGCTGCAACAATGGTCACACCAATGATCCAGTCGGAAATTCCCAGAGCATGGGCAATGCCCACCGCACCTTCCACAAGAAAATGTCCACCCAGGACAACCATGACCATGCTGGTTAAAAGCAGTCCGTAATCTTTGAGTCCGGCGGTTGCGAATTCAGTTTCAGTTTCAGACTCAGGCGCTTCTCTTTGAAAAAAAAGCAACAGAATATAGGCGATCAGACCGCAGAAAAGAATTATTCCTTCAATTCTCGTTAATTTCAGGTCCCATAAAAAGAACAGGATTGTTGTCGTGGCCGCTATGAGAACCATACCGTCTCGCCAGACCAGTTTTTTGTTCGTCCGGATAGTTTGGACAATGGCCACACCGCCCAGGATAAAACCCAGGTTGAAAATATTGGAACCGATAATATTGGATACGGATATATTGGACTGACCTCTTAAAGCCGCATTTATGGTGACAACAAACTCAGGCGCTGATGTACCAAGGGCCACAACGGTCAGACCAATTACAAGCTGGGATATCCCAAGCGTAAAGGCAATTTTGACAGCGCTTTCGACCAGCAGGTCCGCGCCTTTCCAGAGCAGGGCAATGGCAATGGCAACATAAACAATATGTATAATCTGCATGATTCACCTTTGAAAAATTTCTGCAACCATACATGAAAAAAAAAGGGGGATCAACAATTAACCCGTTCGTGGTAAAATCATCACAATACGATTTTAGTCTACCACAGAAACCCTTGCCCTAAGGGCAAGGTCAGAGTTCAGCAGGCTTTGCCTTCTGAACA
>JAUXDD010000088.1 GCA_030618465.1 Desulfobacteraceae bacterium
GTGATGGCTGATATCGATAAAATCTTGCCTGTAACACAGGTAAAACGCAACCTGCTTAAAATCATAACGGATATAGTTAATGATGAATCAACCATATCCGTTACCAAAAATGGTGAGCCGGTAAGTGTGATGATGACGCACCAGCGTTATGAAGCGCTGTTGGAAACTATCGAAGTATTAGCCGATAAAAACGTGCTGGTATCCCTTGCTCGATCATCGAATGATTTCAAGGCCGGTCGTGTTTATAATGAAGATGAGGTCTGGAAGGATTAATGAATTACCGATTGCTGTATTCTGGAACAGTATGTAACCAGATTCGTAATTTGCATCCTGAGTTGAAAGCCGTTATTCGTACCCGACTGAAAGAACTTGCCGGATATCCTTATAATGGCAAGAAGTTGGAAAAAGAGCTTGCGGGATATTATTCATTAAGGGCCAATCGATATCGGATCATTTATAAGATAAGGGAACAGGAACATACTATCGAGATTCATTATGTGGGGCACCGAAAGGATATTTATGAGGTGTTGAGGGAGTTGAAGGAGTAGATTGCCTTTTTCTTAATCGTACTGACTCTGACTGGAATCGTGGGGTGCGTTATACGAACCAAAAACGATCAAATAGCCTGTTCGATATTCCTGAGCTATAGTTTTAAATGACCGTTTATGGGTGCATGAATGCACCCATACCTGCCTTACAGACTGTTATTTGGCGGAGAGGGTGGGATTCGAACCCACGATCCCGTTTTTGACAGGATACTGCTTTTCGAGAGCAGGGCCTTCAGCCGCTCGGCCACCTCTCCGGAGGATTTTAGAGCCGGGGAAAAATAAATTATCTCACGACCCTTAACTTGTAGAATTCCAATATCCTTTCCTTTTCAACCTGTCAATAATATTGATGGTTACATCTTTTTACAAACTGCCTGTTTCGTTCATATCCAATTTATTTTTATTTCTCTTGAACAATACACTTCTTTTATGTATCAATATTTTTTTTATTCTTATGTTGCTTAAAAATATCAGAAAAACAGGAAGCGGATAAACATGGCTGAAATCAAACCATTTAAGGGCTTACTTTATAATCCTGATAAAATTCAGGACATGGCAGATGTGTTAACTCCGCCATATGACGTTATTTCAAAAGAAGAACAGGAAGAATTTTATAACCGTCATCCAAACAGTATCATCAGATTGATTCTGGGGAAAACAACCGAAGATGACACCGAAAAAAACAACCCACACACCCGGGCAGCAGAATATTTTAAAAAATGGGCCTCCGGGAAGGTGCTTGTTGAGGATGATGTCCCGGCGCTGTATTTAACAGCTGTCACCTTTTCCGTGGAAGATAAGACAGTGACTCGTTATGGGCTGATTTCCCTGGTGGGTCTCGAACCTTTTGAAAAAGGGATTGTCCTCCCCCATGAAAAGACATTTTCAAAAGTAAAATCAGAAAGGCTCGGACTGATTAAGGCTTGCAGAGCAAATTTCAGCCAGATTTTTTCCCTGTTTTCAGACAGAACAAATATCATGAAAATATTGCTGGGTGCTGTCGAAGAGAGCCATCCTGACATTGACCTTGTTGATGACAAGGGTTCAAGACATAAACTGTGGCGGATTACAGACAGCGCCGTGTTAAATCAGGTTTCCGATGCAATGAAGGATAGAAAGATATATATTGCCGATGGTCATCACCGATATGAAACATCTTTGAATTACAGGAAATGGTTGTCTGAAAATGATCCTGATTTCAGTCCGGATCATCCGGCAAATTATGTAATGATGTATCTTTGCAGCATGGAAGATCCGGGGCTTGTCATTCTGCCTGCGCATCGACTGCTCACAGAAATGACGTCATCAGAGCTGTCAGCCTTTATTGAAAAGGCTGAAGAATATTTTGAGATCGAATCTTTTTCATTTAAGGAAAAGGAACGTGAAGGCGTTCAGAAAGCGTTCATGGCTGCCCTTGAATCACATGATTCAGAAAATGCTATTGGTGCTTTAATAAAAAACCGGCAGGAATTTAATATCCTTGTTCTAAAGCCCGGAGTTATGGAACGGTTGTTTGAACATGAAATGCCGGATTCTTTAAGATGTCTTGACGTTTCCGTACTTACCCGCCTGATTTTCATGGAAATACTTGGTTTTGACCAGGAAAGGCTTGATAATGAAAACCTGATCAATTATTCCAGCAATGAAAAAATTGCAATCGATACAGTTGCTTCAGGCAGATATAATATCGGCTTTATTTTAAACCCAACAAAAATTGAGCAGGTCCGCAGAGTTGCTGAAGAAGGTTATACGATGCCAAGAAAGGCGACCTATTTTTATCCAAAAGTGATAACCGGGCAGGTGTTGTATAAGTTGTATTAAAACAGGAACATTTCCTCAACTTCATCCGAATAGACATTTTTATCCCGATAGATGACCAGCGGGGGCACGATTTTTATTCCCGGCCGTCCCCCTTTTACCCCCTCCACGATAAACAGCTTTGCCTCAGTATCTTTGTATGAATGAATCATGCAAAGCAACTTGGGCTCCAGATTCGCATTTCTCATAAAAGTCAGGATATCTGTCATGCGTTCTGCCGGATAAATTGTGATGAACCGGCCGGCAGTACGCAGCATGCTTCTTGCGATTCCCACAATGTCATTTAATGTGATCTTAATTTCATGTCTTGCAACAGCCCGCTGATTATTCGGATTTATCCGTCCGGAATTTGCTTTTCTGTATGGTGGGTTACTAACAATAAGATCGACAGGCCCTGAAATAACATCATGGGTCAGGGACTTCATATCCATACACAGGATGTTGATCCGGTCCTCCATATGGTTTCCCCTGACATTTTCTTCTGCAAGAGCAGCCAGCTCTTTCTGGATTTCAACACCGACGATGGTAATCCCGGGATTTCGACAGGCCAGTGTTATGGGAATTATTCCGCAACCCGTACCCAGATCAAGCACCTTTTCACCCGGGCGGGGCTGGATATGGCTTGTCAGAAGAACTGTATCTATGGAAAAACGATACCCATCCTGGTTCTGTCTAACTTTGATTCGGCCTTTAAAAAATGTATCGGCTTCAAACACACTCATTTGCCTGGTTTTATACAGTACCTATTTTGAATTTAATTTCACTGATTAAATCGGTTTCAGCGGCATCATTTATTTTATTCATAATATCTTTTTTCAGAAACTGCAGCTGCTGCATCCATGGAGAGCTCGTCACGTTAACGATAAGCATATTTCCTTTAAATGCAGCCGGCCTGGCATTTTTTGCAATCTCCTCACCAACGGCACTGTCCCAGAGATTCCATATCTGCAGCATTTCCACATCCGCATCATGGCGAATCGCCCTTACAACATTATCAAGCAAACTCCCGAGATGTGTAAACTCTTTATTTTTTTTTCTTTCCATAGTATTGAAGTTAACCGGCATGACATTCAGGTGTGTATATCATACACACAGTAATCAATGTTCTATTGACTTAATCGGACAAGGTCAATAGTATTTAATAATCAATCATCAACAATCAATTGCGTAATAATCCGGCATGAAGCTCAACCTGATAATAAACAGATATATTTTCAATGAGATGATCCCTCCGTTTATCATCACAATTGTATTTTTTTCATTTATTTTCCTGATGAGAATTATCCTTGATATTACAAATATGATTGTCAACTACAAGATCGGTATCTCTACTTTTTTACTGATAATTATCTATTCCATGCCTTATTTTCTTGAATTTATTATCCCCATGTCGGTGATGATCGCCGTTCTTCTCACATTTCTCAGAATGTCCGGCGACAATGAAATTGTTGCGTTGAAATCCTGCGGTGTCAGTATTTATCGACTGCTGCCCCCTGTTTTAATCTTTTGTATGATGGGTTGTATGCTTACGGCAGTAATGGCTATTTACGGGCTGCCCTGGGGAAAGATGTCCATGAAAAAACTGGCATTTGAAGTTGCTTCATCCAATTTAAATTACGGTATTAAACAGGGACAGTTCAATGATAGTTTTAAAGACATCATGCTGTATATCAACAGTATCGACAAAAAAGATGACTCTCTTTTAGATGTGTTTATCGAGGATCAGCGAAGCAGTGACATCGTCAGCACGATTGTGGCCCCAAAGGGAACACTTTCTGTCAATTCTGATAAAATGACATTTCATTTAAGGCTTTATAACGGAACGATCAACCAGGTTGGACTTGAACAAAACACTGCCCATTCCATCAACTTTGATACATATGATATGAGTCTTGACCTGAAAAAAGTTGCTGCTGCTTCAGCAGGTGGCGGTCCAAAAGGCCGAAAGGAAATGAGTCTGACTGAATTAATTGACTATATAAAGAATGCTGAAAATAAAGATGGCAAATACTATTCCAGTTTAATCGAATTTCATAAAAAGTTCTCCATACCGTTTGCCTGCATAGCATTGGGTATTCTTGCGGTTCCGCTGGGAATACAGTCTAATCTCACAAAAAAATCAGCCGGCCTTGGTTTTGGCATAGTCTTCTTCTTACTCTATTATTTAATGCTGTCCGCGGGTGTTGTTTTTGGCGAGGTTGGAGCATACCCCCCCATAATAGGAATGTGGGTACCCAATATTGTTCTGGGTGGTGCTGGAGTGTATTTGCTGATAAGAACCGCAAATGACCGCCCGGTAGAGATAATTTTGATACCGTTATTTTTACAGCGTCTATTACCAAAAATATTTAAAAACAAATTTTCAGGCCAGTAAAACGCCCCATGTCAATTATTAATAACTATTTAATCAAGGAAATTTTCAAATTCTTCGGTATAGTTCTGGTTATGGTCGTAGGTATTTATGTTGCGGTTGATTTTTTTGAAAAAATTGACAATTTTATGCGCGTTGAACTTCCTTTTTCAAAAGCGGTTGAATTTTTTATATTTAAAATTCCTTTCATAATTACCCAGATTACGCCTGTTGGAATATTGCTGTCTGTCCTTGTGGTTTTTGGATTAATGAACAAAAACAATGAAATCGTGGCCTTAAAAAGCAGCGGAATAAGTATTTTTTATTTGTTTAAGCCTGTTCTGGTACTCGGTATTTTTTTCAGTATTGCGGTTTTTATTTTATCCGAAGGAATTGTCCCTGTCACGATGAGCAAGGCAAACCGGATCTGGCTGGCGGATGTAAAAAAAAAAACCATCGTTACAACCCGAAAGGAAAATATATGGATCAGGGAAAAAGGGCTGATTGCACATATAAATTTTTACAACCAGGCCGAGCAGACTATTGTAGGTGTTGCATTAAATTATTTTGATAATAATTTCAAAGTCATAAAAAGAGTGGATGCCAGGAAAGGTATTTTCAAACAGGGGAAATGGGTGTTGCATGGAGTTATGGAACAGACACTTGAAAAAAAGAGCGGGGAGTATCAGGTAAAACTTCATGATAAAATAGTTGCCGTATTTGATTTTTTACCGGAAGATTTTCAGAAGGTCATCAAAAAAACTGAAGAAATGAACTTTAATGAACTTTATGGCTTTATCAATAAAATTGAAACAGAGGGGTATGATGCAACGCCTTACAGAGTCGATCTATGGGCTAAAATAGCGTTTCCCTTTGCCTGCATCATTATGTGCATGGTAGGGACGGGAATTGCCGTTTCTGTAAACAGTGGAAGGGGGGGGCTGACTGTGGGCATTGCGTTAGGCATCGGGGCAGCCTTTCTTTACTGGATTTTTTACAGCTTCTGTTTATCCCTTGGATATGGAGAGATGCTTCCACCATTTTTTGCCGCATGGATTGCCAATCTGGTATTTTTCTGTTTCGGGGCATTAATGTTGATGTATGCCGAATAGACTTCATGTGGTGAATTATTCCGCCCGTGGAAACGGCTGCAGTGTTGTGAATCATACGGACGGCTGAACACACTATGCATTTTATTCAGAAAAAAATCGAATCTGTTATGGGAAATGACAATGGATGCCATGCCAGTCCTTTATGTATTTTACTGCACACGATCTCTTTAGGTTATGGGAAAGTTGTAAAATTAAGAACCACATTATACAATAAAAAAATTCTTCCCTCAAAAAAGCTGCCATGTGTCGTCATATCAATTGGCAACCTGACAGTTGGCGGAACCGGTAAAACTCCTATGACCATTCATGTTGCAGAATTTGTCAGGCAGCTTGGATACTCCGTTGTGGTAATCAGCAGAGGATATAAAGGAAAAGCAGAAAAAAAGGGGGGGGTTGTCAGTGACGGCCGGACCCTTTTCATGCCCCCTGACATATCCGGTGACGAACCTTACATGATGGCGTCCACACTCAAAGGCATCCCTGTCATTATCGGGGGAGACAGGTACAATGGCGGCATGATGGCTGTAAAAAAATTTGACGCCCAGGTGATTGTGTTAGATGATGCATTTCAACATATACAACTGGTGCGCGATATCAACATGGTACTTTTAGATGCCGCCAGGCCATTTGGTAACACGCATTTGATTCCAAGAGGCACCCTGAGAGAGCCGGCATCAGCACTTAACAGGGGAGATGTGTTTATTCTAACACGATCTGGAAAAGGAACTTCTGAGAATATTGATTATATAAAAAACAGGTCACATGGAAAGCCTGTGATACAGGCGTTTCATGCGCCGTTTATTTCAAATGTTATTAGAAGCAACACCGATTCATCCACTAATATATCCTCATATAATCCGGAATTTTTATCCGGACGAAGGGCGTTTGCTTTTTCAGGCATAGCAAAAAACAATGACTTTCTGGAAACGATAAAGGGCTTCAACTGTAACCTGACCGGATCTTTACAGTTCCCGGATCACCATGCATATCATGAAGCTGATTTTCATCGGATTTTCCAATCAGCCATAGATTCCGGTGCTGAACTGCTTTTAACAACCGAGAAAGATTATGTTAGAATCGCCAGGAAGAAAAACTGGCCGCTGGATTTGTGTATTATTGGTATTGCCATGACCTTTAAAAATGACGAAGAAATTTTTCACACTTTTATAAAAAACAGGCTGTCAGAGCTGACGAAGAAATGATACACCAGTGTGAGGCCTTTGAAAAACGCCCCCGCGTTACAGGCTGTAAGGCACTTTATTCCCTAAGATTATTTTTTCGTACGTTATTACCGTGTCATAGACAATTATTTCAACCCCGTTCTTTTGAGCACATCTTAATTCGTTGCCATATAAAGGATCGATATGATCTGCCGATTTAAAAAGACGGGCATCCATTCTCTGGATAAGATAAAACATGGCACAGCGATGGCCCTCGGAAACAAGCCGCTGGAGTTCAACAAGATGCTTACGGCCCCGTGTTGTAACAGCATCCGGGAAACAGGCGATAGTATCAGTCACCAGTGTACAGTTTTTCACCTCAATGTAACACTGCTCATCTTCACCTTTTTCCAGCATCAGGTCAAGCCTGGAACCATTCCCTGTGTTTACCTCCGCACGGATCGTGTCGTAGCCGGCAACTTCATCAACCAGCCCTTCTTCGATAGATTTGCGTACCAGGCGGTTGGGTACATTTGTATTAACGCCTACAAGGGATGTGGGCATTTCAATGAGTTCCCATGTATATTTGAGTTTTCGTTTGGGGTTATCATGGTATGACAAAAAGACCCGCCTCCCCGGCGCAGCGCATGCTTTCATGGCTCCTGAATTGGCACAGTGGGCGGTAACCACTTCACCGGTGTCAAGTGTTACATCTGCCAGAAACCGTTTGTATCTTTTTATAAGAGTTCCGGGAATAAGCGTCGGCCATGAAAGCCCTTTTGATTTTTTTGTTTCTACGATTTTATTCATTGTGCTATGAAAACAAATATTATCCCATATTTTATTTAACCCGGTTTAAAAGTGTTATTGCACAGCACAATTATTCTGGCAACAGGTAAGAATGACATATGAAAACAAATGAACAAATCAGAGACAACACAATATCGGTGATGACAGTGAATCTACGGTTCGGCCTGGCTGAGGATGGAAGAAACAGCTGGGATATTAGAAAGCATGGCTTTCCGTTATTATTTGATTTATATCAACCGGATTTTATAGGAATGCAGGAAGCAAACGGTTTTCAGGTTGATTTTTTTCAGGATTTGCTTTCGGATTATCATTTTATCGGAAAACGCACGCCTGCTCCGTTACACTGGCAGGACAATCTGATTTTTTTCAAAAAACCGTGGAAATGCAGCCGGCAGGAACACTTTTTTTTAAGCGACACGCCTTCCATACCCAGCCGTTTTCCTGAGAGCAAATGGCCGAGGCAATGTATACTGGGTGTTTTTGAAAATAATGAACGGGTCGTTATCTGTGCAAACACCCATTTTGATTTTGAATCCCCGGTACAGGTGAAAAGTGCAAAAATCATTCTTGAAAGGCTTTCACAGTTTCCAAAAACTTATCCGGCTGTAATAACAGGTGATTTTAACGCTGGGCCCGGCAGCCCCTGTTACAATGTACTGATTTCCGGTGATAAAAACAGAAATGGATTTAAGGAGATATTCTGTGGTGAATATTCGTTTACACAGCATGGATTTACCGGGAAAAACACTGGAGGGCATATTGACTGGATACTGTACAATAAATCATTAAAACTCAATGCAAAAGAAATTATTAGAAATAAATACAACGGGGTCCATCCTTCTGACCATTTTCCGGTCTGTGCGGAGTTTGAATGTTTTTTGTGATGTTTAAAAAACACATGCCTTGCAGTACCACAAAAAAGCTGGTATGTGATTTTATGGGGATGTAATTAGTGCCGATCAGACTGGCCGTTTATTAAAATAATAAGGACTAAGCATGTTTATTTTAGGTCTGCAGGGAAGCCCCAGAAAAAAAGGCAATACCGATTTTTTCCTGTCCACCTTTCTGGCAGCGGCTGAAAAGCAGGGTGCTGAAACAGAAAAAGTGTATGTTCCAGGGAAAAACATCCAGCCGTGCAAAGGATGCGGGTATTGTGAAAAAAAAGGATTCTGTATCATTCAAGATGATGATATGAAATCAGGGATATATCCCCTGCTCCGAAAAGCAGACATCGTAGTGGCCGCCACGCCCATCTATTTTTATAATACCCCGGCACAGTTAAAAGCACTTATTGACCGATGCCAGTCCCTGTGGTCACGCATATACCGGTTTAACGTAAAAGACCCCGGGGCCGCCCACAAACTCGGATATATCCTTTCCGTGGGTGCCACCAAAGGCCGGAACCTTTTTGACGGATTACACCTTACAGCCAAATACTTCTTTGATGCCGTCAATGCCAACTATGCCGGCAGCATCACGTACAGGCAGATTGAAAACTCCGGAGACCTGAAAAAGCATCCATCTGTTTTAAAAGATATCGAAGATGCTGTTGCCAGACTGGTGATACCTCTGATGAACAGGAAAAAAATTCTGTTCGCCTGCCGGGAAAATACCTGCAGGAGCCAGATGGCCGGTGCGTTTGCCCAATTTCTTGCAGGGGATAAAATTGATGCGTACTGCGCAGGCAGCTCGCCGGCGGATCAGATAAACCCGGTTATGGAAGAAGCCATGATGGAAAAGGGAATCGACATGGCCTTTCGAAAACCTGTTTCTATAGATAATGTGATTTCAAAAGTGACGCCGGATATGATCGTCACAATGGGATGTGGAGAAGCATGCCCCTTTATCCCGGAAACTGAAAAAATTGACTGGGATTTTCCTGACCCTGCCGGAAAACCTATTGAATTCATGCGTCAGGTAAGGGATGAGATTGAACAGAAAATCAAAGCCCTTGCAATAAAAATTTCTGGATAAATTTAAACGCATTCAACTGCGAAACAAGGCGATTCCCGTACGCTTGTTAAATGGCAGGGCTGGCAGTCAAGCCTTTTGGTCCGATTGTCTGCGAAGGATGCAAGGAGTTGATTAATGGAAAAATTAATGCCGGGTGGACACATTGACCAGATGATCAGACAGACTCGAAACCATCATGTGCAGCTAAGCTCTTTGGCAGACTCAAAAGCCAATATGCTCATGACAACAGCTTCGGTGGTAATGACTCTTTGCGTAGGATATATCATGAATCCCAGGCTGAAATGGGCAGCAATGAGTCTCATGGTCTTCAGTCTTGCAACTATTTTTTTAGCTGTCTATGCGGCAATGCCCAAGATTGCCTTCTCATTGAGGCCGAAAAAGTATGCAGACATCAATGATAGTTCTCTTAATCTTCTGTTTTTTGGTGATTTTATAAATTTCACATTTAATGATTATGAATCGGCCATGTTAGAATTGATGAAAGATCCGGAGATGGTTTACAAGACGCAACTACATGAAATTTATTACCTTGGAAATTTTCTTGCTAAAAAAAAATATCGTTTTTTGAGAATTGCTTACATTGTTTTTTTAACTGGATTTCTTTCAAGTGCTATCATACTGGTTGCTGGCTTCACAGGGAAATAAAAACAATAGAAAAAAAATAATGTCAGGTATTTTGCGGATTTCGGTATCGTACTTTACGAAAGCCTTCGTTCATTTCTTACATTTTTTGTTCCGGGATTCCTTATTCGCCTGTTTCTTTGTGTTATCTATGTGTGAATGTCAACCATTCAAATAATTCGTGTCCCTATTTTTTCTATTTTTTTTCGCATTCAAAAAAATACTTGATTATTACCATATAAAGTTATAATATCACCTAATGAGTTATAAGGTAACGGTTAAAAAGAAAATAGCTTGAAAACTGATGAAACTTCCTCAAAATGTAAAAAAGCTTTTATTTTTGCTTATTGAGGATTTAAAATCAGACGGGCCTATTCAAAAAAGTTGGAATAATTTTTCACCCCTGGACAAGGGTAATTATCATTGTCATCTGACATATAGTTATGTGGCATGTTGGACTTGCCAGAAAGGTGAGATAGAAATCGAGGTGTATTATGTTGGCTCTCGTGAAAAAGCCCCGTATTGAAATATCATTACATGGCGAAAATGTTGAAGAAGTTATTGAGTGGATTAAGAAAAAATTTGACGTAAGTATACTCACTTCTGGGAAAATGGATAGCGTGGCTATTGAGGAGACTGACTTTTGGAAAGAGATGCAGTCCAATAGGGTCGGAAATTTACTCGCAGGAGCTCGCCTTAAAGCTGGTTTCACACAAGCACAAGTTGCAAAAAAGCTTGGCGTGCGCCAAAACATGGTAAGCGATTATGAAAGAGGAAAACGCAGGCTTTCCCCGTCAATGGCAAAACGGCTTGCCAAAGCACTTAAAATTAATATTGATAGAATATCATAAGTGCGAACCAAAAAATGTATGCAACACAAAAAGCCGGGGAAGCCTTTAGCATTTAACTGAATGCCGTTTTAGGCATCACATTCAGGTTTTTATCAAGGGTTTAAACGGCTTTTTGTGCTGCCTGATTTTGACGTTAGACCATAATAAATTTGGATAATACAACAATTGAAAAAGAGTAAAGGAGCTGTTTTGAAAAATAGGAATGTCAACCAATTCCAAAAGGATTTAATAAAGCAAAAATACCACATTTTTAATTTAGACAACATGAAAATTGAGGGATA
Organism: Desulfobacteraceae bacterium; assembly: GCA_030618465.1. Classification (GTDB taxonomy): domain Bacteria; phylum Desulfobacterota; class Desulfobacteria; order Desulfobacterales; family SURF-7; genus JAUXDD01. The sequence continues at coordinate 11,526 of JAUXDD010000088.1, forward strand.
TTATCCAAGGGAATTATTGGAGATAATAGGTAATGCCCCGCATTTTGAAAAAAAATTTAAAATTGAAATTGGAAAAAAATATAGTGTCCGGGCCTTTTTCGCAATTTCCGAGCCAATAGATAATGAGGTTGAGTATCAAAGTGGCTATTTAGATTTAAAGTTGATCATGCATGAAAATCAAGTATATGTTGGTGAGGTGGTTACGGAATTGCCGCCAATGTTTGTATTAAAAAAGGGCTCAAAAATAAAAATCAAAAAGGAAAATATAGTATATCAACCAAATTATAAATAATCACAAAAGGCCGGTCAACACCTCAATTGAGTGAGAGTCGAGAGAAAACAGGGCATTCGAATAATTCAACTCCGTTTTCCACGATCACACTTTTAAACCGCTTACCCCACAGGGTCCCCGACGGTTTTTGCGTTAGCTGTGTATATCGCTATCAACAACAGAATGATGGATAATTTGAAAATTCTTCACTTACTCAGTCAGAGGCCGGATTCAACCGGTAGCGGTATATATGTGCAGGCCATGATCCGGGAAGCAAAAGCTTGTGG
>JAUXDD010000190.1 GCA_030618465.1 Desulfobacteraceae bacterium
GCACAACTACCCGGTCACGACCTGAATTTTTTGCTTCATACATGGCCTTGTCCAGCCTTTCAAACAGGAAATCAAAACTCGTGTCCGATGGTGTGGCATGGGTGACGCCAATGCTGAGAGTGATCCGTACCGTTTCTTTGTTATAGATGAATTCAATTTTTCCAACCACCTGACGAAGTTTTTCAGCGACTATCCGTGCATTTTCGCTGCTGGTTTCCGGGAGTATGACCGCAAATTCATCGCCACCGTATCTCCCCAGAAAATCGCTGGCACGGATGTTTGTTTTTATTCTTTGAATGATTTCGATCAGGCATTTATCCCCGATTGCATGGCCATATGTATCGTTAATATTTTTGAAATGATCCACGTCAAATAAAAGTAAGGAAAATGGTCGTTTATATCTCAGGTAGCGGTCCATTTCCTCTTTTATACGCCTGTCGTAGGCACGGCGATTAAAAGCACCGGTAAGGGGATCATTCAACATTTCCTGCTCAAGTATTTTTGATTCTTTTTTTGCTGACGCGATCTCTTTTTTCATGTCGATCAGATTGCGTCTGAGGAGTTTAATGCTTTTTGTGAAGATATTTTTTCTCCGGTTGTCTTCCTCACTTTTATTCCTGATTGTTTTTTCAATTTCGGTTAATTTGTCGGTAAATGCGTGCTTCAGTTCTTCGATAGTTTCGCCGAAATTCACTTTCCCTTTTAATTCTTTGATGGTTTCACCAAGGGTTTGGACAAAATCACTGTCGGACGCAAACGTTTCTTCGGCAGGCGAAAGGGAGTCCAGCAAATGCTCTTCAATATTCAACAGCTGTTGTCCGATCTCACGGATAAATTCTCCGGCCAGATGTTGTTCTGATCTGATATTTTCAATGTATTCATTGATCAGGGCAAATATGCTGCCCCGCAAATCGTGGAGTTCTTCAATATTTTCGCTTTGACTGATGCGCTGTTCAATCCGTACCAGTTTTTCCAGGTATTTTTTGCTTAGATTGAGTTTTAACTTGTCGGTAATGTCAAGGCATGATTCCCTGATCTGTTTTAAATATCCGGCATTGGATTCTTCTTTCTTAATGCCTTGCAGGCTGGTTTTCAGCAGTTTTGAAAAAAATGAAAAAGGTTTTGCCCTGTTGATTCTATTTTCCCCGACCCGTATGCCGTCTTTTAAGGCGGCATCTTTAAATTGATGAAAAACATGTTCCAGCTGTTTGAAGTTCGATCCTGTTTTTATGAGTTTTTTTAGTTCATCAATATGCTGGTCCAGGGATTTACGTTTCCTGGTATTAATCATTCCGAACAGAACAAGCAGTGCCCGGTGGTAAAATTCTTCCAAATCCGCACTGTATTTTTCCAGCTTGCTGAAATCTTTTAAAAGGGACTCTTTTTGATTGCGAAGGGTTATAAACCGGGTTTTCAGTTGTTTAATTTCAAGAGAGGATTGTGAAGAAACATCCTGTTCCAGAGAATCCTGGTTTGCGAAAGCGTCAACCAGATTTTTAAATTCCTGAGATGAGTTTAACACAGCATACATCGAATCAGGGGTAAGATCCTTTTTTTCTGAAGCGACTTCCTCTATCGCCTTTAATGAGGTTGCTGAAATTTGTTTGATAAATTTGCTTATTTGCATGTTTTCCATATATTTATAATAAGTTATAGATGGTCTTGAGTCAATATATTTTTAGGGGGGTACTGTCAGTATATATAAATGATAAGAAAAACAGCCAATGATAACCGGATCATTAACCGGTGGGAGGACTTGTTTGGAAACTATAAAATAAATGGTTCTTAAATACCCGGGTTTATTGGCTAAAAAATGTTTTAAAAAACAGATTGACTTTTCTGAAGGGCGTGTTAATATCCTTCCAATCAATAAAGGTTCGCTCAAGAGTGCGGGCCGGTTTCGTTCTAAAGAAAGTCTCTAGTTGTTAAAGTGGCGACCTGAAGTCTGGAACTATGAGAAATTTTTTGAAAGGGGGAGTCACTATGACTAACGGAGTTGTAAAATGGTTTAACAGCAGTAAAGGCTATGGGTTCATTGAACAGGAAGATGGTCCGGATGTTTTTGTACATCATTCAGGAATCAACGCAACCGGTTTTAAGTCTCTCTACGAAGGAGACAGAGTTTCTTTTGACGTAGAGCAAGGCCAAAAAGGTCCGGCAGCAGTTAATGTTACTGTAGTATAGTATCCTATTGCTAAATTAGAAAAGGGTGTTCCACCAGATTGTGATGGGATGCCCTTTTTTTGTTTTGGTATCGATGTCCAGGCAAGACGAAGACGGGTAAGTTCTCAATAAAACGTTAATGCTAAGGAGAATATTTTGGCAACCTCAAACGGATTTGAGAAAATTAACGGTTTTCATTTAAATGCGGTTCCGGATATTCCTGACTTCAGGGACTGGATATATCAACCCGCATTGATTCAACTGGAGTTGGAAATGCTTCCGCCCGATGACCTGCCTGTTCTTGATCAGGGCACAGAAGGGGCCTGTGCCGGATTTGGTCTGTCTGCTGTAATCAATATGCTTAACCGGAAAAGAGACCGAAAGATTTGTGTGAGCCCGCGGATGCTTTATGAAATGGCAAAACGCTACGACGAATGGCCGGGTGTGAGATATTCCGGGTCAAGCTGCCGCGGAGCAATCCGGGGGTGGTATAATATGGGCGTCTGCAGTGATAACACCTGGCCGTATCAACCAAATAAAAAATCAAAGCTCAGTGTAAAGCGAGCCAAAGAAGCACGGGAAAATACAATCGGTGCTTATTATCGTGTTCTTACAAATATTGTTGATTTTCATGCTGCATTAAATGAAGCCGGCGTTCTTTATGTTTCTGCCGATGTTCATAGCGGATGGTCTGCTCAAAATATAAAAAATGGTAAAATTCCTTTTAGAAAAGACACAATGGGGGGACATGCGTTCGCAATTGTGGGATATAATAAGGATGGGTTTTTTGTGCAGAATTCCTGGGGAGAATCCTGGGGGAAAAATGGTATTGCGCTCTGGTCTTATAAAGATTGGCAGATTAATATCAGGGATGCCTGGGTTGTAAGGCTTGCACTGCCGACTCCGGAAATATTTCCCGGAAAGGCCAGAAACTACAGCGTTGACATAAAAGAAGAATTTAAAAAAAGTCCGTCGAGAAGCGATATAATGGGGCACTTTGTTCATCTGGATGACGGCAGCTTCCATAAAACCGGCCGTTATTGGAGTGACCTGAATGATATTAAGGAAACCGCGGATTTAATATCAAACAGCGATAAGTATAAACATCTTCTTATTTATGCTCACGGCGGTTTAAACAGTACCAAAGCTTCAGCCGGTCGTATTAAGGCAATGAAAGACATATTCAAGGCAAATGAAATCTATCCGTTTCATTTTATGTACGACACTGGCCTGATGGAAGAGATTAAGGATATTATCCTGAATCGCAAATCAAACGCAGTGGAAAGAGTCGGCGTATTTTCCGACTGGACAGACAAGCTGATTGAATCAGGCACAAAACGGCTTGGGCGCATACTCTGGCGTGAAATAAAACAGGGCGCTCAAACACCTTTTACAAAAAATGGAGACGGCACAAAAACCCTTAAAGCGTTTGTTCAAAGTCTGAAAAAAACAAATAGCCCGATTAAAATACATCTGGTGGGGCACAGCACCGGCGGGATTCTGCTCGCGTACCTGCTGCCCTCTTTGAAAAAACTGTGGCCCGGTTTTCGTGTATCAAGCTGCAGTCTGATGGCTCCGGCCGGGACACTTGACCTGTATTATTCAAACTATGAACCATACCTGAAGAGCAGGAAAACGAGTTTTGGCATTAACAGAATGAGGGTATATAATTTAAACGAGAAGCTGGAACTTGATGACAATGTCGCCAAAATATATCGCAAGTCTTTATTATACCTTGTTTCAAACTCCTTTGAAGATGAAAATCCGTATGCCTTACTGGGGATGAAAAAATACAGTAGAAAAATTTCTCAAAGCAATATTCCTTTGAAATTTGTTTACAGTGAAGGGGTGGCCGGTCGTGGTGTGTGTGCCGCCAGTCGCACGCATGGCGGATTTGACAACGATCCTGCAACGGTAAATGATATTTTGAAACATGTGCTGGGCAAAAAGCCGAAGCTGAAATTCAAAGAAGAGGATCTTGATTATTAGTATTTACCGTCCCTTGATCCTCCCCTGCCGGGGATGGAAAATCGGACTTTTTTAGGAGTTCATCAAAATGAAAAATAAGGAGACTGCAATGATTCAAATTATTCGTTTTTTGTGTCTGGGGTCAGTTATTGTTTTCGGGTTGATGGCAATTGTGGGAACAGGCGGTTCCAACAATAGCTCGGTAAGTGTACCCAATCCGACGGTCGATGGGCCGGTATCAGACAGCCTGGGAAATCTTTGGATTACTTCCACCAGCTTTCCTCTGTCGGAGGTCGGTTATATGCAGCAGGAATACTTTATATCCGGTACCGCGAGGGCTTACACAAATACCGGTGAGCTTGAATCTGACGGGACCTGGAGTGTTGAACCTGCCGGCAGCAAATCCTATAAAACACGCATTTTAGTGTACCGGCCGATTGATCCCGATGATTTCAACGGCTCTGTTGTGCTCGAATGGCTTAATGTCAGTGGCGGCCTGGATGCAGCACCCGACTGGACCAGCATGCACATTGAGCTGATCCGGGGGGGATACGCCTGGGTAGGTGTCTCCGCGCAGTTTGTTGGTGTCGAAGGAGGGGGAACATCGATTCCAGGAATAGGCGACCTCAGCCTCAAAGGATTTAATCCGGATCGTTACGGATCACTCAATCATCCGGGAGACAGTTTCTCGTATGATATTTTTTCACAGGCCGGGCAGGCGATTCGCAGTCCGGACGGTATTGACCCGCTCGGTGGCCTGAAGGTCGGGCAACTGATTGCCATCGGGGAGTCCCAGTCAGCCAGCCGGCTCGTGACGTATGTTAATGCCATTGATCCGCTTGCACAGATATACGATGGTTTTCTGATTCACAGCCGGTATTCCGGGAGCGCGTGCCTGTCCCAGGAACCGGAGCCTGAGATTAATACTCCCGGGGTCGTGCGGGTCCGTGAAGATATCCGGGTTCCGGTGCTGATGTTCCAGACAGAAACTGACCTGATTGTACTGGGCGGTCTTCCCGATCGTCAGCCTGACGGTCAGCGCTTTCGCCTCTGGGAAGTGGCAGGCACAGCGCACAATGATACGTATGCCCTGATGGTCGGGCCCGGCGATAAAGGGGGCGATCCTGCCGTGGCAGAAGTGCTGGTGTCAGCATCGCCGATTCCCGGGATCATCGAGTGCGAAAGCCCGATTAACTCGGGGCCGCAGCACTTTGTCCTGAAGGCCGCCATGGCGGCACTGGATAAATGGGTCCGCGGCGGTGATGCACCCCCGATTGCACCGCGTCTGGAGGTTGACGAAGACGATTTCGAATTTGTTCTTGACGCGTCCGGCAATGTGCTCGGCGGGATCCGCACGCCCTACGTGGACGTGCCGATTGCAACGCTTTCCGGACTGGGGCAAAGCGGAGGCAGTTTTTGCAGACTTTTTGGAACCACGGTCTTATTTGATGCCGGTACGCTGGCTTTACTGTATCCGGACCACGATACTTATGTGTCAGCGGTTTACGAATCGACCGATCGTGCTGTTGAGGCAGGTTTTATCCTTGAACCTGATGCGCAACTGATTAAAACGGCTGCAGCCGCATCAGGGATCGGTGGGATTGACTAAAAAAGCTATGAAATTCGTCTCTGTGATCCCTCAAGAATTGGCAGGGAAACATCGCGCTCAAAGGGTTACATTTCATTAATTTCGTTAACTTAAGGATTTCTATCAATCATAAAATCCCCCTCGATCCCCCTTTTCAAAGGGGGAAGTTTTTCTCCCCCCTTTCTAAGGGGGAGGTTTTACTCCTCCCTTTTACGCAAGGGGAAGTTTTGCTCCCCCCTTTCGTAAAGGGGGGCCGGGGGGGATTTAGCGGCCTTCAAGATAATGAATAAACTAAAAATTTCATATCATTTTTCTTAAGCTGATATCATTTCTGGAAACATTGGCCTGAGTTAATGACATTGACTTAA
>JAUXDD010000063.1 GCA_030618465.1 Desulfobacteraceae bacterium
ATTAATATTCATACAGGCTCCAGTCGCAGAAACCACATAATCCCCTGCGTTATTTTCAGGCAATCACATATCAATCAATTTTCTTATTTCCCGTATTTGCTCATATTTTTCATGGAAAAGTTAAAAGTGTAATCCATACGTACACCCTCCAGTGCCAGCAACTGTTCCTTGATTTGCAAACCACTGGAAAATCCGGTCAGACTGCCGTCAGCACCAATAATCCTGTGACACGGGATGACGATGGGCAACGGGTTTCTGCCGTTAGCCCCACCCACTGCCCTTGCGGCCTTTGGTTTACCGATCTTTTCTGCTATCTGTTTGTATGTGGCAACCCTGCCGTAAAGAATTTTTTGCAAAGCCTTCCAGACCGTTTTTTGAAACAGTGTCCCTTCGGGGGCCAGGGGCAAATCAAACCGCCGGAGTTCTCCGGCAAAATATGCGGTTAACTGGTCAAGAGCCGGTTTGAGAACCGTGTCATCTCTTTTCCAGTCCTTTTCGATTTTCAGCGGTCTCTGCCCGTTCCGAAAATCAATATGGCGAAGGCCGGAATCGTCTCCCACAATGGCAACCGGCCCCACGGGTGTATCAAGCAGCGCATAATTCATAATGTTATACCTCAATTGAGGTTCTATCCACCGGCAAAGGCTTCCGCACGTTTCTTTAGCGCAATACCGTTAGCCGTGAACCCGGCAATAATTTTAGAACCAAATTTCCACCGGATCAAAGGACTTATAAGCCCGCTCATTCGTTCATAGGTCTGGTACCGGGTTTTCCCGTTTTCCAGGGTCGATATGTACTGAACGCGTTCTGCATTGTTCAGCCGTGAAAGTGCCGAATAGGCAAGACAGCAGTTTTCTTCCCATATGGTGAGTGTTTCCCGCTGCGTAAAGTCAGGACCGGGGAGCGGCTCTCCTTCCGCCCGATCATAAGGGCCCCACGACGGGCCAAAGGTGACGGTATGGTTGGGTTCCGCCTTTGAATCGAGCTTGAAAAACCGGTTCATCGGATTCCACTCGGGATAGAGATCAAAACCGGTCATAATCTCCCAGACTGTTGTTACGGGCGCATCGATCTCAACAGGTTCGGCATAAATATTTTTTGCGAATATCCCGGGAATTGTTTTCGGATCAAGGGGATCGAATCCCCCGAAAACGGATGATGTGATCATGCCTGACTCCTTGCGTTATTGTAATACCTCCACCGCCTTATTGAGATTTTGCTAAATCCAGTTGCAAAATACACCTTACTCCAAATCATCCTGGAAATTCAATACCATATTTTTTGCTATATATCACCTGTTAAATATACTGATTATCCCATACGCCGTAAAAAGTTATGGAAAGGCTGAAATTTTATATTCAACTGCTTATTTATCCGCTGGCTGCAATTTCCTCCCCGCCTGGATGTCCATTTCTTCCTTGACACACAATTTCCATTAAAGTAGTTTACGTTTTACATTGTCAATTGCATACTCCATATATTGAATACTCCCCCGGGGAAAAATATGGCAGAAAAATCTGACCCGTCTCAATCCGCAGCCAGTACCGTAAATCTATCCGAACCAGACTTGCCCGAATTGGACATACCACGATTCAGGGCGCTCATGAAGGCATCGTTTATTGCCATTGGTGTCGATCTTTTTCTGATTTTATTTAAATATGTTCTGGCAAAGATATCGGGCAGCGCCGTGCTTCTGGCAGATGCGCTTCATTCAGGCGGGGACCTTGCAGTCAGCCTGACCGTATTAATTTCAATAATTGTAAACTACAGTTTTTCTGACAGTAAGTGGGCCAAAAAAGCGGAAGCCTTCACAGCGCTGTTAATATCATCTTTGCTGATGGCGGGCAGTTTGAGAATGATCTGGCAGTTTTTAACAGATGCACCCGGCATATTTCTATTGACTCCCGGTATCCCGCTGGTTATTGCTTTTGCCGGCATCTCCGTTGTCATTGGCATTACATTCAAAATGTCACTGTACAAAAAAAAGATCGGTAAAACATATGACTCCATTGCCTTCAGCGCAGAGGGGGACCATACTTTTTCTGATTTTTTAACCACATTCGGTGTCTGGATCACACTCCTGCTGGGATATTTCAGCATCCATATTGAACGGGCAATGGCTCTTGGTATCGGGTTTATTGTTTTTTATATCGGCGCCAGGCTTTTCTTGAATGCACTCCAATTGTTTAAATTTAAACTTACATTTTTTTCCAGGTTTTCATTTATTTTTCCGGAATCATTTTTTGCAGGTATCCGTAAACTCCGGGAAAGAATTGCCCGGTTATACGCAATGGTAACCAAAAAACTGTATTTTCCGGTTGATCTCCTGAGTGGCAAAAAAAGACAGGTCATATGGCTGAATATTATTTTAATCCTGCTGCTGTATGCGGGAACCGGATTTTATAAGGTTCAGCCCTGTCAGACCGGCGTGGAACTGCTGTTCGGAAAAGTAGTGGAACAGAACTTGCCCGGTCCCCATTATCATTTCCCCGCCCCCTTTGGCGGTGTAATCCGTGTTGATACAGGCGTCCTGGCCCGACTGGAAAGCGGTTTCAGGACGGATATCAATTTTACCGGTGTAGAGCCGGAAGTATATTTATGGGAATATACCCATAAAGGGGGAAAATATGTGAAAGTACCGGAAGAGGCAATGACGCTCACGGGTGACGAAAATTTCGCTGATGTAAATTTTCTCTGCTACTATCGCATCACAGACCCGGTGACGTATGCCCTGAACTGCCAGGATGCCCATGAAACACTGAGAAGTTTGTTCACCCATAAAATTCATTCCACCATAGGCCATTATTCCCTTGACATGCTGCTGACATCAGCACGGAATAAAGTTCAGGAAGAGTTGTTTTTTAAAATGAAAAAAGCAGTTGAAGGGCTGCCGCTGGGTGTAGACATTAAAAATGTGTATATGCAGGAAGCGCATCCGCCCCTTGATGTGATCCGGCAGTATCGGGCTGTTTCTTCAGCCCGGGAAACAAAAGACAAGATTATTCACCTGGCCAATGCATATGCCAACAACCAGTTGCCCCGTTCAAAGGGAGAGGCCGAAGCAATGCTGTTAAAAGCAAATGCATATGCCCTGGAAAAAGTGCTTGTTGCAAAAGGCGAGGCAGTAAATTTCAGTTTAAAACACCGGAGTTTCGATCAATACGATGTTGTTCATAAAATTCGCCTGTGGTGGGAAACAGTGGAAAAAGTATATAAAGACAAGACGGTTTATATTTTACCCGGAAAAGCCAACCGGAGAGTTTATACGTCTGATATTCCGTATACACCCGCAAAAAAAGACAGGGAAGGGAAAAAATGAAAAAGAGCCCCCTTATATTTTCGGTTATAATTGTAATCCTATTGCTTTTTTATGTGTCATGCACATCTGTTGTCATGCAGAGTGAAACAGCCGTGCTGATGAGTTTCGGGAAGCCGGTAAAAATAATTACCGAACCGGGGATTTATCTCAAACTGCCCTACCCGTTTCACAGAATGGAAAAATTTGACCGGCGATTGCTCATCCTTCAGCCAAGACCATCCGAATTTCTGACAGCAGATAAAAAAAACCTGATTATGGAAAACGCCATCTGCTACAGGATTACCGATCCCGTTCTTTTTATGAAAACCGTCCGGGATAAAAAAGGGCTGGAGATCAGGCTCACTGATCTTCTCTCGTCTCATACCGGATTATTGCTGGGCCATATAGAATTATCAGACCTCGTTAATATAAATCCGAAAAAAATCAAGTTCGAACAAATGAACGGGGAACTGACGGCCCTCATGAAAACGGACGCAAAAAACATGGGCGTTGAGGTGAAGCAGGTATTTATCAAACGGATTATGTTTCCTGATGAAAACAGGTATGCTGTCTTTGAGCGAATGCGTGCGGAAAGGAAACGTATTGCCACTAAGTACATTGCTGAAGGTGAAGAAAAAGCCCAGAAGATTAAAGCCGAAGCCAACATGACGTCCAGGATTATCATTGCTGAAGCAAAAAACAAGGCTGCTGTTATTAAGGGACAGGCCGAAGCCGAGGCGATGAAAATATACGGGGAAGCCTATCAGAAAAACCAACCATTTTACAGTTTCATCCGGTCACTGGAATCTTACGAAAAAATGTTTAACAAAAAAACCGTGATTATTCTTGACGAAGAATCACCTGTGCTGGACACTTTCTTTTCCGGGGCTAAGAACAATGAAAAATAATAAAATCAGATTGGCCGCCCTGGTTCTTTTGTTTCTCACTCCGGCAGCCTATTGTGCCAGCGGTCTGTATTCTCTTCAGAGTGGTCAGCATGCACTCATACTCAGATTCGGCAAGGTTGTGGATGAAGTGTATGAATCCGGCATGCATTATTGTCTTCCCGCGCCAATGGAAAAACCGGTGAAAGTCCATGTGAGCAACGTACAGACCATCCCCATATACGAGCGGGGCGACGATCTCATGGAAGTGTATACAGGAGATGAAAATCTGATTCAGACCCGCGCCCTGATTAGTTACGACATTAAAAGCCTCCCGGAATATTTATTAAACATCCGGGATATAAAACCCATTATCCAGTCAGCCGGACAGATGTGTGTGAGCCGGGAACTGGCAAAAACCACTGTTGATGATTCAATAACAAAGGGGAAATCGCTCCTGAGGACATTGATAAAAGATAGTCTGCAGAAAACACTGGATGATTTAAAAACAGGGGTCAGGGTGATTTCCGTTGAACTGACTGATATTTTACCGCCAAAGGAGATAACAACGGCATTCAATGGAGTTTCTACTGCCAGGGTAAAAAAACAGAAAATCATTAAAGATGCTGAAGGGATTTCCAATTCCATACTTCCAAAAGCAAGGGGGGAGGCCGGGGCCATTATTTCAGAGGCCGAAGCCCATGCAAAAGAAGTCCTTAGCGATGCCAACGCCCGTGTACAATCTTTTGACAATTTATTGCATGAATACAACCAGCAACCTGAGATAACAAAAAACCTCAGGTACCTGGAAGCCATGCAGTCAATTTTGAACAACTGCCGGGTCAGTATAGATGCAAATCCTTCCCGGAGTACCTATTATATCGACCAGGAATAAATATCTATTCCGTTATAAATTCCCATTTGCAGGCAATTTCATTGGGTTCTCCGGTAACACCCGTTTTTAACTGTCTTACCTGAATAGCAGGATTGATCGCAACTGCGTAGGCCTTGATGGCCGTATCTTCCAATTCCCGGCAAACCCAGTTCAGTTTTTCCGGCTTGTCTTTCAGGCTGGTAAATGCCGGGCAATGATTAACGGTGAGAATGGCATGATCTTTGTTTTTGAGGTCCCAGTCATAATCATAAATCCCCTGGGCAAATGAAGGAACAAACTGGTTGGCTTTAACATATGTCTCCACATCGTTGCCCGGGATATTGAGCGCATCCATGGTCCACTTCATCTCATGTTTGCCGATACGGCACCAGTTCTGGATCAGGCACTCACGCGCGGCCTCTTCCCCTGCTCTTTTCTGCATCTGCTCATGCCAGTAGGAGTCGATTGTCAGAATCTCCTTACAATACGCCATCAGCAGTTTTGCCAGCGTCTCCTTAGAAAAATCTTCGTATTTGATATCCCGCTTAAAAGGCCCGCTATAGTCTTTCAGTTCGTCCATGGTATCCTCCTTTGCATATCCCGAAAGATTGTTGGTATTCGTTTTTTTTGTATTTATTCAGTGTTAAGATCATATAAAAAGATGACTGTTAAATCAATATCATTACCTCAGGCCATCATGCCCTTTTTTCCAGAAATGATATCAGCTTAAGAAAAACAATATGAAATTTTTGGTTTATTTATTATTTTGAAGACTGCTAAATCCCCCCCGGCCCCCTTTACAAAGGGGGGAGCAAAACTTCCCCCTTTCGTAAAAGGGAGGAGCAAAACCTGATGGTTTCGTAAAAAATCGAAAATCTCCCTCTCCCTTGACGGGAGAGGGCCGGGGTGAGGGTGAATAAAATGGAATTCCAGTCTATTATATCCCCCGCCCCTTAATCCCCTCCCGCCGGGGGTGGGGAAATCGGACTCTTTACGAGTTCATCAAACTTCCCCCTTTGAAAAGGGGGATCGAGGGGGATTTTATGATTGACAGAATTCCTTAAGTTAACGACATGAAGTACCCCCGTGAATAAATACCAGGCCTGGTTGCAGCAAGTGTTCTGTTCAGAAGGCAAAGCCTGCTGAACTCTGACCTTGGTTTCTGTGATAGACTAAAGAGGACAGGCCTTATCGGCAAGGAGGAAAACGGAGTACCGGAGAGAATGAGCAGGTGGTATTACCAATACCCAGGGGTTCACACCATGGCTCACCATTTCATCATTTTCCTGGACCGCCCCCGCAATTGGGGCAGGTCAGGTCTCCTGCAGCGATATGTTCTTCAAAACAGGAACAGCAGTATCGGTTGCCACACTCGGGGCACTTTTTGTATCCATCTTCCATGGGATACAGTTTTTTCCTGCAAATCTCGCACAAATCATTTTCTGTTATTTCTTCTTCTTTCATGGCATGTGTATAGTATACGGTGAAATATCCTGTCAATATTTTTTAAACAACTTCATCCATCGTGTTGACCGGCATATGATAGTAAAACGATACCGGTGGCTTCACTTTTTTTCGATTCTCCGTTTGGTCTGGTTGATCAGTTTGGTGATTTTTATGCTGCGCGGACAGGCCCGGGTGCATTCAAAATGATTTTCACAGGACCAGACCCCATGGGGCTGGTCAAGAACCGGCAGTCGTGCTTCAAAACCCCTGTCCCGGCTGTCGTCTAAAAAACGGCTGGCCTGGACAATGACCGCCGGGCCCAGGAAATCCATTTGGGTCTCAAACACCGGACAGGCGGAAAAACAGGACGCGCACAGAATGCAATTGGTGGCATCATCGAACCTTTTCCGCTCTTCCGGGGACTGGAGCCGTTCTTTTTCGGTTACCGGATCATCATTTATCAGATATGGTTTAACGGAACGATATTTTTCAAAAAACATGGTCTGATCCACAAGAAGGTCCTTTTGAACAGGGAAATACCGAATGGGTTCGATGACCACAATTTCTCCTTCTTTCTGTACCACATCCTTTATCAGGGTTTTGCAGGCCAGCCGGTCTTTCCCGTTGATTCGCATGGCATCAGACCCGCATACGCCATGGGCACAGCTTTTTCTGAATGCCAGGGTGCCATCCTGGTATCCCTTTATATGCATCAGGGCATCCAGCACCCGATCGGTTGGCACCACATCCACATCATATTCCTGAAAAAATGGCCCGGTCTGATTTTCCGGGTTAAACCGTTTTATTTTTAAAGTAATTTTCATGATTCACTCCTTTTCCCGAATTCTCATCTTCCTGAATCTGTCCCTGTGAAATTCATGAGAAATGCGGGTCAGTAGATCCTGGGTTTGGGCACCCAGATGGATGTATCCACCGGTTTGTACCCGATTTCAACCGTATCCTGATCCAGCCAGGCCAGGGTATGCTTCAGCCAGTTTTCATCATCCCTTTCCGGAAAATCCTCCCGGGCGTGTGCCCCCCGGCTTTCTTTTCGATTCTTCGCTGATACGGCAGTGATGAGAGACAGGTCCAGAAGATTTTTTAACTCCAGTAATTCCAGAAGATCCGTGTTATAAGCCCGGCCGGTACCCTGCACCCGCACCTCGTCAAATTGTTGTCGAAGCCCCCTCACCGCATCAACTGCTTTTTCCATATCGGTTTCATTCCGATAGACACCCACATTTTCCATCATGGTGACCTGCATGTCCTCACGGATCTGCTCCCCATGGGGGCCCTTTTTCCCGTCCGTCAATACGGCAATCTGTCTTTCAGCCGTTTCTGCTGCCGATGCGTTCACCTGAAACCAATCGGCCTGACTGACAAAATCCATCATATGGATACCTGCCCGCCTGCCAAAAACAACAAGGTCCAACAGGCTGTTGGTCCCCAGGCGGTTGGCACCATGCACCGACACACAGGCACATTCGCCGGCTGCATAGAGGCCCTCATAAAAATTCCCGTTTTCATCAGCTTCCACCCGGCCGTGAATATCCGTGGGGATTCCGCCCATACCGTAGTGGGCGGTAGGCTGCACAGGAATGGGCTCTTCGGCCGGATCAATTCCCAGGTAGGTTTTACAAAAATCAGTTATATCCGGAAGCTTGGCCTGGATCACATCTTTACCGATATGAGTCGCATCCAGGTAAACATAATCGTCAATTCGTCTATCCCCCCGGATACCCTTACCCGCCTTGATTTCCGTCATAATGGCCCGGGAAACCATATCCCTCGGGGCCAGGTCCAGCAATGTGGGAGCATATCTTTCCATAAACCGTTCCTGTTTATTATTGTACAGGATGCCGCCTTCTCCCCGCACTGCTTCTGAAATAAGGATGCCCATGCCTTTTATGCCCGTGGGATGAAACTGGAAAAATTCCATGTCCGCAAGAGGAACTC
The DNA here is from genome assembly GCA_030618465.1 of Desulfobacteraceae bacterium. Classification (GTDB taxonomy): domain Bacteria; phylum Desulfobacterota; class Desulfobacteria; order Desulfobacterales; family SURF-7; genus JAUXDD01. The sequence goes on from JAUXDD010000063.1 coordinate 8,459, forward strand.
CCTTTCTTGCCAGGATCGCAGGCCCGTCACCCGTGTTGGCATAGGCATTGGAAGTAGTTTTAAACATCCGCCCGAATCCGCCGGTGGCAAAGAGAACGGCTTTTGCCTTAAAAATATGAATCTCACCCGTGGAAAGCTCAATGGTCACCACACCACCGCATTTTTTCCCTTCCAGTATGATATCCAGGATGTGGAACTCATCATAAAAGGTCACATTGTTTTTAATGCACTGCTGGAAAAGGGTCTGCAGGATCATATGGCCGGTTCGGTCTGCAGCATAACAGGCCCTGCGAACCGGCGCCTCCCCCATGTTTTTCGTATGTCCGCCAAACCGGCGCTGGTCGATCCGGCCCTCAGGCGTCCGGTTAAATGGCAGTCCCCGGTTTTCAAGATCATATACCGCCTGAATGGCTTCTTCCGCCAGTATCTGCGCTGCCCCCTGGTCCACCAGGTAGTCTCCGCCCTTTACCGTATCAAATGCGTGCCATTCAGCCCTGTCTTCTTCCACATTGCCCAGTGCCGCGCTGATTCCCCCCTGGGCGGCACCGGTATGACTCCGAATGGCATATACTTTTGACAAAACCGCTGTTTTCGCTTTTTTGCCGGCCTCCAGGGCAGCATACAACCCGGCGCCGCCGGCGCCCACCACAAGGGCTTCAAATTCATGTATCATGATTAACCTCCTTGTATTCGGAGAAGTAAATATCCGTGCCGCTGTTGAGATATTAAGCTGTTATGCTATGATAAAATCCTTTTTCTTTAATAGCTGGACTCCATGTGGTATATGCTTTATGATATCTACACAGGTTTACCTTAATTAAAATTGTAATTAAAAGCAAAAATATTCTTAAAAAGATCCATTTTTATGAACGCCGTTAAATCCCACCCAGCCCCATTTACGAAAGAGAGGAGCAAAACCTCCCCCTTTGAAATGGGGATCGAGGGGGGTTTTAAAAATGATAGAAATCTTCTTCAGTGCTTATGAAAAACAGACAGCCTGTTTCAAAAAATATGACCATGCTCCTGGTATATGGTCGACCGCCGCTTGTTTCTGCGGCAATGATCTGCGCCATTGCCGTCATGTGGACGCAAAACCCGTTCTGGTATTTGCTGGGAATGACTTTTTTGCTGGCATCCATGGGATTTGACTTGATTGACGGGTGGTTTGCCGCCCGTTTTATTCCAGGCAGCAAAATAGCGCAACTGGCTGACAGGGTGATGGATAAAATCGTCTATTCCATCATCTTCCCGTTAATTGCCGCCGGCACCATGTGGCGAATCAGCCTGCTGAATGACGGTTACACAAAAATTGAGCTGCTTCATGCCATTTTTGTTTTAATGTTATGCATCACTGTCCTGATACGGGACAACTTTGCCCATTTCATGCGCAGTTTTGCCATACGAAAGGAACAGGAACCTGAACTCAGGGAGCTGACCCGGCTCCGAACAATTGTTGCCGCACCCCTTGGTGCTCTCTTATATGCCTATGCGTTTCATATACCGGTTGAATCATCATCCCCTTTTTATACCCTTCTGTCATGGCCTACAAGCATATCCTTACGCTACCTGTTCATCATCGAAATCATATTTTTGATCATCAATTTCGGCTCTATTGCAGGATTTTGCCGGAGATACGGTTCCATGTGCCTTGACGAACTCTGCATGGAAAATGTTATACTCCGCAGACGTATCCTGTCATTTTTCCCCAATGCCCTTACAACAATGAATGCCATCATGGGACTTCTGGCTGTTTTTTTTGCTTACCAGGGGAGAATGAAGGAAGCCCTGCTTATTCTAATAGGAAGCGTTATTTTTGACAAACTGGACGGGGCAATGGCACGGAAACTTGGCCTTACAGAACCCGTCCCCGAACAGAACAACAGGTTCAATATCAGTTTCGGGGGAATCATGGATGATATTGCCGACTCCGTGAGCTTCTGCATTGCCCCGGCATGGATTTTTTATATCATCCTGACCGATTTTTCAGATCATTTCATACCGCTGATCATTATCCGGTACATAGCAGGATTTTATGCCTTTGCCGGCATTGCCCGCCTCGTCTATTTTACACTGGACAGGGCTCCCATTCCCGGTATTTTCAAAGGAATACCCACACCGGCGGCAGCACTCCTGACGGTATCACCCCTTGTCATATTTTCCCAGTTTGCAAAGGCAGAATCACCCCTGATGCCTTACATGGCTTTTTTCTGTTGCGGAATGATGTGCGTAACCGCCCTTATCATGAATATATACCCGATTAAATACCTGCACATGGGACGTTATATGGATACTCATCCCCTGTTTGCGCGAATCAATGCAGCACTTGTCCTTGTTTTCGCCTTTACGCCCTACCTGGGATATTTTGTTTTTAGTGTCCTCGTCATTTATGTATTTTCGCCCCTGTTCACCTGGCGAAAGGAATTCCGGTTAGCCGATAAATATTAAAAATGAATGCAAAAAAAGAAGCCCTCATCTCAATCCTGAAGCAATCCGGATCACTGGCAGTTGCGCTTTCCGGTGGTGTTGACAGCTCATATCTTCTTGCAATGGCACGGTATGTTTTAAAAAATAATGTGATTGCGATTACGGCTGATTCCCCGGTGCAGCCTTCCCGTGAAAAAAACGATGCTGCTGAAACTGCCAGGCAGCTGGGTGTGAAGCATATTATCCTGCAATCCGATGAATTGAAACTCCCGGCGTTTGTATCAAACCCGGAAAATCGGTGCTATATATGCAAAAAATATCTTTTTGAAAATTTCATAAAAGAAGCTTCCCGACACGGGATTACAACGACTGCCAACGGCATGAATATGGACGACCTGTCCGATTACCGGCCGGGTTTTGCAGCGATTAAGGAACTGGGGATCGCATCGCCTCTTCTTGATGCAAAACTGACCAAAAGCGATATCCGTCAATTTTCAAAAGAGATGGGACTTTCCACCTGGGACAAACCTGCAATGGCCTGCCTTGCCACACGCATCCCCTATGGGACGCCTATTACTGAAAAAGCCCTTAATATGATCGATGAGGCGGAAAATGTGCTGTCTGATCTTGGTTTTAAAACCTGCCGGGTGCGGCACCATGGAAATGTTGCGAGAATAGAGATCAATCCCGATGATTATAAGAAAATCATCGCCGGCACCGTTAAAAATACAATCATCAATAAATTTCGGGAAATAGGATATTCCCATATTGCCCTTGACCTGGAGGGATATGTTTCGGGCAGTATGAACAGGGGAATTGAGAGCAACATGGGACACAGATGACGAGGCATTGAACCAATCACAATATTTTTAGCCCTTTTAGCCTCAATTGAGATTAAAATTAATAAATCATATAATCGTAATTTTTCAAATAAGTTGTTTGCCATAAAACAGTTCTAATTTATTAAAGGAGAAATTTATATGCAAAAACAAAAACGTTCATTGATAATTTTGAGGAACTTTTTTTTGATATGTATGTTTATTATTGGAACAATTGCTATCGTTGCTTCTGGTGGCGGCGGTGGTGGTGGTGAAACCCCACCCGGAGAAACGACATGGTACAGGGATTTTGACGGAGATGATTATGGTAATCAGGCTGATTCAATACAAGCTGAATCTCAGCCGGATGGATATGTAGAAGACAATACAGACTGTAATGACAATGACAGCTCTATAAATCCTGATGCGGCAGAAATATGTGATGGTGATAAAGACAACGACTGTGATGGTGAAGTTGATGAAGGATGCGAATGTTCAAATGGTGAAACACGGGATACAACCTGTGGCGTTGGAGAATGCTCGGGAAACACGGGGATAGAGACCTGTACGAACGGTCAATGGAACAATAATACATGTAATGCACTGACAGGCGCGACAGATGATGAAATATGTGATGGTGATAAAGACAACGACTGTGATGGTGAAGTTGATGAAGGATGCGAATGTACAAATGGTGAAATACGTGACACAACCTGTGGCGTCGGAGAATGCTCGGGGAATACTGGAATAGAGACCTGTACGAACGGTCAATGGAGTAATAATACGTGTAGTGCATTGGCAGGCGCGACAGATGATGAAATATGTAATGATGATAAAGACAACGACTGTGATGGTGAAGTTGATGAAGGATGTGCCAGTGTTTGTGATGAAATTTCACAAATAGCAGGTGCATATAAAGTTGAAGTTGATATTAACGGGGCTATTGGTGCAATTGATCCGTTGATTGTAACTATCAATGGTAAGATTTCCGGGATTTTGAAAATAGCTGGTCATGTATTAAATATAACAGGTTCAGTTGCTGAAAACTGCACACTGAATTTTTCTGTGGGCACTGTTTTGAATTTCACCGGTTCTGTTTCATCAGGCATCCTTACAGGGACAATCACTACTGCCGGATATGGGGATGGCACATTTTCAGGAAATTTAAACGTTGTTAGTCATGACATTGATGGTTTGTGGAAACTTGTTTCTGAAACTTTGGAAAATGAGGCATTTAATATTATTACTGTTGTCGAATTCCCTGTAATTAATGATCTTCAGTCATATAATTCTTTTCTGGATATTCTGGGAACAGAAGCTTCCGAATTCATAGAATTATTTAATGTTCAACCAGAGTCTGAATTTAATAATGGGATGTATGGCTGTTCTAATGGAGTACTCACTTTAAGCATTGATGGTGACAAAATATTTATCAGCAATTTTTTTAAATATAATGAATTTTATGAACTGATCCATTTAGACGGCACGTTTATGCTTCAGGACGACACGCTTACAATTACCGTAGAGGATCTGGTAAGTGTCCCGGTAATTGGAGGTCTGTCTTTCACATATACTGCAGTCCTTGAAAAAGTTGACGATATTTCAATTATTGCCGATGCAACAGATGATTGTGACCTTCTGATGACAATAAGGAAAGGGGATACTGACGGTGATGGCTATACTGTGGACGATTGTGACAATTCAGATCCGAGAATACATCCTGGTGTGGATGAGATATGCGATGGCATTGATAATAATTGTAACGGAGAAGTGGATGAGGGATGCAGATTTTCAGACATGAGTGATGGCACCGTAAAAGATAACGAAAGTGGCCTGATATGGCTTAAAGATGCAAGCTGCAGTGAACTGGCTGAAACAGATGTGGACGGTAAGGCAAACTGGCAAACTGCAAAGGACGCGGCAGCCGTTCTTGCAAGCGGCACATGCGGCCTTACAGACGGATCGTCTGCGAGTGACTGGAGACTTCCGACCAAAGAGGAATGGGAAGCATTTGTAGATACAAATTATTTAAATCCGGCATTAAGCAATACAGCAGGAACGGCAAAATGGACAGAGGGCAATGCATTTACATAATGCCCCCACACCTCTCACACCATCCGAAAGTCACCGACATCACCTCACATCAGGATGGATGGGAAAACCTCCCATACCTTATGCCACTGTTTTAATATGGTAATATGCCTAACCCCTGTTTTTTGGGTGGGACTGAAAGCTCCCGCTCTCACACATCCCCGTCAAACCCAATCCTATCATAACCAAATAAATACATATAGTTAGCTATAATATTCGATTTTGGCATAATAGTTGCTGTTTACTATTAATAATGGCGATCAATTTAGTGAAAGATATTTTAATATCATGCGTTTACATGGAAAGGAGAGTAAGCAGATGTTTTGTTTCGCGCTTAAGCTAAAAAAGGTAATACCTGTAATTACAGGTGTATTAATTATGTTTTATTCCATAACCGCCAACGCAGCACCAATATGGAATACTGATGCTTCCGGCGAATTAACAGGATCCCGTACCAGCCCCATAAGTGAAGGTATTGAGGCGACAGAAAGCTGGGATAACGGCGGTTTCGTTTTGAGCTGGAATATCACGGAAAATAATGATGGGAGCTGGACTTATCAGTACACCGTTGATGTTGGCCGTAAGGACGTTTCACATTTCATTCTCGAAATTTCTGATTCTGATACCTTTAATATTTATGACGGCACGGATACTGGCATTGAATTTCCTCCTCGGGAGTGGGCAGCAGGCGGAAGTAATCCAAACATGCCAAATCCGATATATGGAATCAAATTTGATTTCGGTGGTCCTACTGCAATCTATACAATAGTTACAGATAGAGCACCTGTTTATGGTGCCTTTTACGCCAAGGGTGGAGTTGATGGTGATAGCCATGCAAATGTTACTGCATGGAACAATGCATTAAACTATTCCGATTACAAAACAAATGAGAGTTTTACGATAACCGACTTTATTGTTCGACCCGATAGTGTTGCAGTTCCTGTTCCTGCGGCTTTCTTTCTTTTATGCACAGGATTAACCGGACTTATTTGCACAAGAAAGATCTTCAGTTAATAAAGGTTTTCGGGCATT
>JAUXDD010000167.1 GCA_030618465.1 Desulfobacteraceae bacterium
CGCTTTGGTTGAGGGTATGTGGTTTTTTGTGTTGTTTCTTCTTTTTTGTCCGACAATTTTTATTATTAACTCCAAATTTATAGCGTTTTTCAAATTCGACAAAAATTACTAATTTTAAATGAAAGTTGCAACCATTATAAATAAATATTTATAGAAGATTCAGGTCAAAATATGCCAGACAGTTGATCAAAGTACAGTCACCCTCATAGATAATATATTTTTCTTGCAATTTAGAATTCATATTCTATAATGTAAATATGCTTACTCGAAAACTAAAACAGATTATTGCCTCACGCTTGAAACAATTCCCTGCTGTTGCAGTGTTAGGACCAAGGCAGTCAGGGAAAACCACACTGGCAAAAGCCATTTCAAAAGAATATTACGACCTTGAAATTGAGCAGGATAAACTGCGTCTTGATCTGCAATGGGATGACGTTATTCAAAGAAAAAAACCGTTGATTCTTGATGAAGCACAGAACTATCCGGAAATTTTCCCGCGTGTGAGAAACGAAATTGATCGCAGACGAAAACAAAACGGACGATTCCTTATCCTGGGTTCTGTTTCCCCGGGCCTGATGAAACAGGTTTCGGAATTTCTTACCGGTCGAATTGCAATTTGTGAACTTTCCCCTTTTTCTATACCGGAAGTAGAGAGCAAAGGACTGGATAACCTCTGGCTGATGGGTGGATTCCCGGATGGCGGCATATTAAAAAAAGATCAGTTCTTTGTCTGGCAGAGAAACTATCTTGACCTGCTGGCCATGAGAGACCTTCCATTATGGGGCCTTCCTGCAACGCCACAGGTTACACAGAGATTATTCAAAATGCTCGCTGTAAGCAGCGGGACCCAATGGAATGCAAGCCAGATAGGGAAAAGTATGGGATTATCCTATCATACGGCAAACTCATACCTTGATTTCCTGGAGCAGTCGTATCTTATAAGAAAACTCCAGCCGTATTTTGTAAATATAAAAAAAAGAATTGTTAAAAGTCCAAAGGTTTACTGGCGGGATACCGGGCTGCTCCATACACTCATGGGGGTCAAGAGTTTCAATGAGCTGCTTGATCAGCCATGGGTAGGCTTAAGCTGGGAGGGTTGGATTATTGAGCAGATACTGATTTTTCTGGTATTAAATGATATCCCTCATGAGGCTTTTTATTTTCGGAGCAGTGACGGCTATGAAATCGATCTGGTCCTGAAAGTGAATAACTACCTGTGGGCAGTGGAAATCAAACTTACTTCAACACCGGGGAAAGGTGATCTTGAACGCCTGAAAAAAGCAGCGTCATTGATCGGCGCAGATAAAATGGTTTTGATCTCACGAACCAGGAATGAGATCAAGGGTTCGAATGTTATTTCCACTAATATCAAAGGATTTTTGAAATGCTGCATAATGGGTTTCATTGCCTGCATTTGGTTTTTAAACTGAGAAAAATCGACGTTTTCGTTAATCCAGGCAGTGATCTCTTCTTCAGAATGTTAACGGTAACGGCACACCATTGAACGATATCTGATTATTGGCAAACTCTGCTCTTAACAGGGCCATATTATTTTCTATTGTCACCATTCCCCCCTCGGCAAGGGCCTGAACCTGAGGTGCAATCAGTGTATTTTCTATAAATTCCAAGGGGACATCAAGGTTGACGTTTACTTTCAGGGCAGACAGCATTGTAAGTGGATTTGCAAGCAGTTCCGGGCGACTCGCGTCCACAACAGCAGTGGCATCGCCTTTTAAGGTTCCGGCCGGTGCCTTAAAATTCAAATCCTTAATCTCAAGCATCGGCCCCTTTGCCATAAATTGTGGCAGAAGCTCCATTGTTTTTGAATAATACATCATGGATACATCTTGAGTTGCATCCGGTCCGGACGCCGCCTGCAGTTTCTGAATTTCTTTTCTAAGGCCAGCCAGTTTTATTATGGTTTCTTCTTCCAGATTGCGTAAAAGTATGATCAACGTTCCAGGACCGTAAGTGCTGTTGTCAATACCCATATTTTCAAAAGAAAAAGCTGTTTTTAAATTTACCAGATCATTTTCACCATATACTTCAGCTATAATTTCCATATTCCCAAGTTCAAAACGCTTCATTGCTTGATTTGTCGAATTAGAAATATTTAATGCTTTTAAGGTTACACTGTTTTTACCCATCCAGAGCATACCATTTTTTCGGGTCTGGTCTGATACAATTGATACGCCTGAAATGATCAGGTCGCCTTCCTCTCCTCCATCCTTTTTCATACCGGGCCAATAAATTTCCGTTGTGACCGCATTGCCGCCTGCACTCACATGGGCATTTCCCTCAACCTTCTCGCTGGAAACATTCATTTTTTCAACAGTATCCCTATAATTAAACGGTAGAATCTCAAGATTCACGTCCGTTTCCCTGTCAAATCCCGTAAAAGATGTAAGGGTTAAAGGTTCCCTGTCTTTGAACAATTCGTCTATGATTTTTTTAACTTCACCCTGAAAACGGATGTGGCTGACAGATGCTGACAAGCCCAGCCGGTTTCCGGCCACACCACTCACGAAGAAAGGGCCGTGATAGAACTCATGCTCGATGTCAAATGAAATATCCTTAATTTTTTTACTGTCTGCGCTCTCATCACCGGCAGGCGTATCAGGAAAATCAATCTGTACCCGGGTAACTGCACTTGATCTGAAAAGTCCCTTTTTATATTTAACATTTTTAATGTTTAAGGGATACTGACCTTCTACCATGGCAAGCCCCTGATGGTAACAGGCTTCGGTCTTTTTCCCGTGAAAATAATATGTCACCAAAACAACACCAACAACGAGAGTCACAAGTACTGCCAGCTTTTTCTTCATTTAAAAGCTCCTTTGCAGTGAATAAAAAAGCCTTATTTACCACAGCATTTTTTATACTTTTTACCGCTTCCACATGGGCAGGATTCATTGCGGCCCACTTTTTTTTCGGCAATCTTTGTTTTTTGTGGATTCAACAATATTTCTAAATCTGTAATATCCTCAGGTTTATCTGGTTCCAATTCAATTGTATATTCCCAACCGTTTTCTTCAAATACTGATCGTAATTCTTTCATTCTTTCTTCTGTTTGTACATTTACAGCAGCGGGACTCTTTTCAGTGCCTAATTTTACTGTCTTTTTACCATCAAATGTTTTCACCATATTTTCACCATTAAGTTATTAATAAATTATTTGCCTTTCTCATTATGCCGGCCTATTATGCGCTCTTCTTTTTTTCCTGTTTTTCTCTTTTCTTTTCCTTTGAAGTCCTGGCTGGCTTTTTCTTGACGTCTTTCTTTGTATCTCTTCCTTTTGACATTGTACCCCCCTTTAATAACCCTTAACAAAAAACAGTATGCGGTTTGATTAAAACCTGCACTCCGATCGTGATCCTTAATGTTTTAATAGCATTGTTTTAAAAAATCTGTCAATGGGTAATGCTGGCAATGGATGATGACAAAAGAGGGCTGTATTCCCCGGGCCATTTAGATCCACTTAATCCGTATCATCCGTGCCTTCCCTTAGCAAGCTGTCTGGGCACCGTCTATTACCAGTGCTTCACCGGTAATAAAACGGGCATCTGATGACGCCAGATAAATCACAGCCGCTGCAATTTCCTCGGGCTGGGCCGCATCGATCAATGGAAATAATTTGCCTATCAGGTCCATATCAGCACCATCCGGTATTGAAAATTGTTCAGTCAACGGCGTGTTAACCGCCCCGGGGCAAATGGCATTGACACGGATGCCCTGTTTGGCGAATTCAACAGCCATGGACTTGGACAGCATCATCACGCCCCCTTTGGTGGCACAATACATGGCATTATAGGCCTGACCCACCACGGATGCCGTGGATGCCATATTCACAATACTGCCTTTTGTTTTTATCAGGTGCGGCATGGCATCCCTGCTCATGTAAAAAACACCGGATAAATTTACACCCAACATTTTTTGCCAATCAGTATCGGTGATCTCTGTCAGGTGTTTTAACCGGGCATACCCTGCAATATTACAAAGTACATCCAGTTTACCATAGGTGTCCACGGTTTGTTCCACCGATGCCCGGCACGCTTCAGGATCAGAAACATCAAATGCAAAAAAAATATTTTCAGTGCCTTGCGCATCCAGCAGAGCAGCCACGTCTTTTAACCCGGATTCATTCACATCACATATCATTAATGCTGCGCCTTCTTCAGCAAAACGCAGGGCGGTGGCCTTCCCAATCCCGGAAGCGGCACCGGTTACTAAAACAACTTTGTCTTTAAATCGTTTTTCGGTCATGCTTACACCTCTTTAAAAAGTATTTGAAATCGTACTCCATTTAAGTTTATTTTTCGTACGCTATAGCGTACAATATATGGTATATGAAAAATATCAAACTCTATTTTGCCCCGATACGGGGTTTTACAAACGCACTTTACAGGAATCTTTATGCTGAATTTTTCAGTGGATTTGATCTTGCTGTCGCACCTTTTATCTCAACCGTACAGGCAAAACGGATAAACAAATCTCACATAAAGGATATCCTTCCTGAAAACAATTCCGGCATGCCCATCATCCCCCAGATTCTGAGCAATGACCCGGACGGATTTATAAAACTTGCCCATGTCATTTTTGACATGGGCTATGAAACCGTAAACTGGAACCTGGGCTGCCCGTTTCCCATTGTGGCAAAGAAAAAACGCGGTTCGGGTATGTTGCCATATACGGATGAGATCAAAGACTTTCTGGATAAAGTGATTCCCCATATCCCGTGCAGACTTACCATCAAAGCACGTACAGGCTGGAAAACAAACACTGATATTTTCGATCTGATTCCTGTTTTCAATCAATATCCCCTTTCAGAAATAATCATTCACCCGAGAATCGGCATCCAGAAATATGACGGGGAACCAGACCTGGATATCTTTGAAAAATGCCTCCGGAATTCCAACCATCCTGTTGTTTATAATGGCGACATTAAAAATGTTGAAACATTTCGTGCCCTGTCAGGCAGATTTTTTTCTGTTGACCGGTGGATGCTCGGCAGGTGGGCGGTGGCCAATCCGTTTCTGCCGGCTATATTAAGGAAAGGTGAAGATACGATTCCTGATAAAATTACAATTTTTAAAAAATTTCACGATGAACTTTTTTACAGGTACCGCCAGGTTCTAAACGGCCCATCTCATATTATGGATAAAATGAAAGGATACTGGTTTTACTTTTCATGGTCATTTGAAAACAGCCAGATGATTTATAAAAAAATCAAAAAAGTTAAAAAGGCGGACCGGTTTCGAGGCGTTGTGGACGAAATTTTTTCTAATGCTCTGAAGTGGAAAAATTGATTGGCGATTGATTTTTTTTACTCACAGACAGCACCAGATCCCGCTTATTCTTTTGAAGAAGGGTAACCGCATCTGCCGGATAGGTTTTCACACATAGCCCGCATCCAATATACTTTTCTCTTACCTCAATTGAGGTCTTATTATCCGGGCACTGTTAATCGATATGCGGAATATACTCTGCCAGACGGTCGGATGTATCTCTCAGGTTCGTACTCAGTAAACGTGAAATCCCTTTGAGCATTTTTATTCCAATGCGGGAATGTTTATCGATAATCAAATCAAATGCGCTCTTTGATAAAATAAACAATGTGGATTGGGTGCTTGATTTTATTGTTGCAGATCGCAGTGAACTATCAATAACGGACATCTCACCGATTGACTGGCCTTTCTCCAAAGTCGCCAGAACCACATCCGATCCTGTTACTGAAGATTTTTTAAGTACTTCCAGTTTACCCTTTTCAATAAAACAGATATAATTTCCTTCATCTCCCTCGTTAAAGACAATATCCCCTGAATCCAGTTCCAGGACACTCATATGTTTGGAAATAATCCTCAGTTCCTCACTGTTCACCCGGTCAAACATTGCAAGGCCCATAAAAAAATCTATAATTGTCTGTGTAACAGTTGGTATCATTGCAGGCTCCTGAGTACTTGTTCAGGTTAATCTTTCATATCAGGTTCAAAAATAACCACACCACCTGTGGGAATGCCTTTTTTAATTCTGTTTCATATGCATTTAAGAGAAGACTGGCTGAATCCATAGTAATCATTTTCGCTTTTAGATCCACCATCACATCATTTCCCATCTGAAGTGTCAAGAGACAGTGGCCAGTTAATCATCCCGTCTACTCTTCTTTCTTCTCCGGCACGTTGATTTTCCGTTTTCCCGGGTCCGTATGCTTCCTGTAGAATATAGCGGTATGTCCGATCATTCCGGCGATTTTACAACCGGTTTTCTTTTCAATCCGTTCCGTTATATCTATTTTCTGATCTTTTTCCTTAAACTCATTAAACTTCACCTTGATCAGCTCGTGGCTGTTCAGTGCCTCATCAACTGACCGTATCACAGTATCAGACAGACCGCCCTGCCCGATAATCACAACCGGCTTCAAGCTGTGGGCAAGCCCTCTTAAAAATTTTTTCTGATATCCTTTTAACATATCTATTCAACCTCCGATTTCATCATAATGGTTGTAATTACATAAAATTTATCTGGCTTGCAAGAAAACAAAAAAATAAAATTCAATTTACACAATGCTCTTAAAATGTTAATAGATTCAAATTAAAAAAACAGGAGCTTATTATGATACGGATGGCAATCAAAGGTACAGGCAGATACCTGCCTCCGCGGGTAATTACAAACAATGATCTGGCACAATGGATGGACACTTCAGATGAATGGATCCGTCAGCGTACCGGAATTGAAACACGCCACTGGGTGCCTGATGAAGGCGGAGTCGGATCAACTGATCTTGGCTACGAGGCAACAAAAATCGCCCTTCAGCGGGCGGGGTGGACACCGGAAGATCTTGATCTGATCATTTTCGGCACATTGAGCCCGGACATGTATTTTCCGGGAAATGCCTGCCTTCTGCAGCACAAACTCGGACTTGAAACAACGCCGGCCCT
>JAUXDD010000002.1 GCA_030618465.1 Desulfobacteraceae bacterium
CCCCTGTTTTCCATTACCAAGTGCCCATTGGCGGAATCGTATTTTCCCCCGGTCAAAATTTCTTTTTCAATGTCAAATTTTGAAGCTGCGGCCCAGTTTAAAAATTTACCCTTTGCGGCAAAATAAATAATACTTGGCGGCGTCGGCGGCGGCGGCGTGTCAACACTAAGAAAAACAGCTGTATCTCCAAACGCTGCAGCACTCTTGTATGTTGCACTACCATATGCTGTCAAAGCAATGCCGGAATCAATCGATACAAATTTTTCCGAACCTGAATTATAATAATACCAGGTATCCGGGTCAAAATAACCGGCATAGCCAGATGTTGCACTAAAACTATCGTCGTAACAGTCAGTACTGGAATCCGTATACGCCAGGTCAAACATACTGGCGGAGTTATCTATGATCAGCAGAAGGTTTGGATATATGTCCGCCGAGCTGATAAAGGGCGGATTGGATTCATACATGCTCGCCGTATACGTAGGATGGGACCCTGCCGCCATTAAGGAGGAGACAGACATGTTGGACACCAGCCCCAAAATAGAAACCATGCAGCATATAATGATTATCTGAGCATTCTTTTTAACCATTTTTCTCACCTCATAATAAATTCGAGTTTAACATTTATTAATTGAATTACGTGTTATTTCTGTGTCAATTCCTTTCCTTTATTTCATATTTACAACCATGTAAAAATCTTCCAAAGCACTCTCCTATTCGGATTTAGTATATACATTCACTCTCCTGGCCAATCAGGTGTAGCCAGTCAAGCCCCACTTCAGACTGCATGGTACTTTTTCCCATTCGGCCTTCACGGAGTGAATATATTTCAAAACTTATCACTGCACCACCGCCGGCTGAGCCCTTTCCCTTGCCCTCATACCCGGCTGCCATCTGAATGGCACCGCCCGGTGCTAACGCAGCATTTCCACCCATTTTCACATAGGTGGTAACGTCGGCGCTTGAACTTCTTGGAAAATAAAAATCGTAGACTCCGTCATGCACGGAACTGCTGCTGTCTGATGACGGTCTCAGCTCATACGCATCATCAAGATCATTCGGATTTTTCCAGAATGCAAGGTCTGAAAAATCTCCTGTTTTTGCCTGGGCCATTATCATTAAGTCACCGATTTCCACGTAAGCATAATCATCGTTCCCGGTTCCGCCGGCAGCAGTAAACCCCCCCGGACAGTTGATATTTTGTTCAAGGATTTCAATACCCACATTTGATCCGGCCTCTGCATTATAAAAGGCTTTTTTTTGAAAATTGTCATTTGCCGATATCTGGGTTTCCAACATGCTGTTTCGTATTGTCAATGTACCAATTATTGTCAGAAGCACCAGCAGCAGGATAACGACCACTATCAAGGAACCGTCTTCATTATTCATAATGTTAGAATATTTTTTCATAATATGACCTCATACCTATATTATGTCTGCTTTTGCAGACTGTAACTTTACCGTTTTCCCGCCTTGCCTTAAATACCTGACGTTGACCGTTATGGTTTTTGTATGATTCACCGGCGTATCATCCTGAATATTCCAGGTGACATCATAAATCCCATCTCTCACAACCGCAACTGCCGGATGTGAACCGGCTACCAGGAATTGTTCATCCGCTTCATCAATTGAACCGTCACTGTCGTTATCAAGGCCGTCATTATTCGCATTATACGGCAGGGCCATCAGCTGCTCCATCTGAACTGCCCCCCACGAAGCTCCTTCTGTCTGGGTTCTGGCACGGGTGCTGTAGTCACTGGAAGAAAAATGAAGGGCGGCTACGCCTAAAATACCCACTGAAAATATAGCCATGGCAATTAATACTTCAATGAGTGTAAAACCCCGATTATTCATTTCTTTTCTATCCACGGTATTGGATGTTTTCCTTTTCATGTTTGGCTCCCTTTAAAAATTATAGCCCCAGATTGCGGCACCTGATTTCCGACGTCAGAATCATTCGACGAAAATTGTCATTTGGAGTGGCCAGGATTGTCGATCCCTGAAGGTTTGAATAGGAATTCGTATCCTTATAATCCAGAACATTTCCGCCGGTCCGTGCGATAATTGACAGCTGCACCGTTGTAATATCCTCCCTGGCCGCGGAATCTAACGGATCAAGTACATTGCCGGAGATGTCAAGATAGACAAAATTCATTACATCAATTTTATCTGCAAGGGTCCGCCAGCCATGTGGATTGACGCCGTCATCCACATAGGCCTGTAACACATTTGTATTATCGTAGTTGGGTGAAGCAGCCAGCCTGAAGGCAACCTGCTCATCCGTATTGGCATCTACAGCGCCCGCCTCATCCAGCTCATCATAATTACCATCCGTGTCATTATCCAGGTCGTCTGCTGCTGACATATCTATTGTAAAAGCAATATTACCGGCATCCGTGGTCCCCCCATAATCATAATCCGGCAGACTGCTCACAAATCCAAAGTCACCGGAATCCGAAGGATCAAATCCTGCCATTCGGATGCCTTTCTCCATGTAGTACATGGCCGCCCTCAGGTTCTGTTGAATCTCAACAATCTGCTGCTGAGTCCGGAAAGATTTTTGCTGTGACCGCTGGGCAGCAAATATGGACACCATGATGATCAGTGCAATAGCCATGGCAACAAGAAGCTCTGGAAGCGAAAACCCTCTGTTATTAGTAATTACATTCCGCATTGCTTTCTCCCCGTAATTTTACAGTATTTTAATATTTCCCGTGGGACTGATCTGAATCCGTTTCGTCCTGTTATGACTGTCTTTCAGATAAACCGACCCCCTTCCCATAAAAAGTCTGGCACCTACAATTTCTTTTGGAAGGCCGTTTGGCATAAATGTAATGGATCTTCCTGCCAGGCTGTAGTCAGGATCACCCACTGAAAAACTGTCGTCATATTCAACATTGTAATCAGCCAGAGAAACACTCCTGACCACTTCTTCACCACTGTCATATGACAGGTTGGGAGGGTCTGTATCTGAATCTAAGTATACGAGAAAACTGTTAGCAGAGTTATCAAAGGTTATGGAACAATAGGCCCCTGTTTTAATTGCCTTCATCCTTGCATGCTGTAAAAAGGAAAAGATATCTCTGGTGGACTTGCTGAATTGGGCTTTTGCTCGCCAGGTCATAATTCCAGGCGTAGCCACAAGACTGAGTATTCCAATAATCGCAAGGACAACAATAAGCTCAATAAAAGTAAATCCCTTCTCTTTTTCATCAATGAAAGATTTTTTATTCACGATACCCCCTTTAACATTGGTCCGGATATTCGGATCATGAAATAGTGAATTATTTTTCCAGACTTTCTCATTCAATTTATATGCCAGACATGATTTCCTATTCTGCTGCAGGTTTTATCGCAGAATCAACTTAATTCATATGCACTTGATTTATTTATTTTTTTATCAGTTCGCTGGGGTGACATTCCATTTCAAATGATTTCTTTTTTAAAAAATCCCTTGAAAGGAATTATAAAAAAATTTAAGCGGACTATTAATTTTTTTTATAATGAATTCGGGTATATTGAAAAATAGTATCTATTCAGGCATATGCTCTGTTAATACCCGGAAAATTAACTTTACTGATGATTTTTCTGAATACATCTCTTACATCTGAAAAATCGCTGTCAGCATAGGTTAAAAATCTCGGTCTCAGGACAAATCCTTTTGTAATGGTATCTCTGTTCTGATCCGGTAAAATCAGGATAGTGGGGATTCTGAGAATCATATCTTTGAATTTCTGAAGCTCGAGCAACTCCTGGTATGTTGAAACCAGAATAATTGCTGCTGCAATGCCATGCATCGGCTGGCTCAAAACCCTGAAAAGTTTTTCCATGTTGCAAACAATAACAATATTTTCCCGCACCACCACCGACGCAACCATTGTCCGTAGTTTAATCCCGTCAGCCTGCGCCGGAGGCAGGTAAAGCAGGATGTTCGAATTGTGTACCATATTATATATATACCTTTTATATATTCATTGCTGGAACATTTTTTAACAAGAGGATAGGAGTGTTTACTATTCAAATTCTACTTCAAAAACCAGGCCAAATGCCATTTTTTCATCAATAAATTTATTTTATTATATATTCAGATAGTTACATTCAAACAGCCAGAAAGCAGCTCCATATATTTCAATGATCCCGGCAATGTATGTATCACCATACAGGACATTCATCCTGTTTTAAAGGACGACAGGGAGGTTTTGCCTATGATCGATTCAGGATCCGTATATAGGCAAGAATTCAGCAATTCCGGTGAACATGAAGTGTTGATCATTTTGATCATTGCTGATCGCAGGATGTGAATTGTCATTTTTGAGGGAATGAAACGGACTGTTAATAAAAACATGCCCCTGTGATATCATATTTTCCTTATGATACACATTTTGCCCGGGCAGTTGTCATAAAAAAAGGGAACAGAAATAATCCTGTTCCCTTTTGAATGCAGAAATAAATATAAAGGTTCTAACGTTTGGAAAACTGAAAACGGGCCCGGGCGCCTTTCTGGCCGTATTTTTTTCTTTCCTTGACCCTGGAATCACGCGTAACAAAACCGGCTTTCTTTAAAACATCTCTCAAATCCGGGTCAGCTACCATTAGAGCTTTTGTGATACCATGCCGGACTGCCCCTGCCTGACCTGAAATACCACCGCCTTTTACCCTGATCATCACGTCAAAATTATCAAGATTATTTGTGACAACAAGCGGCTGAATCAAATTTCGTTTTGAAGAACTTATGGTGAAGTACTCATCCATTGGACGATCATTTACGGTAATTTTACCATTCCCCGGTTTAAGCCATGTTCTGGCAATGGAACTTTTCCGTTTTCCTGTTGCATAAAAACTTTTTTCTGTAGCCATTAAATACCCCGGTAATTAATACAATTTATTTTTTAAAACTATTTTCAAGGACTTCGGGATGTTGAGACGCATGAGGATGCTCAGTTCCGGAATACACTTTCAATTTTGCCAGGAGTTTTCTTCCGAGCCTGTTCCTGGGAAGCATCCCTCGTACAGCCTTACGAATCATCTCTTCCGGTTGTTTTTCAAGAAGTTCCCTCGCTGTAATACCCTTAATTCCACCCATGTAACCGCTGTGCCGGTAATAGATCTTCTTATCCCACTTTTTTCCGGTTAAAACAATTTTTTCAGCATTGATTACAATAACCGAATCACCAGTATCCACATGGGGCGTATAAAGCGGGTTATGCTTGCCCCTAAGGCGGGACGCCAGCTCCGTTGCAATTCTGCCAAGAACCGCACCACTGGCATCAACGATATACCATTTATCTTTATTGTCTGACTGTTTTGCACTGTATGTATATTTTTTCACTGTCTTTTCTCCTAAAAAGAATCAGAAATATTTAATTGAATTTTTGCCGTATGTCAAGAAAAATAATAAATTTCTGAAAAAATGTTTGCCGGTTCACCAGTTGGCCGGTTCGCCGGTAATGACAACAACCTTATCTAACAGGCCAACCGGCAAACCGGAATTTGACACCTTCATTTGTTTTCAATATATTGATTCCTGAAATTAAAAAAAACAGGAAAGGCTCAATGGACCCTCTGGAAATTGAAGTTAAATATTTTTTAACAGATATTGAATCCGTTCGCAAGCGTATTCTTGATCTGGGTGCAGATTGCAAAGGATTTTTTTTTGAGACCAACATCCGATATGAAGATGATGGGAAAAGCCTCATTAAAAACAAATCCCTTCTACGTCTCAGAAAAGATTCCGGAACAACACTGACATTTAAATCTCAACCACCCTCTGCTCTGAAAGATAAGACAGGGCATCGTTTCAAGATTCACAGGGAACTGGAAGTTGAGATCAGTGATTTTGCTATAATGAATCAAATTCTTGAATCCCTTGGTTTCCACAACGAACAGATATATGAAAAAAATCGGGAGACCTTTATAATCAACGAAACACTCATGTGTCTGGACACCATGCCCTATGGAGATTTTTTAGAAATTGAGGGTCAAAAGGAATGTATCAGGGGACTGGAAACAGAAATGGGCCTGAAATCTGAAAACAGGATTTTATTAACCTACCTTGATATGTTTGAACGTATCCGCAATAAATTCAATCTCTCTTTTTCTGATGTAACATTTGAAAATTTTCAACATCTAAAACTTGATCTATCAGGGTTTATTCGTCTGTTTGAAATTGGAAATTCAGAATAATAATAGATACTTATTTAATTCTATGCATTAAACTCAATTTTATTCTTTGAATCCTTTACGACGGTACATGTTACTTCTGCATTCAAGACACCGCCTTTTTCAACAGTAATATCTTTGCACGAAACCTTTCCGGAACAATTTCCTGTTGAAAGAATCACCAGCTCATCTGAAGCATGAATCTCACCTTCAAATACACCGCCAATGGTCATACTGGCCACCGTGGTTTTAGCAAAAACAGAACCTTCCTTTGCAAGAATCACTGTTTCACCGACAAGTGTTCCTTTTACTGTTCCTTTTATAACCAGGCTCCCTTTGCTGGAAATGGTCCCCTCAATACTCAGCTCCTTATCGATGATAGACAGATTTGTTGAATTATTTTTCACAATGTGTCTCCTGAAAATTGGGTATATGAACTGGTTTCTGCCATCGTCTAATTTATTTTTGAAGTGGGTATACTTCGATTTAATTTTTCAGTACCGGTTTCCTTCTGACCAGGAAAAATTTCGGCCGCCTGGTCTTCAGTGCGGACAGGTTCGGTCTCAGATTTTTCTATAGCTGAGGTATTGTTCTTTAATGAAGCAGCAGGTTCAGAAATAATATTTTGTTGAGGTTTTACCGGCTGTCCTGTGGTCTTAATGTTTACAGGTATTTTTTCTTCCAGGATCTTATCCCCGTCTTTGGAATATACAAATATTGTGGCAATTTTATAATCTTCAGAAGCAGCAACTCCTCTGACTTTGAATTTTACTGTTTTATAGCGGCTGATCTTGAAAAACTGACCTCTTCTATAATCGGCCGGCTTTCCGGAATTCAGTTTTACAGAAGGAACAACCACCCATCTTTTCTGATCGGTTTCATCATGCTTCAAGAGTACAAATATCCGCCCGGAAACTTTTTTTGAATTCAAGTCGGCATTTTTTACAATAAAATTTACACGCAGCTCTTTTGTGCCGATATTGTGGATAAACTGAAAATCTTTAACTCCTACAAGTTCCTTTTTCACATTTTTTTCAACATCTGCTTTTAATGATGCGGCCGGCGGTTTCTTAACAGACTCTTTGATCATCTTTTTTTTGACAGACATGGCTTCATCAATTTCAGACTGAAGCATAACCAGGCGTGTATTAAGTATATCCTTTTCATTCTGCAAAGACTTGACCCGTTCACTTGTTTCCGTAAAAGAATTCTGCATCACCTGTTGTTCGTGTCTGTTGCCCATATATAGAAAGAAAAAATATATGGCAGCGGCCAGTGCAATTATAAACACAGATAAAAAAATAATCACCAGCTGCTTAAATTTTCTGACAGTAATAGTCTGTCCAAAATTATCGACAAGCAGTATACTCCAGCTTCTTTCTCTTGCCGCCTGTGTTGGCAGCGTATATTCAGCCACATTTTTTGATAGATTTTTTGCCAGGTTTCCCTGTATATCTTCCATTGTTCACCTTCCAGCTTTGACGGCGTCGTATATGGATATTGACACATTGATAATTACAGTTGCTGCAGGACTCAACTCACGTTTCTCATTAATCACCAGAAATAAAGCCGGAATTAATCATCTCCAGAGGTAAATTTTCTGCCGACAGTATAACCGAGATGTTTGTAAGCTGATGCAGACGCTTTTCTGCCGGAAGATGTTCTGACGACCAACCCGGTTTTCAACAAAAACGGCTCAACAACGTCAACCAGCGTATCCGTCTCCTCCTGAAGGGTGGCGGCAATTGCCTCAATTCCCACAGGACCGCCATTATAGTATTTGATAATGGTTTTAATAAAACGGCGATCCAGACGGGTTAATCCTCTATGATCCACACCTTCAAGGCCCAGAGCCGCTTCAACATTTTTTTTTGAAATCGTACCGTCGGCTCTTACCTGGGCATAATCCCTGACACGTTTAAGGAGCCTGTTCACAATTCTCGGTGTCCCCCGGGAACGTTTTGCAAGCTCATGGGCACTCTCGTCATCAATTGTCACATCAAGCAGGGCAGCCGATCGCTTCGTAATATTCAAAAGATCGTCTTCGGAATAAAAGTCAAGGCTTCTGAAAATGCCGAACCTGTCACGTAAAGGCGCAGAAAGCAAACCCACACGCGTGGTAGCGCCCACAAGGACAAACTGTTTCAACCTGAACCGGTGACTCCGGGCGTGAATTCCCTTGTCAAACACAAAATCCACCGCAAAATCTTCCATAGCAGGATAGAGAAATTCTTCCACAGTCTTTGGTGTCCGATGAATTTCATCCACAAACAGGATATCCCCTTCTCCAAGATGTGTAAGAATCCCCATGAGGTCACCACCTTTTTCCAGTGCAGGCCCTGAAGTTACGGTAAGGTTACTCCCCAGTTCATTTGCAATAATATGCGCAAGCGTGGTTTTACCCAGGCCGGGCGGGCCGTGAAGCAGCACATGCTCCGGCGGCTCTTCGCGCATTTTGGCTGCCTGGATGGCAATTTCAAGTGTTTCAACTACTTTCGGCTGACCGATATACTCTAAAAAGGTTTGGGGGCGTAACGACAGAATTTCCGGTTCCCGATCAACCGGCAGGGCTGAGTTTGCTACGACACCCTGTTTTTCAGAAGAAAATTTCAGAATTTCATTTACCATTTATTATTTGCCATCCAGAGATATGAATCTATAAACTAATTTTAGTTATACACGTTGAAATTTTTCAGCCGGTCTGGCCTTTGTATACTTCATCAAACAGCGCCTCAGGAGTTGAAATTGAGCTGTTTTGCTCCAATGCATCTTCGATTAACTGCCTGGCATCAGTACTTTTATGGCCAAGCTGAGTAACCAGCACATTAAACACCTTGTCAACAAAATCTCCGGTATAAACCGCTTTTATTTTCTCATCCTTGCGGATCAGGGCGAATTTATTAACCTTTCCTTCAAGTGTTGCAATTATTTTCTGGGCTGTCCGTTTTCCAATCCCGTTTAACCGCTGAAGCTCCCCGGCATCTTTTGTTTCAATCGCCCTGGCAATATCACACACAGGACAACTCATGGCTTTAACGGCTTTTAACGGACCGATGGCCTCGACTGAAATAAAATGTTGAAAAAATTCTTTTTCCGCCTCCAGGTTAAACCCGATCAGCACCGGTTTTGGCTGCCGTTCGGTCTGGTGATAATAAATATAAAGGGAAATTTCATCCCCCACATCTTTTGATTCTATGGTACCCATTATCACAGACGGGAGAAGAACTTCGTATCCCACCTGGTTCGCAAGCAGAAGGATGCGGTCGTCTTCTTTCTTTAATAGTACTCCCTCAAGATATCCGATCATATTTTATACTATTTAATATTCTTTTGCCGGGCCGATGTTCCTGTTTTAAACAGCAATTCGTTTTCATAGCGAAAAAGACCTATAAGCGCTAAAGCCAGCGCATCTGAAGAATGGTTGGGCCGAATCGGGACAGGATGGTTTAATAGATGCCGCACAGACTTTTCCAGCTGTATTTTACTTGCATTACCATTCCCGGTGATGACCTGCTTGGCTTCACGGACCGAAACTTCCATTACAGGAAGACCGGCCTGGAATCCGGCCAGGAGAATAACACCGCTGACCTTTCCCAGTGTAATCCCGGATTTTGGATATTTCTCCATGGAAAACACATCTTCAACAACCATGATATCCGGGTTTTCATCCTTTAAAATATCAAGGATCTTTACAAAAATCTCATCAAGACGGGAAGGAAGAGCAGTATCTTTTGACGTATCAATACTACCAAAGGAATAGCTGTCAACTTTAAATCCTGTCCCGCTGGCCAGTCCGATACCTGTTGCTGCCAGTCCGGGATCTATGCCGATTATTTTTACCATAAATCCGGCTATTTAGTGTCTGAACGAAAATGAATATTTTGAGGATTAAAATTTTTATCTGACACCGAAATTGGGGGAATCAGGCGTTTCCGTTCAGGCACTATTTATATCCCTTCAATTTCTTTTTGGCCACACCCGCTTCATTTGATTCGGGAAATTTCCGGATCAATTCATTTAACACAAGACGCGCATTTGCCTTTTCATCAAGATTATGAAACGATAACCCCTGTTTTAAATACGCTGCGGGTACCTTATTGCCTTTGGGGTAGTTTATGATCACCTTCTGGTATTCCAGAATGGCTTTTTCATACCATTTTTCCTTGTAAAAAATCTCACCCGTCCAGAATTGAGCATTATCTGCATTTTTTGATTTCGGGAATTTATCCAGATATGTCTGAAATCCATTTATAGCACCTTCAAAATCACCCTGATCAAACTTTTTCTTCGACCGGGCGTATAACTCCTGCTCAGGCATTTCCCCCTGAGACAGTTTTTTCTTATTTGCGCTTTTTTTCATGGCGGACTTGATATCGCTCTTTTTTACAATCTCAAGTCCCAGATACTCTTCCAGTTTTGCCAGGCGGTCCGAATTTTTGGTAACGGATGTATCCAAACCGGTTACCCTTTTTTTGTTGGCTCTATCAGAATCACTTTTACGGTTTATTGCGTATTCAATCTCTTCCAGCCTGCCGTTTATTGCCTGGGCGTCTTCCCTGAGTTTGTCAACTGTAACCCGCAAACCGGCATATTGATCTCTTAATGCCTGCTCCTTCTGGCTGCGAGATACATCATAATCTATTAACCGGGAATCAATTTCACTGTTCTTTTTCCTGGATGAGGAATTCGTTTTTTCAAGTAATGCAATTCTGTCATCCAGCACCGCAAGGTCTCTGTCCATGGCGCATCCGCTGCAAATTACAATACAAATTGTAATGATAAGATTTATAACTTTCATGGCAGATAATAAATATGAACTGTTATTATACGATAGCGATTATATTATAGCTCTATCCATTGCCGGGAACACGAATCCCCGGGTAAGGACTCCATAATGCTGGTCTGCATATCCGGCATCTCACTCCAAACGGCTCTATTCCGGTGGAGGGGAATTGAAACAGCAAACCAGCATAAATATTATAGTGTGGTTCATACAGCTTTCGAGTCTTCCCGTGTCCGCGGAGTCAACCAAACCAGGCAGACAATGGCTTCACCTTTGTAGTAAACCCGCTTCCGTTCAGAAAGTTAATCGATTGCAAAATGTGCCCGCCTGTTCTTTACCCAGGCTTCTTCGTTGTTGCCGGGATAAATAGGCTGTTCTTCACCGTAACTGATCGTTGACATGCGGGTACCATCAATTCCCAGATCCTCTAAAAATACTTTTACGCTTTGAGCACGCCTGTCACCAAGGGCAAGGTTATACTCAGTCGTACCGCGTTCGTCACAATGCCCTTCCACAATAGCCTTTACATCCGGAGTGGCCTGCATCCATACGGCTTTTCTTCTTAAAATATCCTGTGCTTCGGGTGTCAGAACAGACTGATCATAGTCAAAATAGACATCCTCATTTAAAAACATCTCCCTGGCTTCTTTTGCCTGGCGCATGATCTCTGCTTCCTCAAGAGCGCGTTGTTTTGCCAGTTCCTCTTCTTGCTGGGCATCCACATCAGATACATCGGCCTGCTCAGCCGATTCCGGCGGCTCGGTCTCTATTTCCTTCGGTCCACCACACGATGCAAAAAACAAAAGCCCTGTGATTGCAACCACCACTAACAAACCCATCCATAAATTCTTCATCTTTTTTTCTCCTTTCATGTTTAACAGTTAATTGTTGGTAATATTTGACGACCATTTCGGATTCGTCTGCTCACCCGGCAAGGCAAGCAGACGCCGCTGATCGGTGCCAAACGACGTCATTACATAGATCCTGGCCTTGCCTTCACGTGTTGAACCGAAAACAATAAGCGTCCCGTCAGGAGACCACGCAGGCGATTCATTATCACCGGCTTCACAGGTTAAACGGAGGGGCTGTTTGTCTTTAATATTTACAACATAAATATCAAAATGCCCATCACCGAGAGAGGAATAAGCAATTTTATCACCTGCGGGAGACCAACTCGGTGTTGTGTTGTATTGCCCCTCAAAGGTTACTCTCTCCACCTGTTCGTTATCCAAATGTTTAATATAAATCTGCGGTGTTCCTGATCTCTGTGAAACAAAGGCCATTTTATGACCGTCTGGAGAAAACGATGGGGAGACATCGATTCCCCATTGTCTTGTCAGTCTTTTAATAATTTTTCCGGTCCCGGTCAACATATAAATTTCCGGATCTCCTGAAAATGAGAATGTTGCCGCCAGGGCGAATTTACCTGGAATCCATGCCGGTGATATATTTACCCCCTTGAGGGCAACAACAAATCCGCGTTTTTCCGTTAAATGTTTGATATAAAGATCCGGATTACCGTTTTTATAATCTGTATAGGCTATCCACTTGCCGTCATATGACCATGCCGGGGACAGTGTAATACTTTTTGTATGGGTGATCTGCCTGGCATTATACCCGTCAAAGTCACATATAAATATATCCTTGTTTCCCGGGCCTGTGGATTCAAATGCAATTTTACTTTCAAATATCCCCCGCTTTCCTGTGAATTCATAAATAACCGCACCGCAGAACTTACGGATGATTTGCCGTAAATCCGCCTGTTGCCCTTTGTATCGTTTTCCGATAAGCAAACGATTCTTAAATGTATCAAACAGTCTCAATTCAATTTCAATGACACCATCTTTTATAAGAATACCACCTGTTATCAAAAGCTCCGCACCGATTCCGGTCCAGTTTAAAAAATTGATCTGTGATTCAATAATTCCAGCCTTCCGGGTATCCTCCAGGAAAGACGCATGATCCATTATCTTGAAGAAGCCTGTAAACTCTAGTGTCTCCGATAGCAGTTGAGAGCCGTTTTCAGATATTTTCTGTTCATTACCGCTGGCGGACATGGATTTAAAATGGGGTACGGCAATGGGAATTTTTCTTAGAAACGGGTTTGATATGTCAATATAATCATATTTTGCCGGGCAAAATCCCGGCATAAAAAGAACCAGCATCGTCGTAATTAATATAATCGTTCCGCATCGTCTTCCGACCAATTCAAAATTCATATTTAATATTAATACAATCCCTAAAATATTTGCTATTTTAAGCCGGAAGGAGTAAATCTCAGGCCAATTTCGTAATAATGTCCTGTAAATTCAGGAGGAAGCGACGGTAATGGATTTGATTTCAAAACAGCTTTTTCTGCCTGGTCATCAAAAGAACCGTCTCCCGACTTTTTATCAAACCATATATCACGGATTTCACCGTCCGGCATAATTTTCATCCCTATCTTGGTTTCCAGCTCCGCGTCCCTACCCGCAAACTGGAGCGGCAATGCCCAATTTTTCTGAATCAGTGAAAATATTTCAGCATTATAAATCTCCAACCGGGTAATCGCTCTTTTCCCGGACAACCCTCTCCCCGACGGCAATCGGCCATTGTTTAAGAAAGCATCCTTTTCAACCTTACCCCTCAACCGGTCAAACACCCTGTCCAAATGATCCGGCCGTGAATCTTCAACCTTTTTTTCAATATTCCGGATAGCGCTGTCAACTACTTTTGATGATTTATATGTCTTTTTTTTTAATGATTTTTTGGCTTTTTTCTTTGTTGACGTTTTTTTATCAATGGTAACCGCATTTTTTGATGATGATTGAACAACCTTCTTTTTTTTCTGCCTCACGGACGTTATGTCCTTCACCGTACCAGCCGGCCGTTGTGTTGGTATTGAAACCAGATCCACATTAATAACAGACGGCACAAAACTTCTTTGATGGGTATTCACCGGTGCAGTGATAACTATAATGAACGCTATAAAATGGCATATTGCTGAAACACCAAAAAACAGGCTCCACACACGAAAATCATTTCCCGCATTATTCAGCAACGAAGCATTTAAATACATAACTTAATTCAGCTGGTGTCTGTTAATAGTGTTCAAATTCCCGGAATATGCCACCCAGCTTAATCATTTTTACAGTTTTACTTTTTTTCATCAACCGGTTCCGTCAACATCCCGAGTTTCTCAATTCCGGCACCTTTAATTTCAGACATGACCAGGACGACCATGCCGTAGGGTATATCTTTATCCGCCCTCAACAACACTTCCCGGTTCTTCCGGGTCTCAAGAATTTTACTCAATTTTTCCTTGAGAAAATCAACCGTTACCTGCAAATCATTTATATACACCTGTTTTTTCTTATCTATACTGACAACCAAACGCTCATCATCGATAGATACAGGACCGGATTCAACCTGCGGCAGGGAGACATCAACCCCCTGAACCATCATGGGGGTAGTGACCATGAAAATAATCAAAAGAACCAGCATGACATCCACAAACGGTGTCACATTAATCTCAGACATCAATCTATCATCACCGCCGCCCGGCTTCATTTGCTTTTCTCCTTTGCCCGCATCAGATCCCTTTCAACTATATTTAAAAAATCTGCGGAAAAGCTATTGAGTTCAGATTCAATAACCCTGATTTTCTGTGTAAAATAGTTGAACGCCATCACAGCCGGTATGGCCACAGCCAGGCCGGCAGCCGTTGCAACCAGTGCTTCTGAAATACCCGGGGCCACAACCGCCAGAGAGGCCGATCCCCTTTGCCCGATACCGTGAAAAGAATTCATGATTCCCCAAACGGTTCCAAACAGCCCGATAAACGGTGCCGTATTTCCCGTTGTAGCAAGAAAGGGCACCATCTGGGTCAGCCTGGTAATTTCCGTATTGATCGCCCGGCGCAAGGCCCGCTTAACATTATCTGTGCCGGCAAACATGGAACTCAAAGATGCCATATCCGCCTCTGGAGGTGATTGCGATGCAACCGGCGCACCGGAACGGCTCAACTTTTTCAGTTCCATATAACCAATGCGGAAAACCCTGGCAACCGGACTGGAACGAAGTACTTTTGCCTTTGCAAAGGCATCTGAAAAATCCCGGCTCTTCCAGAAATAATCAATAAACATGGAGGATTCACTGAACGACTTTTTTATATAGCGGTATTTGATCAGTATTATTGCCCATGAAGAAACAGAAAAAAAAAGAAGGAGAAGAAGAACAAACTGGACCATGAGCCCTGCATTCAGGAACATCTGCACCAGATCAATCTTAGCGGGAACCATTCACTCACTCCGGATTATAATATTAAATTCAGAACTATATGCGGACGGTGTCTAAAATATCGAGTTTTTGCCTGAATGTCAAGAAATTTGGGATACCCGAGAGAAAAATCACCCCTTTTGGGGAAATTATTCCATCCTGAATTTTGAAATATTCCTGATCAAACAAACTGTTTTCAATAAAAAACCCCCATGCATTATGCATGAGGGTTTTTAATGGTTATAATATCACATATTTTTTAAACGTCACAGGCTGAAAGGCATCCTACATCATTCCGCCCATTCCGCCCATTCCGCCCATTCCACCGCCGCCTGGAGGCATAGCAGGCATACCGCCGCCAGCACCAGCTTCTTCAGGCTTTTCAGCGATCATCGCTTCGGTTGTAATCATTAATGAAGCAACGCTGCCGGCATTCTGCAGGGCAAAACGGACCACCTTTGTCGGATCCATAACGCCTGCAGCAATAAGGTCTTCATAGGT
The DNA here is from genome assembly GCA_030618465.1 of Desulfobacteraceae bacterium. Taxonomy (GTDB): domain Bacteria; phylum Desulfobacterota; class Desulfobacteria; order Desulfobacterales; family SURF-7; genus JAUXDD01. The sequence continues at coordinate 15,701 of JAUXDD010000002.1, forward strand.
ATTGGTAGCAGCATTGTAACCAAACGAACCTTCACCGTTTTTCACCTTGTCGATGACAACAGAACCTTCAACGCCGGCATTGTTTGCAATCTGGCGAACCGGTTCCTCCATTGCACGCATGACAACTTTAACACCGAGCTTTTCTTCAGCCTTGATTTTAATTTTTCCCAGGGCGTCCAGGCAACGAATCAGCGCGACACCACCACCGGGAACAATTCCTTCTTCAACTGCAGCACGGGTAGCATTCAGTGCATCTTCAACACGCGCTTTCTTTTCTTTCATCTCAGTCTCGGTAGCAGCGCCCACATTAATTACGGCAACGCCGCCAATCAGCTTGGCCAGCCGTTCCTGAAGTTTTTCCCTGTCATAATCAGATGATGTCTCTTCGATCTGGGCACGAATCATTTTTACACGGCCTTCGAGATCGGAACGTTTGCCGGCACCGTCAACGATTGTTGTATTGTCTTTATCGATAGTAATGCGTTTGGCTTTTCCAAGATCTGCAACCGTAATACTTTCCAGTTTAACGCCGATGTCCTCGGAAACAACCTGTCCACCTGTAAGAATAGCAAGATCTTCCAGCATGGCTTTTCTTCTGTCGCCAAAACCAGGGGCTTTGACGGCTGCAACATTTAATGTGCCACGCAGTTTGTTTACAACCAGGGTGGCAAGCGCTTCACCATCAATATCTTCGGCAATAATCATCAGGGGTTTGCCCATTTTTGCAACCTGCTCAAGAACAGGGAGAAGGTCTTTCATATTGCTGATTTTTTTCTCGTTAATGAGGATGAGCGGATCTTCGAGGGATACAACCATTTTTTCAGCATCTGTTACAAAATACGGAGACAGATAACCGCGATCAAACTGCATACCTTCAACAACATCCAGCGTCGTTTCCATGGATTTTGCTTCTTCAACTGTAATAACGCCTTCTTTACCGACTTTGCTCATTGCTTCTGCAATAATGTTCCCGATTGTTTCGTCGCTGTTTGCAGAAATAGTACCGACCTGTGCAATTTCACGCTGGTCTTTGGTCGGCTTGCTCATCCTTGCCAGTTCTTTAACAGTCACTTCAATGGCCTTGTCAATACCGCGTTTAACAGACATGGGATTGTTTCCTGCAACAACCAGTTTCTGGCCTTCTTCATAAATAATTCTGGCAAGAATGGTTGCGGTTGTTGTACCGTCACCAGCCATATCACTGGTCTTGCTGGCAACTTCTTTAACCATCTGGGCGCCCATGTTCTCGAACTTGTCTTCAAGCTCAATTTCTTTTGCCACGGTTACACCGTCTTTTGTTACAGTGGGGCCGCCCCATGATTTGTCTATTAAAACATTGCGCCCTTTGGGGCCCAGAGTAACAACTACAGCATCAGCAAGTGTCTTCACCCCGGCAAGCATTGCTTCGCGGGCTTTAGCATCATATTTTATAATCTTAGCCATCTTGATATATCCTCCATATGTTTAATTATTCAACAACTCCAAGAACATCGTCTTCACGCATAATAAGATATTCTTCACCCTCAATTTTTACATCCGTACCGCCATACTTTCCAAAAAGAATTCGATCTCCCTTTTTAATTTCCAGGGGAACTCTCTTGCCGTCATCGCCCACTTTGCCTTTACCGACAGCGATTACATTTCCTTCAATCGGTTTTTCCTTAGCTGTGTCAGGGATAATGATACCCCCTTTTGTGGTTGCTTCCTCTGCGACACGCTGTACCAGAATACGATCCTGTAATGGTCTTAGTTTCATGCTAATTTTCTCCTTTTCTTTAGACACATTGACTTCAAATTTTCATACAGCAATAACGTACAAACGTTTATTGCCGCCATAAAATCTAAAACTAGTTTTTCAATCTTTAAGTAGTATCTGATTTAACAAGGACATAAAGAATGATTATTCCAGAAAAAATAATCACATTTTTTAATTTGTAAAGGGGATGCTTAAAAAAAATTATTCTGAAGCTTTATCCGCTTTTTTTTCTGTCTTTTTGGTTTCTTTTTTCGACGTCTCTGCTTTCTTTTCAGAAGAATTGGAAGATTTACCGGGCTCGCCTGCATAATCCGTTACATACCATCCGGAACCCTTAAGATGAAACGCGCTATGGGATATGAGTTTCTGCAGTTTGCCTGAGCAGTGTTCGCATTTTGCAAGAGGTTTGTCGGAAAAGTTCTGTAAGGCCTCTATCTGGCTGTGGCATTTCGTGCATTCATATTCATAAATCGGCATTTTAAAATCTCCCTTCCAAATATTTGCTAAGGTAAATTTTTTAACAAAACAAATCCTTAACAAATCTTCCCGTAAAATAACCTGAAGAGAATATATTCAGTGGTTCCATGTTGTCAAGGTTTATTAATGACATTTTTTTACCAGCTGGACATTGTCTATGGGCAGGGTCGATTTATTACAAAAATCCAACACCTCCCGTATACCGGCGACTGAATGTTTACTCAATATTTCAAGCGTTTTCTCATGAACACGTGCCTCTTCTGCAAGCTTTTCCCCAGGGGATGCTTCAAAATTCTGAAGAAATCTGCTGAATCGAATAATATGAACCAGTTCATGAATAATAATGTAAAGGGTAAACGCAAACAGATTTAAGCCGGATGTCTTCCTGATTGCTGCAATGATGGAATGGTCCTGAATACAGATTTTGTAAAAATCATAGGATGCGGATCCGAGGGTGGTGTCTTTTTTTCGGCCCTCATAACGAATAACCTGGGCGAATGCGCCATATATTATTTCGTCCGGGCTAAGGTCAACCATGGTTTTTATATCGTATCTATGGCGCAGCAATTGATTGACCGACAGCTTATAGAAATTGCACACAAGCTCCTCGGCCATTTCCACAGATTGATTTACAACCTCTATCTGTTCCTTATTAAATTGTTCAGACGTCTCCATACTCCATAAAAAAATTTCTTAAAAAAATTGTGGACAAACAAACAAATTGATATTAGTATCATTTTTTATTTAACAAGTCATTATAAAATATAATTACTAAAGATTGGGGGTGATCTGTTGGGCAGCGTTGTTAAAAAAAGAAGAAAGAAAATGCGCAAACATAAACACAGAAAGTTGCTGGCTCGCACACGGCATCAGAGAAGAAAAGGCAAGTAATTAATAATCCAGTCTTTTATATAAAACCTGACCTGAAAATAAAAGCGCCCTATAAACTATATAAGGCGCTTTTTTGTTTCGTGATCCTGAAAAAATATCTTTTTTTCCGGAAAGCTCTCTATTATCTCTATTTTATTTTCCGGAATACCCTTTCAGATATTTAAGAAACTCGGAATCCGTGGAAAGAACAACCGAACTTTTTTCACCTAATGCATCTTTGTATATTTCAAGTGTTTGGGTGTATGAATAGAATTCCGGATCAAGTCCATAAGCCCTGGCATATATTTTTGTTGACTCAGCATCCGCCTTACCCTTAATTTCCTGGGCCAATTTATATGCCTCGGATGTTATCATTTTCAAATCTCTTTCTTTTTCACCTAAAATCTTTTTGGCTTCTCCCTGGCCTTCAGAGCGAAACTTTTCCGCTATCTGTTTCCGCTCTGCAACCATACGCGCATAAACAGACCGCCGTACTTCTTCGACATAATTTATACGCTTAACCTTCACATCAACCAGTTCAATACCAAATTTGGCCAGCTTGGGCTGGGCCTGCTTCATAATCCCCGCTGTTATTTTTTCCCTGCCCGTCTCTATATAATAGGTCGCTGACTTATCTTTTTCCGTTCCTTCCGTGTATTCAATACCGGCTTCAAACGTATCGAGTTTTCTGTTTGTCATTCGAACCGTCTCAATCAGACTGTAGGATGTAATAAAATTCCTCACAGCCGGATCAATAATGTCGTCAAGCCGTCCTAAAGCGCTGAACGTGTTATTAACCGTCTTAAAAAATTTAACCGGATCAACGATTTTCCACCTGGCAAATGTATCTACCCAGATATATGTTTTGTCCAGTGTGGGAATCTGCCCCGGGTCACCATCCCACTGCAGAAGATTCTTCGGGAAATAATTAGCGGTCTGAATCGGATCAGGCAGCTTGAATTTAATCCCCGACTCTGTAATCGGTTTGCCGATTACTCTACCGAACTGTGTTATAACAACTTGCTCTGTCTCATCAACCTGGTAAGCAGATAAATAAAGCCCAAAAGCGGCTACACCAACAACAACCAGTAATACAATTAATTTGTTATTCATTTTACCACACCACTCTGTTTTTCAAGATTAAGGAAAGGGAGAACATTCTTCTGATCTGAATCTATGATATATTTATTGTCCAGTCTGGGAAAAAGCTCTTTCACCATCTCCAGATACATCCGCCGTTTGGTGACATCTTTGGCTTTGCTGTACGCATTATAAAAAGCCACAAATCTGGATGCATCGCCCTTTGCCCGGTTAACACGTTCCATGGCATACCCTTCGGCAGCCTTGACAACACGTTCGGCCTCACCCCGGGCTTCCGGGATCGCTTTATTGTAATCTTCTTTTGCCTGATAAATGAGTTTTTCCTTTTCCTGTGTCGCCTGGTTCACTTCATTAAATGAAGGTTGAACCGGGGCCGGCACATTTGTCTTTTTCATCTCAACGGCAACAATATTGATACCCGCCTCTGCCTTGTCAAGTTCCTCCTGAAGAAGGATTTTCGCTTCGGCCGCCATCTCCTCACGCTTGCTTATCACTTCGTTTATACTTCTGTCCCCTACAACCAGGCGCATGGTTGCCTCGGCCATGTCCCGGAGCAATCGTTTCACATCACTTACCTTGAACAGAAACTGATAGGGATCTTTAACCCTGTACTGAACAATCCATGGAACCAGGGCAACATTTAAATCACCTGTAAGCATAAGCGCTTCTGCAATATTATCATTTTCAGAGGAGTACTGATTCCGTGTTGTCCGAACAGCACGAAACCCGAATTCTTCTTTTTCAACACGTGTTACTCTCACTTTTGTTAATCGTTCAATTCCATTCGGCAATTTTATCTGCAGTCCCGGCTGGACAGTCCGGACATATTTACCAAACCGCTGAATCACACCGACTTCATCCGTATTCACCTTAAACACCGTAGTCATGCCAAAATAAATAACGATAATAGCCGCTACAATTAAAATGGAGCCCCCTGAAAACTTAAATTCTTTCATTTTCTTAAAGAGTTCGTCCATCTCAGGAGGCATGCCGCCACCACCATCACCTGTACTTTGCTGTCTTTTCTGCTGATTTTTTTGCTGAAGTTTTTCCCAGTCCCAGTTCATAGTATATTCCTCAATATTACCCTTTTGTTTTCCTTTTTCTGCACACACATTCCTGAAAAATAAATAATGCCTAATGAACTCATTAAACAGAGAAATATGTCAGAAGGCATGAATGAATGTAAAGACAAAAACTATTTAAAACATTAGTAAGCTAACTTTATACTCCGGATTTCATTTTGCAAAGGAAAATAATTATTTGAAAATATATAAAATAGCTTCTCTTTCAAGTCAAGAAAAAACGTGGGGACCTTCAGGGGAGCAAATATTGAGATAATTGTTTTTTCCCTATACTTTTGCAGCAGCTTATCCTTTTTTCAAGTTTGACTTCCAATAAATTCAATACATTTTAACTCAAACTGCCTGAATATAGACATTGACTGAAACCATGTTGAAAAATATAATAATAAATAGTATTAGAAATCATATTTAATTTTTTTACATGATGGACATACAATTTAAAAGATAACGGTCAATACCTATGAAAAATAATAACCATTTGAATTGCAACGAAAAACTGTTACACCAGATACAATCAAATCTAAAGGGATTTAATATACGAACCCATGAGCAAAAGGGAAGTAAACGCGCGGCAGTTGCTATTACGGTTGTGGACGGCGGACATGGTGCCGGTGCTTATGGTTTATCTTCCCATAAACACTGGAGCAACAAGGCGGCACTTATTCTGACCCGGAGGGCCTCAAAACTCAGAAAGCATCCAGGCCAGTGGGCGTTTCCCGGTGGTAAAATGGACCCGGGAGAAAAACCTGTGGATACAGCCTTAAGAGAGCTTTCAGAGGAAGTGGGCCTGGAACTGGGACCAGACAGCGTAATTGGACGTATGGATGATTATACCACACGTTCGGGTTTTACGATTTCACCCGTGGTGCTTTGGGGCGGATGTGTGGAGACTCTAATCCCCAATCCCGATGAAGTGGAATCGATTCACCGCATACCCATAAAAGAATTTTTACGTAATGATGCACCGATACTTGAAGACATACCGGAAAGCCAGCATCCGGTTCTTCTTATGCCTGTGGGGCACAGTTGGATCGCATCACCAACAGCGGCAATGATCTACCAGTTTCGGGAGGTGGCAATCCTGGGCAAAAAAACGCGAGTGGCCCATTTTGAGCAACCCTATTTTGCGTGGAGTTAACAGGTACGGTATTTGCTACCATCGCCACAAATGCCTGGGCAGACGAAGTTTATCACAGTTTCTGCACAACCGGTTGGTAACATTGTTTGTGATAAACTCATTTCTGAGTGACTGCATCGTTTTACCGTTCCAGATTTCGGAAAGAGTCTGAGCGCCCACATTTCCAAGAACATATTTTTTATCATAGTCGTAACAGCAGGGAACCATATCACCGTCCCACATGACCGTCATTCGTTCCCACGGAAAATTGCAGACAACCGGTTGTAAAATATCCGGTGTATTATGGCTTTTGCCTGCCAGTAAATTTATATCTGACGTATCTCCATCCCACGTGGAAAAATCCTTTAATAGAAAATTGTCAATACCGTCAAGGGATTCCCAGTATTTTTTTGTTTTTTCCACACTTTCGGCATTTAAATGGAAATCAATCATGGAGAGAGTGACGGTTACACGGGGATTGTATTTCTTTTTCAGCTCAAGGAACTGAAGGACATTATCTTTTGATCGCTGATAGATGTTTTTCACGCCGCGAATTTTTTCAAACGACTCCTCATCATGGCCGTCCATGGATATATATATAATGTGCGGTCTGGATCTTAACAGCTCCACAGCCACATCATGTGTCAGCATTACAGGATTTATTGAAAGGCATGCATGGATTCCCTTTTCCCCCGCATATCGAATAAACCTCCCGAATTCTTTGTGCAGCAGGCTTTCCCCGAAATGATGCAGCCAGACAGGGTGCTTCTCTTGATAGTCCGGGTTGACGGCAACAAGCTCGTCTATGACTTTTTTAAAAAGGGAAAACACCATAAATCCCTGTGGGCGTGTCATGTTGTTTGTCCGGGGACACATCACACACCGCATGGGGCATTTGTTTGTCATCTCGATATTGAACACCCCCGGCGCGTAATCAACAACAGGTTGCCTGTTTTTAATATCTGTTTCCGGTATTTGAATCATCATTTAATCAGAATTCAAATAGGTGGTGATGCTCCGGGTAATTGTGTCCCACGTCCATTTTCTTTTTTCATCATCCATTTCAAGAAGAGTTACACGAAACCCTTTTCTTGCGCAGCAGAATCCGGTTAAAGGAACAACGCAGATCCCTGTTGATCCCAGCAGGTAATATACAAACCGTTTATCCACTTCAACATCCTGCACGATACCCTCCACATATGCCTTTACCTCTGGATTATCAATGGGAAGGGCCTGCCTGTCATTCAATACATCATCATTAAAAAGAATGGACATATAAAATGCACCCTGGGGTTTGACCACATGAATCCCGTCAACTTCGGAGAATGTTTTCCACGCTTCATATGCCCTGTGTTCAAACGTTTTCCGTCTTTTCTCCAGATGCGTCTCATATCTGGGATCACCCATCACAAGAGGAATTGAATACTGGGGCAGACTGGTAGAACAGACTTCAAGCATTTTTGCATTTACCAGAGATTTAATATACCGCTTAAATTCAGGCGTTGAATCCTGGTTAAACACTTCAATCCAGCCGCACCGGGCACCTGGCCAGGGATATTCTTTTGATATTCCCCGCAACGCAATACCCGGCACATCCCGTATGACTTCACTTAAACTGACAGCCTCTGATCCATTGTATGTCAGATTTGCATAAATCTCGTCGCAGATCAGAAACACATTATATGTTCTTGCAATATCAACCATTTTTTCAAGTATGAAGCGGGGATAGACGGCGCCAGTGGGATTGTCAGGATTAATGATAAGAATTCCTGAAATGGAATCATTATATTTTACTTTCTTCTCAAGGTCTCCAAGATCAGGCATCCAGTTATTGTAAGGATCCAGTTCATAGGTAAGATGCTCATACCCGGAGTGGGAGGCTTCTGCAGAAGAATGGGTGGAATATGCCGGTGAAGGGCCAATGACCCGGGCCTCTCTTTTAAGGTAACCAAATATTTTGGCCACAGCATCCCCCAGGCCGTTGAAAAAAATGATATCATTTGATGTAACCTGGTAACTTCCACGTCTATTCACCATTTCAGCCACAAATTCCTGGGTTTCCCTTACGCCCCTGGTGGCAACATAGCCGTATGTTTTATTTTCAGATACCAGCTGGATGATGATATCTTTGATCCACTGAGGCACTCTTTCCCCTTTCGCGACAGGGTCCCCAATATTTTCCCACGTAATATCAACACCCAGCTCCATTATTTCCTCAGCCACTGCCACGATTTCTCTGATCTCATATGAGAGCTGACCCCAGCCCACATGTTCAATATCTCTTCGCATGATATTTATGCCTGTCTTTTTTTCTATCGATTGTAGGGATTTAAATTCTTATTTTTTAATGTAACATATCATTGACATTATTGCCAATATTTTAAAGCCCGCCTGTTGTTCCCGATTCTTCAATCTAATCCTGGTATGGACCATTCAAATTTGCCATTTTCCCGTGGACATGGCATATATAGATGTATGGAAATAGGTGTCAACATTTTTAAAAGTGTTTGCCAGTTTCCCGGTTGGCCTGTTGACCGGTTCAATAAGGTTGTTGTCATATTTTACAGGTTAACCGACGAACCGGCAAACTGGCTAACATAAAAGAAAGTATAAATGAAAACAGGTTCAGAAAAATGGAAACGTCTTGTTGAACAGGGGGCGCACGATATTGGCATACACATTGACAGTGATACGGCCGATCAGTTTGCTGTTCACGCGGAAACACTTTTAACATGGAGTAGAAAATCCAACATCACAGCAATAAAAGATCCCCTTGAAGTTGCGGTTAAGCATTTCATTGATTCAATGGCACCCGCAAGGTATATTACGCTGGAAACAACCCTGCTCGATATTGGTTCAGGCGGGGGATTCCCGGGAATTCCACTGAAAATCCTGGTACCTTCTTTATCTGTCACCCTGATTGATGCATCCCGTAAAAAAGTCAGTTTTTTAAATCATGTCATTGGAACACTCGGGCTGGATAATATTAACGCCCGGCACATCAGAGCGGAAGATCTGGCAAAGGAACATTGTACCTATGATGTGATTATCAGCCGCGCCTTTTCAAGCCTTGCAACCTATGTAAAACTGGCACTGCCGTTACTTTCAGAAGGCGGGCAGATAATTGCAATGAAGGGGAAGGAAACCAGTGAGGAGATGGACTCTCTGGCGACGCTTTCCGCCACACTTTCTGATGGCCGCACTATATGCATGAACAATCTGGATATGGATGTAAAAGCCTATTCCCTTCCGTTTATTCAATCCCGGAGAACACTATATTTGTTTAACTTGAAAAACATTCACTTCGGCATATTTCCTTGACACACCCCTGCTAAATAACGTAGGTTTGTAAACTTTATAATTGAGAAATGGATTTGGAGCTATAAATGGATTACAAAAAAACACTCAACCTTCCCAATACCAAATTTCCCATGAAGGCAAGCCTGGCAAACCGTGAGCCGGAACAGTTGAAAGCATGGGAAGAAAATCACCTGTATGAAAAAATCAGAGCGGCATCCAAAGGAAGAAAAACATTCACACTACACGACGGCCCCCCCTATGCAAACGGCAACATTCATATTGGAACCGCTCTTAACAAAATATTAAAGGACATCATTGTACGGTCAAAAGAGATGGCAGGATATGATGCGGATTACGTTCCGGGCTGGGACTGCCACGGCCTGCCTATTGAACATAATGTTGACAAGAAACTGGGATCAAAAAAGCGCGATGTCTCACAGGCGGAAAAACGCCGGCTGTGTCGAAAATATGCTGAAAAATATATTGATATACAACGTGATGAATTTAAACGGCTCGGCGTTATGGGAGAATGGGACAATCCCTACCTCACAATGAATTACCTGTATGAAGCGGTGATTGCAAGGGAATGCGGCCGGTTTTCACTGGACGGCAGCCTGTTTCGAAGCAAAAAACCCATACACTGGTGCTGCAGCTGCAAAACAGCGCTTGCTGAAGCGGAAATTGAATACAAGGATGATATGTCTTCATCCATTTTTGTAAAGTTTCCCATGATAGATGCCCCTGGCAGGGAAATTCCCGAACTGGCCGGCAAAAAGGTTTTTGTTGTGATATGGACTACAACCCCGTGGACACTGCCTGCCAATCTTGCCATAACCCTTCATCCTGATTTTATATATGCGGCTGTGGATACGGGTAAAGATGAAGTCTTAATCATGGCAAGGGATCTTGTGGACGACTGCATGAACGCATTCGGATATTCGGACTTTTCCATTCTAACCGAAATTGATGCGCCGGCCCTTGAGCGAAAAAAATGCCGCCATCCCCTTTATGACCGGGACTCTCTTATCATTCTTGGCAACCATGTGACCCTTGATGCCGGCACAGGATGTGTTCATACAGCCCCTGGCCATGGCCGGGAAGACTATGAAGTCGGTCTTCTGTATGATCTTGATGCGTATTCACCAGTTGATGATAACGGATGTTTTACAGATGATGTGGATTTTTTTGCAGGCCGGTTTGTATTTAAGGCAAACAAAGAAATTACGGAAAAGCTGCGGAATGACGGTTACCTTGTTGCTGAAAGTAAAATAAATCATTCCTATCCGCACTGCTGGCGATGTAAAAAACCGGTTATTTTCCGGGCCACACCCCAGTGGTTTATCTCCATGGATAAAACCAGTTTAAGAGAAAAATCCCTTGATGAAATCGACAGGGTTCAGTGGATACCATCCTGGGGAAAAGAAAGAATTTACGGTATGATCGAAAACCGTCCGGACTGGTGCGTTTCAAGGCAGCGGTCCTGGGGGGTTCCGATTACTGTTTTTTATTGTGAGGAATGCGGTGAGCAGCTAATTAATCAGGATACAATAGATCACATCTTTTCACTGTTTAAAGAAAACGGTGCTGATATCTGGTTTGAAAAAGATGCAAAAGATCTGCTTCCTGAAAACACATCCTGCGAAAAATGCGGAAACAGCACATTTACAAAAGAAACCGACATCCTGGATGTCTGGTTTGATTCAGGGGTAAGCCATGCAGCGGTTCTTGAAGAACGTGAAAAGCTTCAGTGGCCTGCCGACCTGTATCTGGAGGGAAGTGATCAGCACCGGGGGTGGTTCCACAGCTCTCTGTTAACAGCTGTTGGCAACAGGGGAAGTGCACCGTACAAATCTGTATTAACCCATGGTTTTGTTGTTGACGAACATGGCAGAAAGATGTCCAAATCCGTGGGAAACGTCATTCCCCCGGACAAAGTAATCAAGCAGCACGGGGCAGAAATCCTTCGCCTCTGGGTATCTGCGTCTGATTACAGGGATGATATCCGCATCTCCCAAAACATCCTGAAACAATTAAGTGACGCCTACAGAAGGATCAGAAATACCTGCCGCTTCATATTAGGAAATATCGGTGATTTTAATCCTGAAAAAGATGCGGTACCCTATGAATCTCTGTATGATATTGACAAATTCGCCCTGCACACGTTAAACAAACTGACTGCAAAGACACTCAATGCGTATGATTTATATGAATTCCATACGATTTATCATTCCCTTTACAATTACTGCTCGATTGATCTTTCGGCATTTTACCTTGATATATTAAAGGACAGGCTGTACACATCTTCCCCGGAATCAGCCGGCAGACGAGGTGCCCAGACAGTGATGCATATAATCCTGGATTCCATCATAAAAATCATGGCGCCCATCCTTCCTTTTACTGCAGAAGAGATCTGGAAATTCATGCCTGATCCACAAAACAGGGAGGAAAGCATCCATCTCGCAGGTTTTCCTGCGGTTGATGCGTCCCGGGAAAACAACAAACTTGCTGAAAAATGGGAACAGATCCTCAACATCAGAGGTGAAGTGACAAAAGCCCTTGAAGAAGCCAGAAATAAAAAGCAGATCGGGCACCCCCTGGATGCATCGGTTATCATCAGTGCAAAAAATGAACTCTATGATACCCTCAATTACTATGCGGATGATTTGAAAACCATTTTTATCGTTTCAAATTCCACGCTTGTGAAAGACGCAACCCTGTCCGATGCTTTTGTAAGTGAAGAGCTTGAAGGAGTATCCATAAAAGTTGAACCAGCTCGGGGCATAAAATGCGAACGGTGCTGGATTTATGACACATCGGTGGGGACGAATACGGAACACCCCACTGCCTGCAGCAGGTGTGCAGATGTACTGAACGGCCTGTAATCATGTCCCGTCAGTTTTCATAAAAGTCAGTGGCTGTTTGTTACTTTTAATTCTAAAAAACGATAATGCGCCGCGCAAAGCCGCTTTTATTATTTTGCGTGCTTTGCGTCTTTACATGAGCATTCTAAATGACTGAGATTAAAACCTGTACTGATATGACCATTGAAGGCAGATCAAAATATATTAGACTGGTGTGTATTGCCGGGCTGATTATACTTGCTGACCAACTGACCAAACTTCTAATCCTGAATAATCTGGCTCTGCATCATTCCATAACCATCATCCCGGGTTTTTTCGATATTACACATGTACGCAACCCTGGCGGTGCATTTGGCTTTCTGGCAGACCAGAGTTCAACCGTACGTGCCACTCTGTTTCTTTTTGTATCATCTCTGGCCATCTGCTTTATTTTCTATTTTTATAAAAACACGCCAGGTACCCATCCCTTTCTTGCGGCAGGACTTGCCATGATTTTGGGGGGGGCTGTGGGGAATCTTATTGATCGAATTCGTCTCGGGGAAGTCGTTGACTTCCTTTATTTTTATGTAAACGACATGCACTGGCCGGCATTTAACATTGCTGACAGCGCCATTTCCGTTGGCATGACAATTTTTGTTTTTCATATTATTTTTAAAAAAATGCCGGCATAACCGTCTGAAAATAATCTATGTACCCTGCCCTCCTAAAAATATTTGGTGTTACCATCCATACGTATGGTTTTTTTATAGCCATGGGGTTTTTAGCCGCTATCATACTTGCAAAGCGTGAGGCTGCAAGGCTTGGTGAAGATCCTGAAAAAATTATGGACTTGTGTTTCTGGTTTATTGTCTCCGGGATTATAGGTGCCAGGCTGTTATTCGTTGCCACAAAACCAACTGCGTACCTGAATAACCCCATTGAAATTTTGATGATCTGGAAGGGGGGGCTTGTTTTTTACGGTGGATTTATTTCAGGATTCATTACCCTTTTTATTTTCATTAAAAAATACGCTATGCCGCTGTGGAAAACCATTGATATCTATGCGCCGTCTCTTGCTTTTGGCCATGCAACCGGCAGAATCGGCTGTTTCTTTGCAGGGTGCTGCTATGGTAAAACGTGCGACCTGCCCTGGGCGGTCACATTTACTCATCCGGACACCCTTGCACGGTCAGGTGTGCCTCTGCACCCGACCCAGCTTTATTCATCGGTCTCTCTTTTTATCCTCTTTGGATTATTGATGGTTTTTAAATCCAGAAAAAAATTTGACGGTCAGTTAGCCCTCACCTATATCATGCTCTATGGACTCACCCGTTCAATTCTGGAAATTTTCAGGGACGATTACAGGGGAGGGGCTGTTTTCGGCATACTATCCATCTCCCAGACAATTGGACTGGCCAGCTCGATTATTGCCCTTATCACGTTGATATACCTGGGCAGGCAAAAAGCATCCACGTTAAAAAAAAATGCCTGAAATTAAACATACAGAACTGAACGCCTATTTAAAAAACCTGAAAAAAAACACCATTGCCCCGGTATACCTTATCTATGGAGAAGAATTTCTTTACAAAAAAGCATTTGAAGAATTGTTAAACATACTCGTTCCTCCGCCAAAAAGAAATTTAAACTATGAGCCCATTGACGGAACAGACGGCAATGTGTTTGATTGCATCGAGCATCTGAATACATTTTCATTTATGTCCGGCAGAAAAGTTGTGGCTTTATGCGATTCACGAATATTTTACTCAAAGCTTGATAAAGGCAAACTCCTTGAAAAGGCAAAGGCCGCATATGACAACAACGAGTTAAAAAAAGCCGGAAAATCTATTGTCAATCTTTTGAGCCTGCTAAACTTATCTCTCCAGGACATTGAAAAAGAAAACCGAAGTGAAAATCTGAAGCTTGATCCGGCAAAATACAGTGATGCGAAATGGCTGGATCAGGTTATCCGCTATTGTAAGGAAAACAACCTGACCGTACCGGCTGGGATTGATCATGCAAAAGCCCTTCAGAACACCCTTGAAAAAGGATTCCCAAAGAAAAATCATCTGATTATTACAACCGATACAATTGATAAAAGACGCGGACTATTTAAATGTATAAAAAAAGAAGGAATGGTCATTAACTGCGCGGTTCCAATGGGAAACCGGTTTGCAGACAAAAAAGAACAGGAATCTGTACTTTCTGAAAGAATGCATGCCATCCTGTCAAAAAGCGGAAAAAAAATGAACCCCATGGCATTTAAAGCCATTTACGACATGACAGGCTTTGATGTCCGTACGTTTTCCAGCAACCTGGAAAAACTCGTGACCTACATTGGAGAAAGGGAAAAAATTTCTGTCGATGATGTTACGGCCATACTGAAAAAGACAAAACAGGACCCCATATATGAACTGACAGGTGCCATATCAGACAAAGACACCCAGGGTGCCCTTTTTTATGTGGCTTCGCTTTTATCAGATGGTATAAATCCGCTCCAGATTTTAGCCGCAATGATCAATCAGGTCAGAAAAATTCTTGCATACAAGGGGTTTACTGAGAGCCGTTATGGGAAGTCATGGCGGGCAGGAATCGATTACAGACAATTTCAAAGTACGGTTATGCCGGCAATCCTGGAATATGATAAAAATTTCCTGGATCAGATAAATGAGTGGGGCAATCTGATTTCAGAAAATAACAATCCGACCGCTAAAACCCGAAAGAAAAAACCCGATACCGACCTGGTACTGGCAAAAAATCCCGGAAGCCCCTATCCGGTTTTTCAGATTTGGAAAGCATCTGAAAAATTTACCAGAGAAGAGCTCCTTTCGGCTCTTGAATCTTTATCGGATGCAGACCTTCGGATGAAAACCACCGGACAGGATGCAAGACGAATCCTGGAAAAAGTAATTCTCGGAATCTGCAAAACTGTCAATGGCTGACAAAATCATTTGATAAGCGTATAAATTTCAGTAAACATTAAAAATCAATCTCAATCCAGCTAAAAAAAATTCATGAAACCTCTTGAATTTTTTTTTTTCTTATTTTAAGATAACTCCCGGTTAATAATTTAGAAAGCAGTTTATTCTCAATGGATTGATTTTCATACAACAAATTACACTGCGGTTTCAGTCACCAGAAGTTAGTATTAGCTGATTTAAAAGTTTCAGTTAGTTTACCTTTACAGCACTCGCCTTACAGCATTGTGTATTTTTTTTATGCAATTAAGGGAATGATTGTTTTTGGTTTTGTTTTTGGTTTTTGTAAAACAATGTTCCTTTTGAGAAAGTGGTATCATGAGATGGGAACTTTGACTCAACAAAACGAACCGTGTTCCGGACATGGCAATACTGTTTTGAGAATCCGGGTTGCTGTCATTGTACCATGGCGTATTAGTACAAAAACTAATAATGAAAAGGAGGTTCGGTATTATGGCTCAAGGTATTGTAAAATGGTTTAGTGACAAAAGAGGTTTTGGTTTCATTGAAGAGGAAGAAGGTGGCGATATTTTTGTTCACCACTCTGCAATCAATATGCCCGGATTCAAAACCCTTTCGGAGGGCGAGAGAGTGTCATTTGAAATGGAAGATACAGATAAAGGACCTGCCGCAAGGAATGTTGAACGGGTCTTATAAAAATATATAAAGTAAAACAACCCGCGGTTTACCGTCGCCCTGCCATTTATGGCAGGGCGTTTTTTTTGTCAGCTATTTCTTTTTACAGACGGAAACCAGTGACCAGTATTATTCTTCCGGAATGGCAGGTGGAGCACACAAACCAGAATCCCCCCAGATGTATTTTCCGTACTTCAGGTACCCCAGAACGTTGTTCAATCGTAAATCAATATTATTTTTAATCGGTATAATATCACCCTGGATTAAGGGTTGAAGAAACTTTGACAGTTCCATGCTTCCGCCGCCGGTTAAAATAATGCTGTCAATATCCCAGTCAGAAGACCACAGTCTGTTTAAATCATTTGCAATCGTTTCAGCTGTCTGCTGATACACCTGATCCCGGATATTGGTAATATTGTACTCCTGCCCTTTCAATTTAATAGTACCGGTTTCAACGGCATTGTACAGCCGATACAATTCTACTGCAACACCGCATTTTTCATGAAGTTTGTTGGCAATCACACTGAAACAGTGTGAAATTCCAGTATCAATTGTACGGCTTCCACGCTCCACATATCGCAGGCTGTCAAAAATTGTAACGTCGGTTGTTCGGAATCCAATATCAACCACGCCAACCTTCTGACTGGTCATTTCCATATTAATGATTCCCCCCTTGTCATCCATCAACAGATTAAAAAAGCTGCCCAGGGGCTGAGGCATCATGCGGACCTTGTTAATAAATATCTTTTTTATGACTTTATTGCCACCCGGCTCATGATAAATAACTTTATGATGGCCCAGCAGGATCTTTGAAAACAACTTGTTGTTTTTTCTGTAATAACCGACTGGAAGCCCGGATACAACATTGATCGGTATCTCTTTATCTGCAAACCGCCCCACAACAGTCAGCGCCAGTATCTTAACAAAATCAGACAAAAGTTTTTCATGCTCCAGGGTAAACTGGCGCGCAGCAGACTGCTGTTCAGCAAAATCACCTACGAAATAGGAGTTGTCTTCTATTGTGACATGTAAATTGCTGGTAAAGGTGGTATTACCAAAATCCGACACAAAATTGATTTCCGATGCTTCACCCAGAATCGACTTAAACATCAGAGATTCTTTCCCATTGCTCGCTTTTGTAAATCCGAACCCTATATCAATGCCAAGGACTTCCATTTCATCCTCCATTACACGTAAGCGTATTAATTTTCAATTTCCTGTATGTTTTGTAATGCTGCGGCACATTCCTTAATTTTATTATCATTGGCTGGGAAGACTGTGCTCTTTTCTCCTAAAACAAAAGCAAATAATATGCCACGCCATATACAGTATTATTTTCATCAACACCAAACCCTGTCAGTGCCTTGATAAAATGCATTGAAAAGTATCCTTATCATAAAAGCGCAGCTTCGCAAGCAATAAATTATGTCAGATATACATAATTTTCCCTGTTTATGCCAATTTTTTGGCTCCGGTAGCGTCAATTTAATTACGGATTACCAATACATTTAAACAATCCGTTTACAATAAGTATAAAAATTTCCTTTTTCACTCTCTCACAACAATTCCCATGCAAACAGCCCTTCACCAGGACTGAATGGAGTCAAATGTATGATTCCTGCTGTACATAGGCTGATGTTTTTTAAAAAAATATTTTAACGCCTTGATTTTTGTGTGTTTTTTATGGTAATAATATATATTAGTTGTTGCCATTTCATTTGACGCTTCCCACAGCCCGATAAATGAAAACAATAAATATGCCTTAAAAATTTCAAAAAAAGAGGATTAAAGCCGGTCAAAATATGATATATGATAGATCAGGAATCTTGATGTCCATATCAAATAACAGCAGGATTCGTTGAATGTTTGTTCTGTTTGCTCATAAATAAAGGCTAAATAGCTCATGAAAAACGTTTTGATCGTAGATGATGACTCAGCAACACGCGCTTTGCTTTCCCGGGTGCTGAAAGTTCACGCCGATGAATTTGATATCCTTACCGCAAAAAACGGCAGGGAAGCATCTGACATCATCAGTTCCAATAAAATCAATCTTATTATAACAGATATCCAGATGCCTGAGCTGGATGGGTTTGGCCTTATCACTCATGTTGCCAATAATTATCCGGAAATCCCGGTTCTAGTCATGACGGCTCATGCAACATCTGACGTTAAAGCCAAACTGAAAACCCATCACTCACCAAAACTGTTTGAAAAGCCCCTGAATATGGATATTCTTACGGAGGCCATTTCTGAAGAGCTGGATGCCGGTGCTGAAGGCAAAATAAGGGGTATCAGCCTTGCTTCTTTTCTGCAGCTCATCGAGATGGAGAAAAAAACGTGTACTTTAAAAATTTCATGCAAAGGTCAATCCGGTAATATGTACTTTCAAAAGGGTGAAATGTTTGATGCTAAAATGGGGGATCTGAAAAAGGAAGAAGCTGCGTATGAATTAATCTGCTGGGACAAAATTGAAATCGATATAAAAGATGTCTGTAAAAAGCAGCAAAAGGTAATCAACCAGCCTTTAATGAATCTCCTGATGGAAGCCCTTAAAATAAAAGATGAAAGAGAAGCAAAGGAAAACGTCAGGCGGGCACCGCTAAAACCGTTAAAAAACCTCACCCTCAAAAAAGCCTGAATTGACAATTGAAGAGTATTTAAATACTGCCGATTTTAAATAAATTGAGCCGGGCGAAACCACAAATAGTCAATCGTCACTCCTCAATCATTACTATTCCGCCTGAACCCCGGCCAGGAATCCTCCAGCAGCGCCGATTTCTTTCACCTGCAAACCGAAATCGTCAAAATAGACTGCTTCCGAGTTCTCCGAATCAATACCAAATGTATGCAGCCCCACTTCGGAAGGGGTTGAAGCGCCGGGATCATCATAAATCTCAGAAGTAAGCTGGTTACTGAAAAGAGCGGTGCTGTTAATCGCCCTCTCACAGATCCTTTTTGTGGCTATTGAAGTGGAGCCGCCGATTGTTACATGAAAGGCGGAATTATTTTTGCTGTTATAGTCTGACCAGACAACCGGGGTAAACGGAAATGATTCATCTTCCGGCCATTTCAGTGTGTCCCCGCGGCCGTAAACATCTGGACCGGCAAACCATGCTTTTATGATGTTGTACCGTTCATCGCTTGAATTTCCGCAGTCTCCGGCAAGAGTTTCATCGAAGAAATCGTCTTTTTCTTCCATAATTCTTGCCATGAGGGTGACCCATTCTTTGAGATAGATAATATAGTTCATGGATTTCTGAGTATCCACATCCTGACCGGGAAACACATAGGCGTCAGTAGAAACCGACAGTGTTGTTGTACCGCTGTCATAGTGATAAACTATGGCATCAGCAGGCTTACCGGTATCAAACGTATAATCCACGCCACTATATGACAGGGTCTGGGATTCAACAATGCCAGGATAAACGGTTGTCAGTTTTTTTGCGGCAACGATTTCAGGCATCCTTGGGTCACCGGTTATTATGGCATCACACCATATATCGGATTCGGCAAAAATCATCACTCGTCCGTCTTTTTTTGAACCCGGGGGAACGTTGTATTGCGTACCCGGGACGGGATCGGAAAAACTGAATATGTCCCGATACTGCTGGGAACCGGTAGTTGATGTTTTAAACTTTACAATATCACCCAGGATAGTCTCTGTCCAGATTCCCAGATAATCGCCGGATTGACAGGTAAGATTCAACCCATCCCAGGTTTGAATCCCTGTTGTATCAGAGGCTACCAATCGTTGGGAATCGCGAACGGTAAAATCATTTCCACTTTTACTGGCAGTAAAAATATAAAAAGAACCGCCGCCTTGATCTATATAGGCCTTAAACCGTGTTATCGTTCCATCGGTAGTTGCCGGTTCACTCTCGTCAATAAAAATATGATGGTTATTAAAACCACCGGTATTACCCAGATATGGCTCACCGCTTTGTAATTCTTCACCGCCACCCAGGGTATAACTCCCCGATGGATAGTGATACAATGCCACATCCTCATCGCCGCAAAGCGGCATATACGCCAGCCAGTCAGTCAGCAGTTCCTCATAGTTTCTGATCCACACAGGATTGTAGGCACTGTTATATTCGTCCAGGTCATCGGCCTTCTGCCAGAGCAGGATATAGGGCACACCGCTGATCATAGGACTGCCGTCCCAGCCCGCTGATTTACCGGCCGGGTTGTTTACACACATATAATTCAGGTCTGCAGACGAAGCAGGATCTTCAAAAAGAAAATCATCCGGGATATCGTCAGGATCAGGATTTGCGCCCAGAGCATTGTTGTCAAAAAGGGGCCTTACAAAAGAGAGTCCGTAATATTCCCTCAGGTCTGAATATCCTTCATTCGGTGTACGAACACGAAACAAAAAACCCGGCATATACGTCCCCAGAGGATTACCGGTATCGCTGTCTTCCTCAGCAGTAAATTTGATTTTTACCTGAAGATCATAGTATAAGCGATCATTGAAATCACTTCTAAGATCCTCCATTGTCTTTTTTTCCCCTGACTCATTCGTAAACTCGAGATCCTGCTTGAGTTCCAGAAAACTCTCCTGGACATCTTTTCCAGCATATGCTGTGGCAATCGTAGAGCCGCCAACATCCGTTCCCCCCTGTGCGGTTGATACCTGAATCGCTGCGTCTCCATTAATCGATGTAAGGGTATGCCCCCCCAAAGCTGTCCCCGTATTCCAGTTATCAAGATTATCAAAGGAATCATCCAGCTTATAATTTATTACCATGTTTCCTGTGATCAGGGGCAGATTTATTTTCAGGGACCGGGTAGCCTGGTATGCGCCCGTACCGGCAGTGCCGGTTGAAGTAATTAATACGTTTTTGTTTAATATAAATGTCAAACTGCTTGCCGATACGGTATTATCTTCCAGTGCATATAACGTTGACGATGCATTTCTCACATTGGTAAGAGTGGATGTTTCAGAATCAACCCTGTCATAAATCAGCAGATAATGATTCGTGCCGTCTGTTACGGTTATCACTCCGTTTAATTTCGGGAAAACACTGAAAGTTCCCGCGTCAAGGGGTGTTGTTGAACCATTTGACGCAACAATTTGCAAATTATTGTCCGGCTGGATGACCCTGACGTTTCCTGGTGTACTCGAAGCATAAAATGAGGGATAAACAGAGGTTCCGGCAGAAATGGCAACGGGTACAGCTATTGATAAATTCAATGTCCATTGCCCAGGCGACGGCTGGTCCCTGTCTATGCTGTCAACAGGAATATGGATGGGATAACCGTCAATAGCGATTGTTCCGGCAGTAATGTGAGCGTATGCGTCCGGAAATTCATAAGGGGCCCGCACAATCAGTCTGCTGAAACTGGCAGCATGGTCACCGACCGTTTCAAACCAGTATGAATCAATACCGATGCTGAAACTGTTCTCAGGTGTCAGTTGACAGGTAGTTCCGGCAAGTGTTTTTAATGCGTCAAAATCGCCGCCTTCCTTCCCGGTAAATGTGTATCCGGCGTATCTGTAGCCTGACTCGGCATTATAATAGGCACGGGTATTTAATAAAGGTGTTATCGAGCCTGATGTTGACGTGTTCAAAAGTGTTATCACACCTGCGCCAACCACAGAAACCACCACCATGGTAGCAATCACACCGATGAGAACGCTGCCCTGCTGGCAGTTGATCATGATCGTTGTGCTGGTTTTTGAAGGAAATAAAATCAGCTGACGTCTTCCTGCCATATACCACAGCAATATCAGGGATAAAAATATTACAGACACACCCGCACATGAATAATTTTCAGTACCGAAAGCTGCGGCAGTTATAAAACAGGGTGATGTCCCGGGATTTATCCCGGGTGTACCGGAGACCAGATTAGCAATATCTTCAGGTTGATACAGGTTTCTGGGAACCACCTGTGCCGAAAACGGCACGGACGTTCCTTCTGCCATGGTCATTGAAAAAGCAATATCTATTCGCGCCAGATCTGAATTAGGGGATGCGGTCCAGGGTGTGGTGCCGTCATTTTTCCAATATGAAAAAGAAAAATCGGAAACATCCTCGGCCAATATATATGTGTTACCGCCAACAGTTATTTCCAGGGTGTTGCTGCTGTAACTGTACTGCTCGGTTTCCTGGCTGCCGTCCCGGTCAAACGTAACCGCTATCGACGTTGATATGGGTTCCGAAGCTATGGAATTTATATCAGTAATATTTCTGAATGTCCGGGTCATCCGGCCCATGGCCATTTGCCCTTTTTGTGAAACGTCTGAAACTCCTCTGGCATAAACCAGTGCCCTGGTCCCTCTTAATAGGCCAAAACCTGCTACTGCGGCAAGTATGCCAACCAGTATAAGCGAAGCAATGATTTCAACAAGCGTAAATCCTTTATTATTCATTCCCTTCATTGTTTTACCCTTTAGAAACTGATACCACCCCTGTCATAAAATAAGGATGTTAATGTGATCCCTGTTGACGAATCCGTAAGTGTAAGCCTCATGATCGGGCCATTTACAGAAGGTGAGCTCAATACCCCGCTGCTGAATGAGGCATATCGCTTCATATCATCTGCCGTGTTGATAAAATCAGCGTAGTTCGCGTTTATAAATATGGAAAGTTTATTTAATACATGGATTTCAGTCGGATTATAAAGCAGGTTAAAATAATACAGATTAATATTTTCCATAACCAGTTCCATGGCATATGTCCGCTGTATTGCCTCAATGGGTTGCGAACTTCTTTGCAGGGCAGAGCCTGTAATGGTTACCAGCATTGTGCCCAAAATGGCTGCAACAATCAGTGAAACAATAATTTCCAGCAAGGTAAACCCCTGCTCACTTTTTACCAGCATTTTATATGTTTGATCAGGCAGTGTTGTTTTCATGGAATATACCCTGTATTGGGAGTTATGAGGATGTCATCCCTGTTGCCGACCTTATATGTATTATTTATCACCGTATTGTTATTTACCCCGGTATAGGGCCGCCCCCATGTATCAAAAGAGATATACCCGGCAGCGGTTATACCGTCCGGCATATTCACATTGACTGTATCTTCACCCGGGAGAGTAAAATCCTGTTGAGCACCGTCAAACTTATACAGTTTGTATGTTGAACTCTGAAACTCAATACCCCACACGGAACCTGTGTTCATTGCCATGGACTGAGCATGGCGCATATGTGATTTCAGTATGGCAATCCGGATCAACTGATTACTCTGGTTTGTCGTATCAACTACCCTGACAGCTACCACCGCAGAGACAATCCCTATTAAGATCAATACCACAACAATCTCAATAAGGGTAAAACCGCGATTATTTTTTATGATATTAGTCACATTAAGTCTCTAAATTTCTTTACGATTTCTGGAATTCAGGTCTTTATAAAATCCGGCGGGTTTCAATTCAGGCAGATCAGCATGTATCAAGTGACATTTAATCCCATGTCATATTCCCTGAAATTACAATGAAATTTATAATAGCTAAATAATACCACAATTTACATGTTGAGGAAAGAAAAATGGTTTCCAGGGGCAGGGCAATTACATTCGGCTTGGCAGTTAAACAGCAATATTATCATAATGGATAGTTTTTCCCTCAACCTGAGGGAACGCATCACACCCCTCAGCCGCCCGGCATTGATCCGCCACAGGCAGGCCCGTCAAAGCCGCCGGAACCAGTGGGAATTCCTTCTGCCCTGAAACTTCCGGCAGACATGAGTTTTTCCACATTTCCTTTTCCGCATTTCGGGCACAGGGACACAGAATCATCCGAAGATAAAAAAAGTTCTTCAAATTGATGGTTACAGTCTTTACATTTAAACTCAAATATTGGCATAATAAACTCCTTGGACAAAAAAACGTAATTTTGAATAACAGATTTATGATAAACCATACACACTCTCATATCAAGACGGTTTTTCCATATTTTCTAATGGCTTGATATTCATCTGAAAAAATAAAGTTTTATCGGTGGACGAAATGACTCAGTACAAAATTCATCCCATTGTCATGGGAACAAAAATTTTTGATAAAAGCATGATGACTTATCAGTACAACAACGGTGTCGAATATACCATTCCGATCTACTGCTGGTACATTGAAGGCGGCGACAAAAAAATACTGGTGGATACAGGGGAAATGAGTCCTGTTCAGTCTGAAGAGAGGGAAAAATCCATTGGCGGAAAGATTTATACATTTGAAACCGGTTTGAAACGGTGGAAGACAGCACCTGAAGATATTGACATAATTATTCATACCCATCTTCACAATGATCATTGTGAAAATGATTACAAATGTGTGAATGCGGAAATTTATGTACATGAAAAGGAGCTTGAACGAATACATGATCCCCATCCTCTGGACTACCGGTATCTGGAAGACTACATTGAGGATGTGGAAGAAAACGGTCAGGTGAGAACAATAACTCAGGATTGTGAAATTCTGCCGGGAATAAACGTCATCCACACACCGGTTCATACGGAAGGGGGGCTGACCGTACTGATAGATACGGCTGAAGGAAAAGCAGCCATCACTGGATTCTGTGTTCTCATGGAAAATTTTGACCCTCCGGTTGAAATCAAAGCCATGGAAATGGAGGTCATACCGCCCGGCACCCATGTGAACGTGTATGAATCCTATGACATCATGTTAAAAATTAAAGAGCTGGCTGACATCCTGTTGCCGCTCCATGAGCCGGAGTTTGCAGCAAAAGATACGATTCCTTAAGCTGGTTACTTTTAAATTATTAAAATTATGCCCTTGTTAAACACCCAGTTTTTTCCGTCCCTTATCCGGCAGAGTAAAGTTATGATATGACCTGAAACAGATTATAAGGCAAATATTTTTTTATTTATTGACAAAACATAATTTTATTTTATAAACATTGTTATTATTTAATTTTTATTTTGTATTATTTTACTGCTGGCAGACAGCAACTGTGAAAAGTTTGTAATATTAATATACGCTCTTTTTCACAATTTTTTATTTTAGTGCCGCCAGGATAACTATTTGTTCTTTTTGATATTTCTTCTATGCGATGAACAGGTATGATTCTTGCTTTCTGATTACTTAATTATTAAAGGGTTCCAAAATTACGTCAAGTATGGAGGTGTGAAAGTGAAACAATTAATCAGACAGTTTCTGATATTTGGAATTGCGCTTTTTGTGTTATGTGCATTCACGCCGTCAAACAGTTTTGCCGGTGTGAATGTCTTTGCAGAAGGAGCGTATACGGCGACTGACCTCGTTGTTTATATCTATGCAGACATTGATGGTGGTACCGTGTTGAGGAGTGCGGGCGTCAAACTGATGTATCCGGCCGCAGAGCTGAATGTAACCAGCGCAGAAAAAAATGAAACTGCCTGGTTTTTGGGCAGCGAGTCGTACATGGACCCGGACACGGGCACGGCCGGTGAAGTGATTTTTATCCTGGGCAAACTTGACACTGCGGCACCCGCAGAAGGTGTGAGTGGAACCAGGGTTTTGCTGGGAAAAGTCACTTTTGATCGCACGGACAGCACCATGCCGTATGCGCCTGTATTGAGTATGGTTCTGGGTAAATCAGGCGATTTCGCCAACTTTGTTGATACAGCAACTCCTGCTGTTGTGATGGATGGGAGTGTGACTTTTGGTACGATGACGGTGAGGGAACGCGGTGATGCTAATGGGGATGGGAATATCAATTCCGTTGATTATGTTGCCTTACGAAATAATCTGGGCACGACGTATTTTCCACCCTATATGGACTGTAACGACGATGGATCGATTAACTCAGTGGATTATGTGTGTGTGAGAAATAAGCTTTAAAGGTTACTATAACTGTATACCGGATCTTTAAACTTATTAAACTTGGGATCTCTGAGATCCTTAACTGCTCCCTTTGCTTTATGTGGTGTGAGCACAGGTGGCATAAAATTTAAAAAAGGAGAGGGGGAGTGCCATGATAGACAAATCAATTATTTTTATTTCTTTTGTTTTATGTTGTTTGTTTGTTCAGCCAGTGTACGCAGACACTATTGTTAGTTTTGACCTGGATGGGCTGGATGTTGCATCTTTCGAGTTTGCCGTAGTGGACGAAGATTACGCTGTTGCCGATTTCACTACCAGTTTGCCTGATGGGTGGATGGACATGTCTTCAGAAGATACTTTCGCTTCACTTGACATGGGGGGTAGCAACTCACTGACATCAGGTGATATCGGACTTTTCACTGCTGACGGCGTCATATTAGGTAACTTTGTTCTTGGGAATCAGGCTGCTGAGACTCTTGTTCAAAATTCAGATTACTGGGTTCATGAGATAACCGGCGCTTACCTGGTATCTGCATCAGAGACAATTCCCATCCCCGGAGCATTCTGGCTTCTCGGTTCTGCTCTGATCGGGCTTGTGGGAGTTAAGAGAAAATTTAATTAAAAGGACATGAACCATATAGCATTAAGGGCAGTGTTTTAATACCACTCCCCTTTTATTAATATTCAAGATGTTTCCACAATTTCTAACACCCATGCAAAAAACCCTCTTGACATGGGTTAAGAAATCGGGGCTTCATGGCCGGTGTGAAACAGGTAAGATTAAAGGAATTATATAGATCATTTTTTTGTCTCTAATAATATCCTGCGGACGGATCCCTGCAATTTCAGCAGGACCGCCCGGATACACTTCCATACCGCCTTTTTCGGGATGGTGGCACTCCGTGGGTTCAGGCGCGGACTTCCATCCCCGCTTTACTATCTATTCCCGGATCTCCCGCATCCCCTGCGACCTTTTCCTCCATGGCCCGGTCTGAAATCCGGATTAATCTTTTTCATCTCAATCATATGGGCAA
>JAUXDD010000187.1 GCA_030618465.1 Desulfobacteraceae bacterium
CCGGATAGAATTGTCAGCGTATGGGTTTTAATCCATAATACCGCCTCAGGCGTTAAAAAGGATGCCCCCTTGGATCCTTTTATGAGAATAAAATAGGTAATCATGGAAAGGGCAGCCCCCCCCCAGATACCTCCATACCGGTGCAACCGCGTGACATAATCAAATGTAAAAACAAGACGGGCAATAAACTGGATAATCGCTCCGAAGAAAAAAGCAATCACCACGGAAAACAAAATACTGAAAATAATTGCCAGTGCCTTCCCTGTATTAATATAATTGACAACTGTTGTAAAGCTGTCCCCGGACAAATAAATTTTTATCAGGGATACGGCCACGGCTGCACCCAGCAGTTCAAACACAATGGATACGGTAGTTGATGTGGGCAATCCAAATGTATTGAACAGGTCCAGGAGAAGAATGTCGGTCAGCATGACTGCGAGAAAAATGGTAATCAGTTCCGGCATCAAGAAAAATTTGGGATGAAAGATGCCTTTTCTGGCCACTTCCATCATGCCGCTTGAAAATGTCACGCCCACAAGCATCCCAAGGCTGGCTATGATCATAATCACATGCATGGGGGCGACTTTTGAGCCGATGGACGAATTTAAAAAATTGACTGCGTCATTACTGACCCCAACAATCAGGTCAAAAATCGCAAGCCCTACAAGCACAAATATTGAAAATAAATAGATATCCATTGTTTTGTGTATCTCATCTGCTTTTTTGCACTCTTTCTTATATTGATCCGACACTGATATCAACCCTTTCTTTTGGGAAAGATAGAAACAGTTTGAATCTGTGTTTTTCTAAACGTTTACAAGCTTGATTTCAAATGATATATGCCATATGAAAGTATGTATAAACGTGATATGTTTTTACATAAGCTGAAACGCGGGGTTTCATTTTGAAAAATCCTTATCGCATTGTTATTGCCGAAGACCATAGAATACTGAGAGAGGGCCTCCGATCCATCTTAACATCAAACCCTGATGTTGAGATTGTGGGTGAGGCGGATAACGGACTGGATGCGATTCGGTGTGCGGATAAATTTAAGCCGGATCTTCTGATGATTGACCTTTCCATGCCAAAAATGAACGGGCTGGATGCCATTTCTGAAATAAAAAAAAGCCTCCCGGATACAAAAATATTGGTATTGACCATTCATAAAGATGAAGAATATATCTATGCCTCATTAAAGGCGGGTGCGGACGGATATCTTCTTAAAGATGCCACCCGCACTGAACTGTTGCTTGCCGTGGAAAGTGTCCTGAACGGAAAAACCTATATCTCTCCCGAAGTGTCTGAAAAGCTTGTAACAAGCTATTTAAACGGCAGAAAACCCGAAAAAGCAGAATCA
The DNA here is from genome assembly GCA_030618465.1 of Desulfobacteraceae bacterium. Taxonomy (GTDB): domain Bacteria; phylum Desulfobacterota; class Desulfobacteria; order Desulfobacterales; family SURF-7; genus JAUXDD01. Next base: position 1,358 of record JAUXDD010000187.1, read on the forward strand.
TCATTTGAAAGCCTGACCCGGAGAGAAAAACAGATTCTGAAATTGATTGCAGAAGGACACAAAAACAGAAAAATAGGGGATTTTCTCTGCATAAGTATAAAAACCGTTGAAAAACACCGGGCAAATCTCATGAAGAAACTGGATCTGCACAATGCATCGGAATTAACCGCCTTTGCCATGGAAAAAGGGCTGGTTACAAGATAGCACTAAATAGAACGGATCTGCCCACATTCCCATGATGCCTGCAACTTTGTCCCCTTGCCGTAAGCAGATGTAATTTGAAATGTTCCACCTGAAAGTTCTGTCCGTTCTTTCATACTGGTTATTCCGAAACCTTTGCCCGAAGACCCCACAGACCGGATGTTTTTCACATTAAAACCGCATCCGTTGTCCTGAATGATAAGCGTGATGAGGTTGTCTGTCTTTTCGAGACACAGCTGGACTGTGTCTGCCATGCTGTGTTTTGCAATATTGTTCATGGCTTCCTGAAGAATCCGGAAAATAGTTGTCTTTAATGAATCCGGTACATCCCGTTCACTGATGTCGATCTTTTTTTCAACCACGATGGCCGCATAAAACGTCTTATATTGCCTGCAGAACCACGAAATGGTTGCCAGAATGCCCAGGTTGTCAAGTATGGAAGGGCGCAGATTCATAACGATCGTTCTGACTTCTTCAGAGGCTTTTTGAAGCATGGGTACCAGCGCCCTTAATGAATTCAGGCTCAGGGTGGGCCGATCCCCGCTCATCTGTTCAAGGGCTGTTTCCACCGTAAACTTGGCTGCAGACAAAGATTGTCCGATCACATCATGAAGATCACCGGCAATTCGCTTTCTTTCTTCTTCCTGGGCGTTGAGCAATTTAGACGACAACAGCTCAAGTTCTTTGGTACGTTCTTTTAACCGACGCTCAAGCCGGCCACTCGTTTTTCGAGCCTCTGCCGCGGCTTTTTTACGCTTCTCAGCGTCTTTTTCAAGCGCCCTGACCGTCTGCTCAAGTTCTTCATAGGTGGGTTTCCGCGTCATTGACAGCCCCTGAATTATAGTCGGTTATAACCACTCAATTATTAGGAAATAGGGTAAAAAACCATACAACAGGATTAAAGGAATTGTCAAATCGTACAATTATCATAAACAATATGCGGTTTCTGCCGTCTATGGATGGAGTCCCGCTTTCACGGAAATGACGTGAGAGTTCATTTGTCATTCCCGTGAAAACAGCTTCATTCAACCGGCCAACTGGCGAACTGGCCAAAATAACTTGAAAAAAACAGCAAAATCATTTAAAAGACAAATATGAAGCCTGTCATTCTTTCCATAGACTGCGGTACCCAGAGCCTGCGGGCCATCCTGTTTTCATCATCCGGTGAGGTTCTCGGCATCAGCCAGATAACCTATGAGCCCTATGTGGTACCCAAACCCGGGCGGGCAGAACAAGACCCTGACATTTACTGGCAAAGTCTGTGCCGGGCATGCCGGGAGCTTAAGGAACGATTTCCATCCCAATTCAGAGAAATTTCCGGTGTTGGGGTAACAACTCTCAGGGACAGCCTTGTGAATGTGGACAAAAAGGGTAATCCCTTAAGACCGGTAATTACATTTATGGATCAGCGGAAGGCCCGGCGGGTTTATGCACCCAAAGGCATCATGAAGCTGGGATACAGGATCGTCGGAATGGAAGAGGCAATCTACAAGGTCCAGTCAGACGGAAAATGCAACTGGATCATGCAGTACGAACCGGAGATATGGAAAAAAACCTTTAAATACCTTCAAATCTCAGGCTTCCTTAATTTCCGGCTGACCGGAAAATTCATTGACTCGATAGCCTCCCAGATCGGCCACATCCCCATAAACTATAAAAAACGCCGCTGGGCAAAAAAGCGAGAACTAACCGCCCGTCTTTTCCCGATTCATAAAGACAAGCTTCCGGACACACTGGAGCCGGGGGCAACCCTTGGCACCATCACCGCCACGGCTTCCACCCTTACCGGCATCCGGCAAGGCGTTCCTGTGCTTGCCTGCGGCTCGGATAAAGGGTGCGAGACAATCGGAATGGGCGTCCTGAATGAACAAATGGCCAATTTGAGCTTTGGAACCATGGCAACAGTACAGACAACCACGAAGAAATTCTACAATCCCGTTCGCTTCCTTCCACCCTATCCGGCACCCATTCCTGACTATTACAATCCTGAAATCGAAATTTACAGGGGTTACTGGATGATTACCTGGTTTAAAAACGAGTTTGCTTACAAGGAGGTTCGTGAAGCTGAAAAAACAGGGGTGGTACCCGAAGAGATACTGAACCGTCTTTTATTTGAATCGCCCCCCGGCTCCCTTGGCCTGATGGTACAGCCTTTCTGGGGCCCCGGGATCAAACAGCCGTCTGCAAAAGGAGCGATTATTGGTTTCGGCGATGTGCACAAAAAGGCGCACATATATCGTGCTGTTGTTGAGGGATTGAGCTATGCCCTTTTAGACGGGCTCCGAAAAATTGAAAGGGCGTCCGGACATAAGGTGGAGAAAGTCGCTGTTTCCGGCGGAGCCTCCCAGAGTAACGCCATCTGCCAGATCACTTCCGATGTATTTGATCTGCCTGTGGTGAAAGGTCAGACCCACGAAGCATCAGGACTGGGTGCGGCCATCGTCTGTTCCGTAGGATTAGGTATATACCCTTCCTTTGCAGTCGCGGTTGATGAGATGGTATCTTATGTAAAGGTTTTTGAGCCCAATCCTGATAATGTCTCAATTTATAAAAACCTGTATCACAAAATTTATAAAAAAATGTATGATGCCCTGTCCCCTCTTTACAGGGACATCCGTGATATTACAGGGTATCCGGAGTAAGTAACAAAGTTAAACTGCCTGTATTTGTATTGGCATACCACTTGTGATACCTGTTCATACAATCGGGTTTGTTCTGCAACACCAGCATTCACCAGAGGCGCGACCATGTACAAAGTCATGATAAGAGACAACATGTCTCTGATTGCAAAAGAGATTTTAGAAGCATCCGGTGATTTTGAAATCGTTATTGATAATAACAAGATAACAAATGATCCAAAGGCATTAGCTGAAATTATCGGTACCGTTCACGGCCTGGCGGTAAGGAGCGGCACCCGGATAACTGAAGCGGTTCTTGAAAAGGCAACCCGGCTTAAGGTGATCGGCCGGGCCGGGATAGGCGTTGACAATATTGATGTTCAGGCCGCCACCCGCAAGGGAGTTGTTGTCATGAACGCCCCGGGCGGCAACACGGTTACAACGGCAGAGCACACCATCTCTCTTATGATGGCCCTTGCCAGAAATATTCCCCAGGCAACCGCATCCCTTCGCGCGGGTAAATGGGAAAAAAAGTTGCTTTCCGGTGTTGAAATTTCCGGCAAAGTGCTCGGTATTATCGGCCTTGGACAGATCGGACGGATTGTAGCAAAGCGGTCAAAAGGCCTTAAAATGAATGTAATTGCTTCTGATCCATATATCAGCAGGGATGCAGCCAAAGCACTGGAAGTTAAACTGGTATCTCTTGACGAACTGTTTGAACATTCCGATTTTATTACCCTTCATGTGCCCGCCATAAAAGAAACACTAAACATGATAAATACTTCCAGCATCAGCAAAATGAAATCCGGGGTGAGAATCATTAACTGCTCAAGGGGAGAAATTGTGAACATTGATGATCTTTATCAGGCAGTTGAAAGCGGGCATGTGGCTGGTGCTGCCCTGGATGTGTTTCCCACAGAACCACCTGATCCGACGCTACCAATTTTTCAGCATCCCAATATTATTTTTACACCCCATCTGGGGGCCAGCACAGATGAGGCGCAAAGCAAGGTTGCAGAAATGATCGGAAGGCAGATGGCTGATTACCTCACCAATGATATTATTACAAATGCGGTGAATTTCCCGTCTGTCTCCAAAGAAGTCATGGAAAAAATCCGCCCCCACATTGAGCTTGCTAAAAAAATGGGATCATTAATGGGGCAGTTTGTCAGAAATATCCACGATATAACCGTAACATACAGTGGTGAAATGGCTGATCTTGAAACCCGGCCGTTGACCAATGCTGTTTTAAAAGGATTTCTGGATTCATTTACCCATATTCCGGTGAACTATGTAAATGCACGTACCATTGCAAATGAAAAGGGCATTAATTTAAAAGAAACCACCAGCCGTGCAAAGGATGATTTTGCCGGATTGATTAAGGTTAAACTGGACGGGGTTTCCAAAGAAAATCCGGATGAGATATGGGGAACCATTTTTGGAAAGATTTATCCAAGAATCGTCAGGCTGGGTAAAATTTATATGGATGCTATCCCTGAAGGGTTCATGCTTGTTGTTCAGAATTACGACCGACCCGGTGTAATAGGCAACCTGGGCAACCTGCTTGGCAACCATAATATTAATATCGGCCGATTTCAGCTTGGAAGACGCGATGAACGGGCTCTTTGCATGATAAATATTGATACACCGGCAGACGAATCAACTATTAACGAAATTTTGAAACTGCCGAATATTATTTCAGTAAAACAGGTGCACCTGGAGTGAGGCCATTATTTAAACATGTACAGAAAAATCTGCCCCCGGATTACTTAAACGCTTCCTTACACACATCGCCCAGAAGACCGAGATTTTCACACACCGTAATCCCGTTTTCCCTCATGGCGGCAATCTTGCCCTGTCCGGTTCCGCTGTTTCCACTTATGATGGCGCCGGCGTGGCCCATGCGTCTTCCCGGGGGTGCGGTAAGGCCGGCAATAAAACCCACAACCGGTTTTTTCACATTGGCTTTAATGAAATCCGCTGCCTGTTCTTCTGCATT
>JAUXDD010000022.1 GCA_030618465.1 Desulfobacteraceae bacterium
TCAATACGGAAATCTATTAAGGAAGCAGACAAGGGTAGGTGGATTGAATTTGATGCGGTTTTTAAGGAATGATAGACTATAAAATCAGATTTACGCCGGTAGCTGCCGGATTTTTATCAAAGAGTCACCCAGATAATAAAAAACAAATTAAGGAAGTATTAAAAGATATAAAAGACAAACCATATGCAGGGTATGATCTCCAGGATGAATTATATGGATTTAAAGCATTTAAATCTAACAGGTATCGATTAATTTACAAAATTAATGATGAAAGCAAATATATTGAAATTTATTATATTGGTCATCGAAGAGATGTTTATGAACAATTTAGAAGTCTATTGAACCAGATGAAATAAATTGCCGTTTAACCCTAACTGCATCAATTTTTCTTCAATACATTCTTCTTGCCCATTCATTTTTTTATTGATATGTGAGGTCGTGTGTGAATGTGAGAATGGTGTGAGCAAATATTGAAAATGTGCTCAGTATAGTTAACAGATCTAATGGAATCAGCACCTCTGAAATTGCGAAGCAGATGGGGCTTCATCATAATACAGTTCTTAAATATCTAAAAAAACTGATTGACGATGGTAAAATAACAAAAATAGGTTTGGGTAAGAATATTCAATACCGACCGATATAAAATTATCAATAATTTTCTCCACGTAATGGCAATTCATACATAGTTTTTTTGCACGCATCCTGTATCGCGCAACCCGCATCTGGTACCATCCCAAAGTTTCGTTATTAAGATGTAAGTTATTGAAAAGGGACTTCTGAAGTTACCAGTTATTTAAAGGTAAAACGAAGCCCCTTTTTTATTTTTTCATTACTTTCAGAATCAATCCGGCCAGGTCTTCTACCGCCATCTCTTCGTCAAGATTGTTTATCTTTATGCCGTCATCGAGCATCTGCATGCAATAGGGGCAAGCCGTGGCAATGGTTTGTGCACCGGCCTCCTTTGCCTGAAGTACACGCATGCTGTTGATACGCTCTCCTTCCTTGATGTCCATCCAGAAATGCCCGCCGCCGCCGCCACAGCAGAAACTCCGTTCCCTGTTTTTCGGCATTTCGATGATACTGGAACCATAAACATTGTTCAAGACCTGGCGGGGATCATCAAACACCTTCTGGTACCGGCCAAGATAGCAGGGGTCATGGTACGTAAGCGATTTTTTATAACTGGAATCGAATTTGATCTTCCCTTCCCTGATCAATCCCAGCAGAAACTCACTGTAATGAACCACATTGTACTTTCCGCCAAACTGGGGGTGTTCGTTTTCAAGGGTGTTGTAACAGTGCGGGCACGTCACCAGGAGGGTATTAAATGTCCGGTTATTTAATTCTTCTATCTGGGGTTTTACAGCCATCTGGTAGTTATGCTCATCGCCAAATACCCGGCATGGATCACCGCAGCACATCTCTGCGCCGCCAAGAATTCCCACATCAATATCGCATTTTTTCAGGATATGGATGAGATCGGTAGCAATTTTATGCTTTGTGGGATCAAAGGTGGTCAGACACCCGATCCAGTAAAGCACATCACAGGATTCTCCCGGACCCACAATTTTCACATCAAGGGATTCAACCCATTCCACCCGTTCACTCTGGGAGGCAAACGGATTGCCCAGGCTCTGAATTGTTTTAAGGGTACGGTTGGCTTCATTGGGGACACGTCCCTTCATGACCACTTCATTTCTGCGGATATCGATGATTCTGTCCACATGGTTGATAAAGGCCGGGCATACACCGGTACAGCCATAGCAGGTGCGGCAGAACCACAGGTAATTTTCATCAAAGGCATTTTCAACGATTTCCAGCCCTGAATCCCCGGTTATTACTTTATTGTCATTGGCTATAATCAGGTCCTTTATGCTGGAGATAAAATACTTTGGCGAAAGGGGCTGGTTGGCACTAAAGGCCGGGCACACCTCTTCGCACCGGCCGCATGACACACATGTGTCAAATTCCATCCTGTGTTTCCATGTGAAATCATTGGTTGTATCAATACCAAAAGTAAAATCTTCCGGATCAAAATTTTCGTCTTCCATTAGTTCTTCCAGGTCCACCCGTTCAAGTTCGCCGGCAGGTTTCATTTTTGATAAAAATGCATTGGCAGGGAGCGTCAGGATATGGAAGAACTTGGTTTTTGGAATGGATGCAATCCATCCGAATGCCAGGAGTGTATGTATCCACCAGACAAATGCATGTCTGGACGCACCTTTATCCGGATCAAGATCAGAATAAAGAATCACGGCAATAATTTTACCGACAGGAGAAACCGACTGCCAGACATCGCCCGTGACACTGATTCTCAATGCTTCCGCAATAAAACCGGTGATGACGATGAGTGCCAGGAGAATCAGTGCCCATGTGTCTTCTTTAAAACTGGTTTCAATTGTTTTGGGTTTCATGACATACCGACGCCACAATGCAGCCGCGATACCGATCAGGATAAGACCGCCGGCAATATCCGCACCCAGTGATAATACAATATAGATGATTCCTGTAAACAGCGAGGTGCCGAAATCATAATCAAGTGCAACGACAGTGGTTGTTCCAAAAAGAATCAGGAATGAATAAAAAAAGCAGGAATGAAAAAATGCTGGAAATTCAAACATGTTGACACGTTCCTGATTGAAAACCTCCATTATCATAAACCGGAAGCGTTTGATCAGATCTGAAAAACATTCGTTATCGGATTTGCCCTTTTTCCAGAATAAGATTCGCTTATTAACGCCTCGTACTAAAAATACAAGAGAAATGATAAACAGTGGATATATCAGCCATGCGTGTGATATATTCCACATGATTTCCCTGGTTGCCTGTGCCATGCCTTCCATTGGTTTACTCCTTAGATTAACAGGGTTTATAATAGATATTCTGAATCAAATAAAAATGTGTTTTTGTATTAAAACGGAGTCATTATCCCTATTTTTTTCCGAAATTATTCCGTCTTGATATAAAATCAGATTGTTATCATAAACAACAAAAAGAATATAATTTCAACCCAATAATTGGAATTTGCATTAACGCCTGGACAGGGAGCTTTCGGAAACGAGTTTAGGGAATATCTGAACTTTTTACAGGAAAATTGCTGGCGGGTAACATTCAGTGCGCAGCAGCTGCATGGTGGAATCGCTGATGGAATAGGTTTCAGACAGATTTTTTTGTTTTTCTTTCAAATTTTAAATCGCCGCTATCATTACCCAAACCGGAATAAGAGAGTTCACTGTTGTCAATGCCTGCAGCGGTATCATTGTAATGTGGCGTCAGGCTGAATAGTTTGACCAGTACAGCTGCCAGAAGAATAACAAGCCCCATAAAAATGACTCTGAAATAGTCCGAAACCGGATATCTTTGCTTCAAGAAAGATTTTGCAATCATCGCATACCCTCCCGCATGATCAGATTCAGTCCTTTGTTTAAGAAAGAAATTATTAATAGTTCTGGTAATAATTTAAAGCAAAAGGCATACCATTTGTATTGAATACTGGAATAGGTAATAAAATAAAGTGGATAGACATGTATCTGGAAGCAGATTTACAAATGAACAGCAAGAATATGAGAAAACTAATTCATATTAGATCTGTTTTTTTTCATAATTAATGACATTAATTTATTCCTCAATGGGCCTCTCTTTTTTGACCAATCGTTTTGATTCCGCGAATTTCCATATTAAAACACATCCAATGATATAGTTGTTTTTTTGTTTTACAAGAGGACTGTCTTCAAATGAAGCCTTATTTAAATTGTCCCACCTGATATAACTGCCAAAGGAAATGGTTTTTGTGAGAGTTTTCCCCATACTCGTTGCCAGTATAAACCCTGAGTACCCCCCGTCTGATTTGTAAAGTCCTCTTTCAGGAAGAACATAAGGTTCTTCCACATCATAAAAATAACTGTTAAAATCTTTGTCGGCAAAAATAACACCACTGGAAAAACCAAATCTGAATTTATTTTTCCGGAATAGACCGGTATTCCAGTATACCAGATTCACATTCCCATGAAGTCCCTGGTATTTTGAATGTATTCCACTGTCAAAGCCCAATGAAAAAGCACCGCGCAGGGCAAACTTTAAATAAAGAGAATCCAAAGAATTCCTTTCATTAAAGTAGACGTCCAATGCCGGTCCGATTTCAATAAGTGCATCCAGTTCGGGCATTCCTGCTCTGGCTTTATTGTCATCATTTACCGGTGGATTCCCATAGATAGATATTTTTGATTCAACGTGGTCGGATTTGTAAAATATCCCCCTGATACCCTTCCTGTCTGCTCTTAATATATTCCCCCGGTAAATCAAATAGGGAAGGGGGAATACATAATTATTGTATTCATTCGATCCCGGGTAATGGGGGATTTTTGCCATTGCATTATAGAGTTTTGCTTCCCAGAGAGGTTTCTCATCATCTGATTGCGAGTGGCAGGTGCATACAAACATTGTAATACTGATTTGCAAAAGAAAAAAGTAATTCAGTGTTTTTAAAATGTATTTCAGTATTTTCATTAACATCATGCAGGATGAAATAGAGTGGTATCATTATAAAATCATGGCATCCTGTATACCATTGAATTTATATTCATACCTGCCCCAATTGAGGCAAAGACAAGATTAGCTCCTTTCATAACATCGTGGTTATCAAGCCGGCCTTTAAGCAGCAGGTCGAGTAACGTAGGTACCGTTGCTACCGAACTGTTTCCAAGCCATGATATAACCATTGGCATAATATCGGGAGGCACATCTTTTTCACCATACAGTAAAAACAGCCGTTTTAATATTGCCTCATCCATTTTTGTGTTCGCCTGATGGATAAGAATTTTGCGAATATCACCGAGGGATAATTCAGCTTTTTCAATGCTTTTTTTCACAACCTGCGGAACCATTTTTAATGCATATTGATATACCTTGCGACCTTTCATTTTCAGATATAATTCATCACCATTATAATTGGGATTATACGATTTGTCTAAATACAGTAAATATGCCTGATCCAGCGTATCCGATTGTGTAACATGAGACAATATCCCGACAGGTTCGTTTCCGGGAGTTGCTTCAATTATTGTTGCTCCTGCGCCATCCGAATATATCATCTGGTCTCTGTCGTGGGGATCTGACATCCTGGAGAGAGTTTCTGCACCGATAATAAGGGCTCTCTTCGCATCACCTGATTTGAGAAAATAATCAGCATGGATCATTCCCTGTATCCAGCCGGGACAGCCAAATGGAAGGTCATAGGGTATGGTATAAGGATTCTCTATCTTTAATTTGTGTTTTACGCGTGAAGCAATCGTCGGAACAATGTCCGGTATTTTATTGCCGGCACTGACATCACCCAGATTATGGGCAACAATGATATAGTCAAGACTTTCCTTATCTATCTTTGATGACGCAAGGGCTTCTTCAGCAGCAATAAAAGCAATATCAGAAGCAAGAAGGTCATTTGTTACGTATCTTCTTTCTTTAATCCCTGTTATTTTTTCAAACTGTTCGATAACTTCTTCATTTGGTTTTTCAAATATATTCCCATTCAAATCATAGAACTCATGATTAATAAAATCTTTGTTATAAATTATTTTTGTGGGGATATAGCTTCCGGTTCCAATAATAACTGAGTGCATAAATCAATACCATTATATAAGTTTATTGCATAGTTATAGTTTATCTTTTAATATCTGGTTCACAATTTTCGGATTTGCTTTGCCTTTACTTGCCTTCATGACCTGGCCAACGAAGAATCCCATCAGTTTGGTCTTTCCGTTCTTATATGCCTCAACTTCATCAGGGTTTTTAGAAAGAACCTCGTCAATGATGACTTCAATGGCAGAGGTGTCGGTTACCTGCACAAGCCCCTTTTCTTCAACTATCTCTTTGGGCGTCCGGTCTGTTTTTGCCATTTCCTCAAAAACAGTTTTTGCAATTTTCCCGCTGATAATATCTTCATCAATGAGTTTGACAAGATCAGCAAGATTACGGGCAGATATGGGTGAAGCTTTAATAGATTTGCCTTCAGCATTCAAAATGGCCATAAGGGACCCCATGATCCAGTTGCTTACCGGTTTTGGCTTTGCATATACTTTGACGCATTCTTCAAAATATTCGGCCAGTTCTCTGAATGATGTGAGGAAATTGGCGTCATATTCCGGAAGTTCGTAATCTTTTATAAAACGTTCCTTTTTTTCATTCGGAAGTTCCGGCAGGTCTTTTTTGACTTTGGATATCCATTCATCCCCGATAACAATGGGGAGCAGGTCGGGATCAGGGAAATATCGATAGTCGTGTGCTTCTTCTTTGCTCCGCATGGATGTGGTTCTGTTATTTGCATCATTCCATAGCCGTGTTTCCAGGACAACTGTCCCACCTTCTTCCAGCAATGCTTCCTGTCGTTTTATTTCATAGTGGATGGCTTTTTCAACATGTTTGAATGAGTTCAGGTTTTTCAGTTCGGTTCGTGTTCCAAACGTTTCAGAGCCTTTTGGCCGGATAGATACATTGGCATCACACCTGAAGCTTCCTTCCTCCATGTTTCCGTCACAGACATCGATATATCGGACGATTGACCGAAGCTTGCGCAGATACTCGCCTGCTTCCTCAGGTGACCGGATATCCGGTTCGCTGACAATCTCAATAAGGGGAACGCCTGTCCGGTTAAAATCAACCATGCTTATGGGACGGGCAGGGTCATGATTTAATTTTCCCGCATCTTCTTCCATGTGAATGCGTGTAATACCGATTCGTTTTTTATTTCCATCTACTTCAATATCGATATGACCAAACTCGGCTATGGGCAGTTCATACTGGGAGATCTGGTAACCTTTTGGAAGGTCAGGGTAAAAGTAATTTTTCCTGGCAAACCGGCTTTTCCTGGCAATTTTGCAGTCTGTGGCAATTGCCGTCCGGATGGAAAATTCAACGACTTTTTTATTTAAAACCGGTAGCACCCCCGGCATTCCCAGACATACAGGGCAGGTATGCGTGTTGGGCGGTGCTCCGAATGATGTTGAGCAGTTACAGAAAATTTTTGAATGGGTTTTAAGCTGGGCATGAACCTCAAGCCCGATAACAGGTTCAAATTCCATATTTGTTATCCTTGTTGCTGATGTATTTAAAATTTTGAATTTATCTTATGTGTACAATTATGGAAAAATAGTCAAGCCAATTTATGAAACAGATGAATGTAAAAAATGATTATAAAAATCCTATTTGGCCAACCGATCAATCTCTTGCTTATCGGTTATAAAAAGCGTTCCTGAGGGCATCCGTACATTCATCCAGTGCTGCCTGCCCCTGGGCCAGAAGTCCGCTAAAAGAAAGAAATCCGTGAAACATATCAGTATAGCATGAGTGAACCACATCAATGCCTGATGAAACCAGTTTGTCGGCATAGGCTTTTCCTTCATCCCGCAATACATCAAAGCCTGCCGTAATAATGCGTGCGGGGGGCAGATTATTGTGGCTTTTTGCAAGAAGAGGGGACACCCGGGGATTGGTTTGCTCTGAATCATGATTTAAATATAGGGTCTTGAACCAGTTCATCATGGCTTTTGTGAGATAATAACCGTCGGCAAACTCAAGTTTTGACACTGAATCCGAACTTAAATCCGTGACCGGATAAATCAGCAGTTGTAGGACCGGTAAAGCGATTCCCCTATCACGGCATTGCATGGCGGTTACAGCTGCCAGGCACCCACCGGCACTGTCACCGGCCACTGCCACCTTACGGGCATTTATGCCAAGTTCATTTGCATGATTTATCACCCATTGAAAAGCCATAAAGGTATCGTCAACAGCACCCGGGAATTTTGTTTCAGGGGCAAGGCGGTATTCAACAGATACAACAATACATTCCGCTTTTGCTGCGAGATTGCTGGCAATTGCATCATGGCTCTTAATACTGCCGATAACAAAACCGCCTCCGTGAAAGAAAACCAGGCAGGGAAGGGGTCCTGGCAGCTCAGTTTCAGGTTCATAGATACGGATCGTCAGATTGCTTTCAGGACCGGGTATAAGCAGATCATACGTTTTGGCCATTTTTTTGGGCTTTGGATCATAGGGATTCTGCATATCCGTCAGGGCGCGTGCCGCTTCCGGTGTGCCGTCATTGATCGCCGGCAATTCAGAAAGTATTTCAAGTATTTCCTTTGCTTTTGGATCTAAACCCGATGCTGATTTTTCGGCTGATGGGCTGATATTCATGGACGAACTCCTGATCATAAAAGGTTCAATCTGCATAACAGGTCGTGCGATTGCTTCACACCGAAAACACAATAAGCTGTGAGTCCGTTTCTCACAGCCGCATCCACATTGATCTGGTTATCATCCAGAAATAAAATTGAATCCGGCGGGCAGTTCAGGTCATTTATCACATATTCAAAAGCTTCATCATCGGGTTTCAGCATTCCCATTTTGTGGGAGGCATAATGTTTTTCAAAAAAATCATATACGCCAAAATCGTTTTTTATCCTGGGCCAGTGCAGTTCATTGGTATTTGAAAAACAGGCAAGTCTGTATCTGGTGGAAAGGTTTAAAAGCAGTTCTTTCGCGCCCGGATAAAGACCTTTCAGCCACAGTTGAAATTCTTTGATAAGATCATTGGTATTTATCGGCAGGTCAAATTCTTTTTTCAGAACTACGGAAAACTCTTCAGTCGAAATTCTGCCTGATTCAAAACTCCGTACAGCAGGTGATGTCAACCATTTCCGCCAGAGCTCATCTTCACTGATTTTATTGCCTGACCAGTTGCAGATGGTCTGCACACCGGTAAGTTCAAAAAGAACTCCGCCCAGATCAAACAGGATGGTATGAATTGCAGAGGTACTCATAATGCCCGATTTATTTCCTTGTCAAACCATTTTTCAAGAGCTAAAGGTTTATACGTTTCCAGTCTTTCCAGCAATGATTGGGGATCAGAATCAATTTGCAGCATTTCCAGGTGCTGGCTGAGCAGAAAACCCTGCTCCACCATTATTGTTAAAAACTTCAGTAGATGATCAAAAAATCCCATAATGTTCAGAAGCCCCACCGGTTTGGAATGAATGCCCAGTTGTCCCCATGTGAGCATTTCAAATGTTTCTTCCAGGGTGCCGATACCTCCGGGGAGCGAAACAAAACCGTCTGAAATCTCACTCATGAGCGCCTTTCGTTCATGCATGGTTTCCACAATTTTAATTTCGGTCAATCCTTCATGGGCCACTTCCATATCAACAAGGGCTTTCGGCATAATGCCGGTAACAGTTCCGCCTTTTTGCAGGCAGGCATTGGCAATTGTGCCCATTAAGCCGACATTGGCACCGCCGTAAACAAGATGAATGTTTCTTTCGGCCAGAAGCATACCGAAATTTTTTGCAGCTTCAATAAAGGCCGGTTCATGCCCAATGCTTGACCCGCAGAATACACAGATACTTTTCATTTATATACAATCTTCCCGTACGATTCCGGATAACGGATGTTTATTAATTGTCGTTTCTTTAAGGCAAATTATCTATCACTAAATGGTTAATCTGTACAGGTAATTTTCCTGTGACCCTGTTCAAGCTCGATGCGCCATAAAAACAATCAATATGAATATTCCCGGATGAATATTCCCGGAATGGATAAATCCTGAAATTTCAGTTGATACCTTTAGACGTTTCTATTATATTCATAGCGACTTGCATATTATCTGTGCCCAATAAAAAAGATATCATACATCAAAGCCATGTCATTATTCCAACCTGTATATATCGACACATACAACAGTGGATTACTCGGCAAAAAGATCAAACATGCCCGTGAAATCCTGAAATCCTGTACCCTGTGTCCAAGAAAGTGTAAGGTTGATCGTCTTTCAGGGGAGACCGGAATTTGTAAAACAGCAGGCAATGCTTATGTATCCAGCTATGATGCACATTTTGGGGAAGAGGCCCCGCTGGTTGGCAAAAAAGGGTCGGGAACCATCTTTATGGCCTATTGCGGTTTAATGTGTAATTTCTGCCAGAATTTTGAAATCAGCCACAAGGGATACGGTCAGGAAGTTGATAGCAGCCAGATTGCATACATGATGATGGATCTCCAGAAAATGGGCTGCCATAATATCAATTTTGTAACTCCAACTCATGTTGTACCACAGATTCTTGGTGCACTTGAGATTGCGATAGAAGATGGGCTGACAATCCCCCTGGTTTACAATTCAAGTGGATACGAGGACGTGGAAACCCTGAAACTGCTTGACGGTATTATGGATATTTATATGCCTGATTTTAAATTCTGGGATCCGGATGTGTCAGAAAAAACCTGTAAAGCAAGAGATTACCCGGAAAAAGCCCGCGAGGCGGTGAGTGAAATGCATTGCCAGGTGGGGGATCTGGTTGTTGACGAATCCGGTATTGCCCGGCGTGGCCTTCTTGTCCGGCACCTTGTCCTGCCGGGGGGGCTGGCAGGAACCAGAGAAATTATGCGGTTTATTGCCCGGATAATTTCAACAAACACGTATGTAAATGTGATGTCCCAGTACAGACCATGCGGAAATGCATATGAAGTCGAAGAGTTAACCGTATCTCTTTCAACTGACGCTTTCGAGAAAGCAGTATATGAGGCACTGGATGAAGGTATTACGCGGATAGATAATCCAGGACGGTTTTTCTGGAAAATATAAAGATCTGTACTTAGCGTGAGTTTACGAAATAATAACCAACAAGGCAAATAAATTTCATTTCATATATTATCTCCAAATCCAAATCGCTGGATTTATTTAATAGAAAACGTTAAAATGAATTTATGAAAATATTTTTTGCGCTGCTTTTGATCACTTTCCTCGCTATCAGCGGTTATCATCTGACGTTTCGAGGCTTCCGGCTGCCGCTTTTTGCCCGCAAATTTTATTTTACCGGGACTGAATTTCTGTTTCTTGGACTTCTTCTTGGCCCTCAATTTTTAAATATTCTGGATGAACAGACCTGCGCCGGCCTGGAACCACTGAGTGCCCTTTTACTCGGGTGGATCGGGCTTCTTTTCGGGTTCCAGTTTGAAATACCCAAATTAAAACGATTTCCTTCAGAATTTTTCATGGCATCCATTGTTGAAGGGCTTATTACCTTTTTTCTTGTTTTTTCAGGTATATATTATGTGTTTCAATTCAGTTCTCTCCCCTTGATCAGCACTATGTCAGGTCCCATGAAATATTCTGCCGCATTGACCCTTGCCGCAGCCGCAGCCTGTACTGCCCAGACCGGACTCGCGCTTTTTGCTCCAGGGGCCATAGCCAGGAAAAGCAGTACCATCAGATTATTACAGTACATTTCAGGTATTGACGGTTTAAGCGCCATGCTGATATTCAGCCTCGTATTCCTGTTTCGCCCGTCAATACTCGATGGAAATTCGTGGGTCAATGTACTGGGACGGGGGACACTGGTCACCGGTATTGCCATTGCCGGTCTGCTGGTTCTGTATCTTCTGTTCCTGACACAACGAAGAGAAGAGAGTGAACTATCTCTTGTGGTTATTGGAATGGCGGTGGTTACAAGCGGAACAGCCCTGATTTTGAATTTTTCACCGTTGCTTATAAATTTTTTTGTGGGTTTTTGCCTGGTCAACCTTACAAGGGAAAAAGAACGCATTTTTAACATCTTAAACAGCGTTGAAAAGCCGGTTTACCTTTTGTTGCTGGTCCTTCTGGGCGCTGGATGGGAAATCAATTCATTATGGCTGCTGGTTTTTTCAATCGGATACTGTCTTCTCAGGGCAACAGGAAAGCTTCTTGGCGGATTCTTTATCACTTATCTGGGACCGAAGCTGAGAACTCACCCGCATGGGTTGGGGCTCGGGCTGCTTGAACAGGGAGGCCTTGCCCTGGCCATTCTTTTTGATTTTCATCGCGGGTTTTCCTGTGAAATGGCTGACATGGTGGTAAGCATTGCCCTGCTTGCCATAATTTATAATGACCTGCTGAGTTCTTTTTCTCTCAAACGGTTACTCAAAGAGAATCGGTAATGGTAACAAACGGTCAAAAAAGAAAAAACCTGATCACTTACTTTTTTATCCTTGTGTTAATGACGCTGCTGGTATTGTGGCTCATAAGTCATGATGTGGATTCAAGCTGGCATCAGGCCGGGCTCACCAACCTTTCCCTGGGAGTCCTTTTACTGACTGCCTATGTATGCTCACGTATCCTGAAGATAGTGAAATTGCCGCTGATAAGCGGATATATTTTTGCCGGAATTATTATCGGGCCCTATGTGAGCGGTTTCTTGACGGTTGATATGGTGGAACGATTAAGGCTTGCGGATGATCTGGCATTGAATTTTATTGCATTTACCGCCGGCGGTTCGCTTCAGATGAAGTCATTAAGAAAACTGGGCAGAAGCATTGTTTTAAACATTATACTGCTTACTTCCGTTGTTTTCGGCCTGGTGTTTTTCTTTGTTGTATTTTCCGGTCGTAATTTTAACCTTACAGATGATTTGACATCAGTTCAACTCATTGTTCTGGCAGTTCTTCTCGGTGTGGTTTCAGTTGCACGGTCACCTTCATCAGCGATTGCCATTATCAGTGAATGCCGCGCTTCAGGAAAATTTACGGAAACGGTTCTTGGTGTCACAGTGGCAATGGATGTACTGATCATTGTGTTTTTTACATTTGCACTGACAATATCAAAAATTATCCTGACCGGCAGTGGTGTTATAGATCATCATGTCCTTGCCGCGCTGTCGCTTGAGATGGCTGTTTCTTTTATACTTGGCGGGATTTTAGGCAAAGGCATCTCCGTATACATGAACAGGGTAGGGCATGACCTGCTGCTGTTTCTGCTTTTTATCGCTTTTGGCGCAACAAAAGTGTCTGCCTGGATGAGCGGATTCATGGAATACCATTTTCATATCTCTCTTCACCTGGAACCGCTTCTTATTTGCATGAGCGCTGGATTTTTTGTTCAGAATTTCAGTAAAA
Source organism: Desulfobacteraceae bacterium (assembly GCA_030618465.1). Taxonomy (GTDB): domain Bacteria; phylum Desulfobacterota; class Desulfobacteria; order Desulfobacterales; family SURF-7; genus JAUXDD01. Next base: position 12,919 of record JAUXDD010000022.1, read on the forward strand.
ACGGGGGCTATTTTCTGGAAGTGCTGAACCGCATGGCATTGCCGATCTATGTGGTGTTCTTTTCACTGGCCGGCGCCTCATTGAGCCTTGAAGCATTGAAAGCATGCTGGCCCATTGCATTGTGCCTTGTTTTTGTCCGTGCAACAGGTATTTTTCTGGCCACATGGCTTGCCGGAACGATCAGCGCGGCTCCACCTGTTCACACCAGACATGCATGGATGGCATATATAACACAGGCCGGTGTTGCTATCGGGCTTGCCCAGCTGGCCAACAGCCAGTTTCCTGAAATCGGGGGGTATCTTATTACAATTGTTCTGGCAGTTATTACAATTAATCAGATAGTGGGCCCTGTGACATTTAAGGTGGCATTGCATCGGGTGAAAGAGGCGAGGGGGGATTAATCGGAAACAGTCCCAAGCTGACCACTGCTTTTCAGCTGCACGACAAAATAATTGCCCTGCTTTGACTTTCCGGAGTCACGGCATACTTTTTCCAGAAAAGAGACAGCCATGTTGAGGGTTTTATGATTTTCGACAGTGGTGAATATGGTTTTGTTATGGCGCATGCCTCCGCTGGTAAGCGTACGAAATCCGGCGAATATAGGAATATGGTGGCTGATCAGTTGAATGGAATCGGTTGTTTCCATTACCGTTGCCTCGGTAATACCGATATCCATCCAGCCGGTAATAATTTCATCGATGAGGTCTTCGTTATTAATTACAGCAGTTAGAAGATACAATGGATACTCGTCAGGGCTGTTAAAGGTTAAAAGGGAAAACGGTTTAATTAAAATAGAATGTCAATGCAACGTAATCGTTTCTTCAAGAATTCTGATTTCTTTCCATAATGTTTCAGGATCATTTATCTGTCGTACTTTTTCCAGAAATTCAGGATTCTGGCAGAGCCTTGAAATTCTTGCAAGAATTTGAATATGCAGGCTCTTTTTGTTTTCAGGAATTACAATGGACAGGATAATATCCACAGGCAATGCATCCAGGGCTGCAAAATCAACCGGCTTTGCCAGGCGGACCAGAATGACGGCAGCATCTTTTGCTTCAGTGTTTGTGGTATGTGGAAAACCAATGCCGCCACCGACTCCGGTACTCATTGTCTGCTCACGATTCTGCAAGCCTTTATAAAGCATGGCAGAATTTTTCACAATGCCGTTTTTTGCACATGCATCCGCCACAAATTTCAGAATTTCATCCTTATCTGCAAGCATGGAATCCAAAAAAATATGTTCTTTTCGAAGGTATTCAGATATTTTCATAATAGCTTTATTTTACAAAGTAAACTCAACCATGTCAATCTTGAAAACCGGACAGGTCGTTAATAATGGTTTTTAATAAATGTACCCGGCAATAATTTTATTTTTTATACGGCCATGATACTTCAATAAAATATAAAACTTATTGAAAAAACAGTTAAAAAAAATTAGGATAACAAATACACTTTGTTTTAATAAAATTCAGATAGTCGTCATGACCCTTAATTTGCCGTTTTTTTTAATATTACAAGGAGGTTTGGTTTGAAAGAAATCACTGTGGAGGACCTGATGGTTCCTCTGGCCGAATACGCTACTGTTTCACAGGAAGCAACATTAAAGGAAGCTGTTGAAGTTCTTGAAGAAGCAAAGGACAAATTTGATAATACCCGGGTACAGCACAGGGCTGTTCTTGTATACAATGAGTTGAACTACATTGTGGGAAAGATCAGCCAGCTTGACATACTCAGGGCACTGGAACCGAAATATGCACAAATGGGAGGTTCTGATCCGGTTTCCCGCTATGGATTATCGCGTTTCGGCTTCAGTCCGAAATTTATGAAATCCATGATGGATCAGTTTGAACTGTGGGGAGCCCCCCTTGAACAGCTTGCTAAAAAAAACTCTGATCTGAAAGTAAAAGAATTCATGTATACGCCCACAGAGGGAGAATTTGTCAATAAGAAAGCATCCATAGATGAGGCCATCCACCAGTTGGTACTGGGGCATCATCAGTCTCTGCTTGTGGTTTCAAAAAAACAGATTGTGGGTATTTTGCGACTGACCGATTTATTTATGGAAATCTGCAAAGTCATTAAGGAATAATATCGTATTGATGAAATATCATTTTATTTCGGGCAGACACACAGGCGTCCCTACAAGAGTTAAATAAATTATGGATACACTTTATTCAGAAAAAAATCGTGTCTTGCGCCGTTCGGTGAGATCGTTCTGTGAGCGTGAAATCATGCCGATAGCAAAAGATATTGATCAGGAGGCCCGTTTTCCCTGGGAGGTTGTGGAGAAAATGGGAAAACTGGGTTATTTTGGCATACAGGTTCCAAAAAAACTCAGCGGCGCAGGTATGGATTCTGTAAACTATACTATCGTGATCGAGGAAATATCAAGGGTTTGTGCCGGCCTTGGACTTTGCGTAACCGTTCACAACAGTATGGCCATATACCCGATTATGGGCTTTGGGACCGGGGAACAAAAACAAAAATGGGTGCCGTCCCTTGCCAGGGGTGAGAAGATCGGTGCTTTCTGCCTGACCGAACCCAATGCCGGTTCAGATGCAACCGCTATTGAGGCAACAGCCATACGAAACGGTGACCATTATGTGGTTAATGCCAATAAAGTATTTGTTACAAACGGCGGTGTTGCGGATATCTGCATCATTTTTGTCCGGACAGATCCGGATGCCGGACGCAAAGGGACCAGTGTGATTGTGGCAGAACGGGGAACACCCGGATTTGTTGTGGGAGATATTGAGGACCTGTCCGGGATGAGATCAAATCCTGTCAGTTCAATACGATTGTATGACTGTAAAGTGCCGGTGGAAAACCTGCTGGGCAGGGAGGGATCTGGCCTGAAAATCGGTCTTCAGGCGCTGGATGTCGGGAGAATCGGGATTGGTGCCCAGGCAGTGGGTATTGCCCAGGCCGCGCTTGAAGAAGCCGTCAAATATGCAAACCAGCGGAGGCAGTTTGGCGTGCCTATTGCTAAACATCAGGCCATCCAGATGATGATTGCCGACATGGCAACCCAGGTTGATTCCGCCCGGCTCATGGTTACCAGGGCCGCATATTTAAAAGATCATGGCAAACCATTTACAAAGGCTACGGCAATGGCTAAACTTCATGCCGGCGAGGTTTCAAGCCAGGTGGCTGACATGGCCGTCCAGATACACGGCGGATACGGCTATTCAAAATCCTACCCGGTTGAACGGTACTACCGTGATGCCAGGGTGACCCGTATTTATGAGGGAACCGCAGAGATTCATCGTATGGTTATTGCAAGAGAAGTGTTGAATGAATATAAATAGTTGATAAGGTGACAGATGAGTTTTCACATCGTCGTATGTATAAAATCAGTGATTACAGAGGCTCCGGACAAAAGGGTGATCCGTACCCCGGAGAAGTGCGGAATGAACCCGTTTGATCGGCCGGCACTGGAAACAGCGCTGGGAATAAAAGAAAAAACGGGAGGGACTGTTACCGCCCTGTCCATGGGACCGGCGGTGGCCGCTTCGGCCCTCTACGAAGCCATGTCTATGGGCATTGATCGGGGAGTGCTTCTTTCTGATCCCTGCTTTGCCGGTTCAGATACACTTGCCACATCCAATGTACTTGTGGCTGCAATAAAAAAACTGGCACCCTGCGATTTGATTCTTTTCGGTACACGGACGTCAGACAGTGATACCGGCCAGGTCGGCCCCCAGACATCCGTACAGCTTGGCCTTCCGCTTGTAACCTGTGCCCATTCGATTGAGTATACGGATTCCGGGCTTCTGGTGGAACGGAGGGCAGATGATTTCCTGGAAAAATTCCAAGTGTCCCTGCCTGCTGTCCTGACTATCCATCCGTCATCTGTCCAGCCCAGGGATGCGTCTCTTTCAGGGATTGAAACAGCGTTTGAAAAAAAAGAATTTGAAACGTGGGATATGGCGGCTCTTGATCTGTCATCCGATCAGGTGGGTGACCCGGGATCGCCCACAAAGGTGCTTTCCATGAAGCGCGTCAAAAGAGACAGGAAATGTGAGTTTGTTGACGGTTCTGCAGGGGAGCAGGTGGATGCCCTTGTCAATAGATTACTGGAAGCAGGGTTGATTGGATGATTCATATTAATGAATTTAATTGAGATTTTTTTTGATATACATACATTTTTAAATTATGAAAACCAGGAATAAAGATATCTGGGTATATGGTGATTTAAGAGACAGGCGACAGTTCGGCTACAGTCTCAATGTTCTTGCCAAAGCAAGGGAACTGGCAGCGGATGTATCCGGGGAAACTGTTGCTGTACTGGTCGGTTTTTTAAGTGAAAGAGAATCGGAACAAGGGGACGCCCCGCTTCACCTGTCCATTGAAACCGCATCAAAAGAATGTGTGGAGCACGGCGCTGACCGGGTGTATGTGGTGAAAAGTCCTGAACTGACTTCACCCAGGGCGGATCTTTATGCAGAGGCCATGATAAAGGCCATTAACATCCATGAACCCATGCTGGTGTTATTTACCCTGACGGATATGAACAGGGAAATTGCTGCCCGGTGCGCCCGGATTTGCAATGCCGGGTTAATAGCGGATTGTGTCGACCTGCGCATGGAAGATGGCAGAGTCGTGACTACCTGCCCGTCATGGGGTGGTGAAGTCATGGCGGAACTTACTTATTCAGACGAATCCACTATTGGATTTGCAACGGTTCAGCCCCATGCCATGCAACCGGTGGACGTTGCCGGTGATCCAGGAACCATCGAACAGATTAAAATTGATTCGATAGCGTTGCCTGAAGGATTAAAGTTGATTTCCAGAAGGGCTGAGCCGGAAGAACGCCGGAAACTTGAAGAGGCTGAGACTGTTGTGATCGGCGGCGCAGGCGTGGGAAATGCCGAAGGTTTTGGCCATGTGAGACGTCTGGCAGCAGCCCTTGGCGGAGAAGTTGGTTCTACCCGACCGCCTGTTTTGCAGCACTGGGTTGCAGAAGACAGAATGATCGGGCAGACCGGAAAGACTGTCCGTCCAAATCTGCTTTTTTCCGTGGGTGCCTCCGGGGCAGTACAGTATACCGCCGGCATAATGGAATCCAAAACCATTGTAGCGATCAACCGGGACAGGAATGCCCCCATTTTTCAGATTGCAGACATCGGTGTGGTGGCAGATGCAAAAACACTGCTTCCGCTTTTGACGGCTAAAATCAGGCAGCGGGTCATGCGGGACCTGGCAGATGTTTTGTGCGATGACAAGGGCGGAAATGCCAGGTCCGGTTTTGGTGAAAAGGTGTGTAAACTGCGCGAAGCCCATGGCTGGTCAATGGAAGATCTGGCCCAGTCCACCGGCCAGACACCGGAATTTATCGACCAGGTTGAAAGTGAAGAAGTTGTCCCGTCTGTCAGCTTTCTTCTACGATTGTCCCGGTCACTGGAAGTAGATCCAGGCACATTTCTGCGTGATGATGAGAAAAACAAAATTCAGGACCAGCGGGCCCAGGCATTTACCAAACGAACGAAAAGCTATTACTATCAAACGCTGACGCCAGGTGCTGAAAACGAACACCTGCGCTCATTTATGGTTACCATAGAGTCCAGGCAGGTACATAAGCCTCTGGCATACAAACACGAAGGTGAAGAGTTTATTTTTGTAATGGAAGGAAGCCTTGAATTTACTCTTGGAAATAAAGTCCATCATCTCAAACCTGGAGAATCCATCCATTTTAATTCTGAAGTTCCCCACAAATTAAAGAACCTTGCAGATGAAGATACGCGGTGTCTGGTTGCACTGTATACACCGTGAGACAGCTGGATTGTTATTTCAAGAACCAGTATAATGTAACTTGTATATATTTTTGGAGGTCTCGAATCTGAACGGTTCGGTCTACTGATTATATTTTACAATACTTCCGGTGGTAGATTGAGCCAGCGGTACCCAGTGACTGCCATGGACTATGCTGATAAAAGGAGGCCGTTTTCTTACTTTTTATGGGGTGAACCGGGAATAATATAAAAGGCACGAAAAAGCTGTATTACAGACTTTTTAGTGCCTTTTATTTAGCGCAGTATAAATAGACCCGTTCTGACTTTTTTTAGCGGGTTAAACCTTTTTATGCTTTAATATTGATATCTAATATTATGTCAAAATCGAAATCCATATTTTCGGTTCCTTCCAATCCTGAACATTCAATACAAAAATCTATGGTTTGATCCCTGTTTTGCAGATAGCCGTTAATTACCGATGAATCATCGCCATCAAGATCAATCATTTGAGGTTCTGTGGGTGTGTCTGTATTGTTATTAATAGGGTCTGTTGTGAAAGTAACCGATCCTAAATCACCACTAATACTTAAGGTGCAGGTAAAACTGGTAATGGTTGCCGGGTCCCAGGTTGCTCTGTAACTCACTAAAATGCGATTTATATTTATTGTTTGTATGGCAGCCTCTACAATATCATCTACCCCGGCATCCGTAAGTTTTTCCCTTATATTTACACTTTGACATACTTCTTCTTCGCCGTCGGCAAGTGTCAGTCGGGCTGCTTCCAGGTCATAATCTTCATTAATACCCAAATCTATCCCGGCGTCATCAATAACATCTGCGACATCATCATCACTAGTGGCAACAATGGTAATAAATCCTATGGTGATGGTGCACAATACTGCCAGGCAACGAAAAAATTTCAAAATTCTGATATTTTGCATAATCATTAGGTGGCCTCCTCTGTTAAAATATTATTAAATTCCTTTCCCAAAAATAGAAAACAGTGAATGTGGTGAATATATATCATTTTTAGAGTAATGCAATAAAAATGTCAATAGCCTGTGATGTGGCTGAAACCAGTTGTAAATGTTTGATTCCCATTTATATTACCTGATATTAAACCGGTAATTAAATAAACAAATTTTTCACTATCGCTCCGTCATTCCAGCGAAGGCGGGAATCCACAGGCATTGAAGCTTCACTGGATTCCGGCTCTCCGTTTCACTGCGGCCGGAATGATATATTTTAATTGCCGGGTTAATAATTCATTTTACTTAATCTAAAATAAGGATTAAGTTGCATATCAATCGCTGGTTTTGGGATGCGGGATGCGGGATTCGGGATGTGGGATTCGGAATTTATGTTTTGCGGTAACAGGAAGAAGGTTTGAAAGGGAGAAATATGTATGTCAGATAAAGACATTTATCAGCAACTGTCGGAAAGTGTGGGGTTTGGCGAATCCAGGTTGCTTCCTGAAATTATAAAAAAAATGGCTGATTCAAAGGAAGCCGAAATATTACTGGCTGCATCACCGCCGGCAACGGCGGGGGAACTGGCGGAAAAGACCGCTATTCCAGAGACTGATGTTGATGGGATGTTAGAAGCATTGTTTATGAAAGGCCTGATTTTTAAATCCAGGAAAAATGATGCCATTCGGTATTACCGGGCGAGACATATTGTCCAGCTTCATGATGCTTCGATCCTGACGCCGAATATTTCAAAAGACATACTGGCTATGTGGAAAGAATTTGACCATAATGAATGGCCCGGATATCACGAACTTATTAAAGGGATTATACCCAAACCCATGCAACGAGTCATTCCGGTCAATATTACGGTTACACCAGAGTCTCAGATTCTGGCCTATGAAGATGTGAAGCATATCGTGGAAAGGTCGGAAAAATTAGCCGTGGTCAATTGTACCTGCCGCATCCTCAAAGGAGATTGCGGTAAATCACTGGATGTGTGCATACAGATAGACAATGCTGCTGATTATGCTATCGAAAGGGGAACAGGCCGTGAAATCACCCGTGAAGATGCAATCGACATTTTAAAAAAATGCGAGGAGGAGGGCCTTGTTCACGTTACCAACAACAGCCGGTCCGGCGGCAATCTTATCTGTAACTGTTGCGATGATTGCTGTATTAACTGGCCGGGTGCGCTAAAAAATGATAAGAAATTTGTTGCTCCCAGCCGGTTTACCGCTGTTGTTGATGCGGATGATTGCACAGCATGTGAAATATGCATGGACAGGTGCTATTTTGACGCCATCTCCATGGATGGTGAAGCAGGCACTGCATTGATAAATGAGGCAAACTGCATGGGATGCGGACTTTGCCTGGTGACGTGTGAAGTTGAGGCCATAACCTTGAAGGAATCAAGATCTGAAGATTTTGTTCAAGACTAAATTTAGACCTGAAACAATAAAATAATTAAATGGGGGTTAAGAATGAATTACGTACAGGAAAAAGTTGTGGTCATCACAGGTGCAGGCAGTGGGTTTGGGAAGCTGACTTCTGAGAAACTGGCAAAGATGGGAGCCAGGATTATACTTGCCGACATCAATAAGGAAGCCGCTGAATCCGCTGCCGACGGAATAAAATCAGAAGGCGGTATTGCGGAATATGTTGTTGCTGATGTTTCCGACAAAGAGCAGGTCGAGAAGATGGTTCAGTTTGCCGTGGATACATTTGGCAGAATTGATGTTTTAATTAATAATGCAGGAACAATGCCGATGGCAATGTTTGCCGCAAAAGAAAATGATATCTGGGATAAGTGTATTGATATTAATTTAAAAGGACCCATTTACGGCATTACAGCTGTAATGGATATAATGATCAGGCAGGGGGAAGGGCAAGTTGTGAATATCTCTTCTCTCTATGGTACCTGCACACATGCCGGTGCGGGCGTTTACAGTGCAACAAAATCCGGTCTGAAAATGATTTCCGATGCCCTTAGAGGTGAAACCAGAGGAAAAATCAAAGTATCAACCATTTATCCCAGTGCTGCCGCCACAAATATTTCATCCACTGTGCTGGATTATAGTGTGCCGTCCGACTTATATGGAAAACACTTCGCAGAATTTATGGAACGTATTGAAAAAAATCCTGAAAGCCTGACCAATCCGGATATGAATGACCCCGGGTCCATGATGCTGTCCGCTGAAGCGATTACAGATGCAATTATTTACTGTATCAACCAGCCCAAAGGGATAACGATCAGTGATATTATGGTAAGAGCAACCAATGAAGCGATGGTTTATTAGTATTCATGAAGAAATAATTGTCCGGAAGGAGATATATCCGTATGGATCGAAAGAACAGCATTGTTTTTACTGCCAAACGCGTTGGAAATATCGAAATCAAGAATCGGATTGTGAAATCGGCAACATTTGAAAATGCAGCCACAACAGATGGAGAAGTGACAGATACCCTCATAAAGATATATTCGGATCTGGCAAAAGGCGGCGCGGGAATGATAATAACGGGTGGCGCGGCTGTGTATCCAAAAAACATATCACTTCACAGAGCAATGCGGGTGTATGATGACAGATACATACCCGGCCTTAATCGTTTAACAAAGGCCGTTCATGAAGCTGATGGAGATTGTAAAATTGTTCTTCAATTATTTCACCAGGGGAGACAGGTAACCACAGCGGAAAGTGGCGCGAATCTTGGCGCATATCTTTCTCCTGCGCTTATGGACTATATTGGCAGCCATCCGGAAATTTTTGACGAAGAAGGCGGGGATGATGAAGCTGAGCCCACAGGACCTTCTTCCGTATTTGACACCCTGCTGCAGCAAACACCCCGTGCCCTGACTGTTGAAGAGATCGAGGCGATCGTCAATGGTTTTGCCGATGGAATTTTACGGGCCCGGGAAGCCGGCTTTGACGGTGTCCAGCTTCATGCGGCCCACGGATGGCTGTTAAGCTCATTTTTGTCCGCGCGTACCAATAAAAGAGATGACCAATACGGCGGATCAATAGAAAACAGGATTCGTATTATCCAGGAAATCTATGAAAAGGGGCGTAAAAAAGTCGGTGAAAATTTTCCTGTCATGATTAAAATGGATACCACGGATTTTTTTCCTGATGGAACAACAATCGGGCAAAGCGTTGAAACGGCAAAATGCATTTCAACGCTCGGAATTGATGCTGTTGAAGCAAGCGGTGGTATGTGGGAGTCACTGACCCTGGGTGAAGAAAAGCTCGGATGGAAGCCGTATTTGATTCCTGAAGCACGTGTGGATATTGATACCAGGGATAAGGAGGGATATTTCCTGGAAGGTGCAAAAGCCATAAAGAAACAGATCACGTCACCGGTGATGCTGGTTGGCGGGGTTCGATCATTCAGCAAAGCAGAAGAGATCCTGGAGCAGGGAGATGTTGATTTCGTATCCCTGGCCAGACCCCTTATCCGTCAGCCAGATCTGCCCCGCATCTGGCTTGCCGGCGGACCTGACAAAGCCGGGTGTATTTCATGCAACGCTTGTTTCCCTGTGGGCAATCCGCCTTTATCGTGTAAGCTTGATTCGTGATACGGGG
>JAUXDD010000007.1 GCA_030618465.1 Desulfobacteraceae bacterium
AGTTATTTGTTACCATAGGGCGCGCGAAGCGCCCTTAATCAGCTTTTTACGAGTTCATCAAAACTTCCCCCTTTTGTAAAAGAGAAGAGCAAAACTTTCCCCTTTTGAAAAGGGAAGAAAAAACTTCCCCCTTTGAAAAGGGAGAAAAAAGCTTCCCCCTTTGAAAAGGGGGATCGAGGGGGATTTTATGATTGATAAAAATCCTTAAGTTAACGACATTAATGAAGTACCCCCGTGAATGAATACAAAAAATCAATTCACCGTGAATTGTTTTGAAAATAAAAACCGCATTGACAAATATAAAAATAAAATCTATAGTCCAATTCTCTCCTAAAACCCAAAAATTATGAGGCTTACCATGAAAACATTTATCCTTGAAAATGGTGATAAACTGGAAATACATGATTTAAAGCCCGATGAAACACCAAATGAAGTACTGGAAAGATTAAATGCCGATGAAAAAAATTTTATGCTGATGTCAAATGAGGAAAATCAAAAAGAATTTATTGAGCGTATATCGCTTAACGGCAGAACAATAATTGACTATCGCAAATAAATTTCCGTATAGCCGGAACTGCCCTGACCATCATTAATAAATAATGCAAAAATCCGCAACGACGTGCTCGTCAAACTGAACGGCAATCCAGTTCTCTGCAACCAACCCTGATAAATAGTTCATCTTCACCGTGAATTGCTGAAAACGGACACAAGGTATTGTGTTTTGCCAATTCCATTGATAAGAGTATTACCTGGTTTTTGATAAGTATTTCAGTTAAATGATGTGGAGGTGAATGGATGAAAGATAGTAAGAAGAGCGTTACCCTGGGTTCCATGCGGATACCGTTTCTTGTGCTGCCCCCCACCTGTGTGGGCCTTGGTGTGGCGGTAGCCTTATATGCCGAAAGTACCATTAATATTTTACACCTTGTGCTTGTCCTTGTGGGGGCGGTTTCAGCTCATATCAGCGTCAATGCCCTGAACGAATACGATGATTTTAAAACCGGACTTGATTTGAAAACTATCCCAACCCCATTCAGCGGCGGCAGTAAAGCCATTCCCGAAAATCCGGAAAAAGCACACCACGCCCTGATTACCGGTATAGTCTCACTTGTCCTTACCATTCTCATCGGTTTCTATTTCATGTATGTCAGGGGATGGATGCTCCTTCCGGTGGGGGTGCTCGGGGTATTAATTGTGGTGGCCTATACCAGGTGGATCACCAGGAGCCCGATCCTTTGCCTGATTGCCCCGGGAGTGGGATTCGGCCACCTGATGGTCATGGGGACGAGTTTTGTTTTGACCGGTACCTATTCATGGACGTCTTTTGTCGTATCCATGGTGCCCTTTTTCATGGTATGCAATCTCCTTTTATTAAACCAGTTCCCTGATATTGATGTGGACCGGGAAGCCGGCAGAAAGCATCTCCCCATCGCCGTTGGGAAGGAGTCCTGCGTGGTCTTATACGGCCTTTTCCTGTTTCTGGCCTACCTTTCTATTGTTACCGGGTGGCTTCTGGAGTTACTTCCGGTGCATAGTCTCATTTCCCTGATAACCGCAGTCCCTGCGATTCATATATTTTTCGGTGTTTCAAAAAATGCGGATTCTATCCCCGACCTGATTCCGTTTATGGGTAAAAATGTTGCCCTGATCCTGTTAACCCATATCCTGCTTTCCACCGGTATTGTATGGGGTCTTTACTGGTAACCAGGGAAAAACCGGTATTATACAGACATGATATTCAGGCACACAATTTATACTATGAAACTAAACATCAGGCTGCTCATTATACTACCCATGATACTCCTGTTGTGTCAGGGATGCCTGTTAGAAAGACTGATAGAAGTAAAAAATCAATTTTGCCGGTTTGATGAAAATTTTACTATTCATAACAGTGAAAAAGACGGGCTTTCGGTTACATCCCGAACGCCCGTCCTTCATGATTTTGATATAATAAAACTATTGGGTGCCGATCCCTCTGACATTAAACTTCTTGCAGATGGCAGCGTTGTTTATAAGTATATCCTAGTGAAAGAAGATCCGGTAACCCACCGTTATTTCAGCCTCTCTACAACGTTCGAATTCGTTGAAATTCAAGATGAATTTAAACTGAAAACACTCTCGTTTGAAAAAAATATGGTTGATGTATTTTCAAAAAAGTTAATCTGTGATGTCATCAAATCATTATGCAGTTCTGAAAGAAGTATCCTGAAACGAACAGCAACCATCAGCCTTGAACACATTGATATAACAATGATCCCCGGATTATCTGATATTGAAACGATTCTTGGGGTTTATGACGTAAAAGAAACCCTGTCTGATTCATATGAACGATACACCTATTACTTCAAGTTGGAATCAGATGATAATGAAAAACGGGATTCCAGTAAAAATGCAGTTGTTGAAATATTCCACAACAAAAATACTGATCGTATTTACCGCGCACGGATGAAATACCTGCGGTATGAAATTAATGTGGAATTTACAACCCGAACAGTAGTTGTGAAGGTTTTCCTGAAGCCCCTGGAAGTTTTGCGTGGATCGAAATAAACAAAGAAGGCCGTTTGCTTTCTGCAAACGGCCTTCTTATATTAATCTTAAACTAACTTTCTCTTTCTGCAGGTTATCGCCTATTCCTCTTTGGAAACCCCCTGCCCTGCTTTTGTTTTCAAAGATTCATACCTATCATTGTATTCTTCCTCCAGCCTGGCACGCAGTATCCTGGATTCTTCAGGGAAAGATTTTTCAAGAGATGCATAGCGTACTTCGCCTGACAGGAATTCCTGTAATGTTCCGTCCGGTGATTTTGAGTCAAGGATAAACGGATTCTTACCTTCCGCCTTAAGCTGAGGATTAAAGCGATACAACGGCCAGTAACCCGCCTGTACAGCCAGCTTAATCTCTTCCTGGCTCTTGCCCATACCTTTTCGAATACCATGGTTAATACACGGTGCATATGCCATGATCAAAGAGGGCCCGTCATAACTTTCAGCCTCGACAATCGCCTTCATCATCTGCTGCTTGTTGGCACCCATTCCAATGCTGGCCACATATACGTAACCATATGTCATGGCCATACCGCCTAGATCCTTTTTCGACGTTTTTTTGCCGGAAGCGGCAAACTTGGCAATGGACCCTGTGGGTGTTGCTTTTGAAGACTGGCCGCCGGTATTTGAATACAATTCCGTATCATATACAAGAACATTGATGTCTTCACCTGAAGCAAGCACATGATCAATACCTCCGTAGGCAATATCATAGGCGGCACCGTCACCGAGAAATACCCAGTAGGATTTTTTGGTAAACAGTTTGGCCATTGCATTGATCTGTAAAAGTAGTTCATTGTCCTTTTGCGCTGGCAGCAGTTTCTTCAGTTGATCACCGAATTTTCGTGACCCATCCGCATCTTTCATATTATCCAGCCATCCCTGCATGGCATCCTTGATATCTGCAGGAATATCCGTATCGCCCGCCTCTTTCATCATGTCAGCCAGCTTGTTGCGCCGCTGCATATGACCGAGAAGCATGCCATAGGTAAATTCACCCGGATCTTCAAAAAGTGAACTCCCCCAGGTAGGACCGAATCCGTCCTTGTTTGCACAATAAGGGATGGAAGGTGCACTGCCGCCCCAGATGGAGGAACATCCGGTTGCGTTTCCAACAACCATTCTTTCACCAAACAGCTGGGTAAGCAGTTTTGCATACGGTGTTTCCCCACATCCGGCACATGCCCCGGAGAACTCAAGCAACGGCTGACAGAACTGACTGCCTTTAATGGATGTGCGTTTGAGGATATTATCTCTTATGGGAAGTTTCAGGGCAAATTCATGGTTAGGAACCTGTACGTTTTTCTGGGTTTCAAGAGGTTTCATAACCAGGGCCGGTTTTTTGGCAGGGCAAATATCTACGCAGTTTCCGCATCCCAGACAATCCAGCGCGTTTACCTGGATACGGAAATGAAACCCTTTAATTTCCTTTCCTTTGGCCTCGATGGTGGAAAATGTTTCAGGTGCATCTGCTTTTTCCTCATCTGTTAACAGGGAGGGACGAATCGCTGCATGGGGACAGACCATGGCACACTGATTACACTGAATACAATTTTCATCGATCCACTCAGGAACGTTAATGGCAACACCCCGCTTTTCATATGCGGCCGTACCAACAGGAAAAATACCATCAGCCTGTAATGCGCTGACCGGCAGTTTATCTCCCTGCTGGGCACACATGGGCCGCAGGATATTTGAAATGAATTCCGGTTCATCCTCGCCGGTTTTCCCTGCATCTGAAGCATCTGCCCAGGATTCCGGATAGTCAATCTCCTGCAGATATGCCAGGGTATTGTCCACAGCGGCAACATTCATATTAACAATCTTGTCGCCTTTCTTGCCAAACATCTTTTTAATCTGATCCTTCAGATAGGCAATCGCATCCTCCACCGGGATAACATTGGCTATTTGGAAAAATGCCGTCTGCATGATCATGTTGATCCTGCCACCAAGTCCTGCTTCTCCGGCTATTTTAACAGCATCGATATTATAGAATTTCAGTTTCTTCCGGGCAATTGTTCTGCGCATCCCGGCAGGAATCTCTTTGTCCATGTCCTTAACAGACCAGCTCGAATTCAAAAGAAACGCACCACCGTCCTTGATGCCTTCAAGAAGATCATAAGCATTCACATAACTCGAATTGTGGCAGGCTATAAAATCAGCCGAATCGATCAGGTATGTGGATTTAATAAGCGTTTTGCCAAAACGCAGGTGAGACATGGTCACACCGCCTGACTTCTTTGAATCATACGCAAAGTATGCCTGGGCATACATGTCGGTGTTGTCACCGATGATTTTAATGGCACTCTTGTTTGCACCAACCGTACCATCCGCCCCAAGACCCCAGAATTTACACTGGACGGTTCCGGCAGGTGCCACGTCAAATACCTCTTCCACTTCAAGCGACGTATTGGACACATCATCTATAATACCAACCGTAAAATGGTTTTTCGGGCTCTCTTTTTTCATGTTGTCATAAACCGCCTTAACCATGACAGGGGTAAACTCTTTTGACCCAAGTCCGTAACGGCCGTTTAAAATATTCGGCATTTTCCCGTTTTCCATAAATGTTGTACATACGTCAAGATATAAAGGATCACCCGGGGCACCGGGTTCCTTTGTGCGATCAAGTACAGAAATACATTCTGCCGAATCCGGAATGGCATCAAGCAGGTGTTGAGCAGGGAACGGACGAAAGAGACGGATTTTAACCAGGCCCACTGCCTCGCCCTTGCCGGCCATATAATCAACAACCTCTTCGATTGTATCGCAGGATGATCCCATGGAAACAATCACCCGTTTGGCTTGAGGATCACCCACATAGTCAACAAGGTTGTACGAGCGACCGGTTATCCCCTCGACTTTTTTCATATTTTCTTCAACAATCCCGGCGACCTTTTCATAATATGGATTTCGGGTTTCCATCCCCTGGAAATAGATATCCGGGTTCTGTGCTGTACCGCGAATTTCCGGGCTCTCCGGGCTAAGCCCCCTTGCACGGAATTTTGCAATGGCATCCCGGTTTACAATCTTTGCCATATCATCATAATCAATGGCTTCAATTTTCTGGATTTCATGGGACGTGCGAAAGCCGTCAAGAGAATGTAAAAAGGGAATACTGGAATCGATTGCGGAAAGATGAGCAACCAGCCCCAGATCCATGGTTTCCTGCACAGAGGCGGAAAACAGGATTGCAAAACCGGTCTGCCGAACAGCCATAACATCCTGGTGATCGCCGAAAATTGACAGGGCATGGGTTGAAATGGCGCGTGCCGTAACATGTATAACACCGGGAAGAAGTTCGCCGGTCATTTTATACATATTGGGAATCATCAGCAGAAGGCCCTGGGATGCTGTAAATGTTGAGGTAAGTGAACCTGCTGCAAGCGCGCCGTGAACCGATGCTGCAGCGCCTGCTTCTGACTGGAGCTGCCGTATCAGAAGGGTCTGGCCGAATATGTTCTTTCGGCCGGCTGCTGCCCATTCATCAGCAGTTTCTCCAATGGGAGACGAAGGTGTGATGGGATAAATATTAGCCACATCACTCATGGCATACGCCACATGAGCTGCTGCTTCACATCCATCAACGGTTATCATTGTTTTTGCCATAAGACTACTCCTTTATTGAAATTTTTATAAATGTGAACCATTAAAATTAATGGTTGAATTGCCCTGCCTGAATTTAAACTGTTTAATTTAGGTTAACTGTTTAAATTTGTCAAACTTTATAAAAAGAAACCAATTCCCGGTGAGAATAAAAAATTTTTCAAATATATTATCAGTATATTATGGCTTCACCGAGAGCTGCTGAAAACTACAGCAGATTTTCAAAAAAATCATTTCCCTTATCATCAATAATTATAAATGCAGGAAAATCCTTAACTGAAATTTTGTATATGGCTTCCATTCCCAGCTCCGGATATTCTAAAATCTCAACATTTGTGATGCATTCCCTGCCCAGTCTGGCAGCAGGCCCCCCGATGGATCCAAGATAGAAACCGCCGAACTGCCTGCAGGCATCTGTTACTGCTTTTGAGCGGTTACCCTTTGCCAGCATGACCATGGAACCGCCCTGCTCCTGAAAAATGGGGACATACGAATCCATCCGGCCGGCAGTTGTCGGGCCGAATGCTCCGGAAGCATGGCCTTCCGGTGTTTTTGCAGGACCGGCATAGTATATAATATGGTCCTTAATGTACCTGGGCAGCCCTTTTCCGCTGTCAAGACGTTCTTTAAGTTTGGCATGGGCAATATCTCTTCCCACGACAATATCGCCGGTAAGTAGCAGGCGGGTGGCAACAGGATACCGGGTTAAAATGGATCGAATTTCATCCATGGGCCGGTTCAAATCAATTTTCACGGCATCTGCATCATCTTTACCCGGGCCGGGAAGATATTTAGCTGGTTCTGTCTCAAGCTGCTCAAGGAAAATTCCGTCCTTTGTGATTCTGGCTTTAATATTTCTGTCTGCACTGCAGCTCACACCGATTCCTACGGGACATGATGCACCATGTCTCGGGAGTCGTATGACCCTCACATCATGGCAGAAGTATTTGCCACCGAACTGTGCGCCAATACCAAGTTCACGGGAAATTTTCAATATTTTGTTCTCGAGTTCAATGTCCCGGAATGCATGACCTGTTTCACTTCCCTTTGTGGGAAGATTATCAAGATATCCGGCAGAAGCCAGCTTGACTGTTTTCAGGTTTAATTCTGCGGATGTTCCGCCCACACAAAATGCCAGATGGTAAGGCGGGCAGGCGGCTGTGCCAAGGGTTTTCATCTTTTCTTTCATGAAGTTGACGAGGGTTTTGGGATTTAAAACAGCTTTTGTCTCCTGATAGAGATAGGTTTTGTTTGCAGAGCCGCCGCCTTTGGCCATAAAAAGGAATTTATATGCATCCCCCTGTGTGGCAAAGAGATCAATCTGTGCAGGCAGATTGCACCCGGTATTTTTTTCTTCATACATGGTCAGCGGGGCGTTTTGTGAATACCTCAGGTTATTTTCCGTATAGGCATAAAATATACCCTCTGAAAGTGCCTCTTCATCAGAATATCCGGTCCAGACCTTCTGACCTTTTTTGCCCATGACAATAGCTGTGCCGGTATCCTGGCACATGGGAAAAACCCCTTCAGCAGATATAACCGCATTTTTCATCAGTTCAAGCGCGACAAACCTGTCGTTATCCGAACTCTCTGGATCATCCAGTATTTTTGCCAGCAATTCTAAATGGGAGGGTCTCAGCAGGTGAGATACATCTCTGAAAGCCTGCTCTGCCAGAAGAGACAACCCTTCCCGTTCAATCCTGAGGATTTCGGTTCCGTTAAATGTATCTGTAGAAACAAAACTTTTATTGATCAGACGATATTCAGTGGTGTCCTCTCCAAAAGGGAACATGTCCTGATATGTAAATTCAACCATAATATTCTCCTTGCCAGATAATTGGGTAACAGAAGAGTTTCCGTTACCATTTTTCGGGTATGCAGTACAAGAAAAATGTAAGGTGGGAAATGGAAAAGATAATCTATTAATCAGTGCCTGAACGAAAATGAATTATTAGCCCTGCTGTTCAAGGATTGACAGACCCACAATGAAATGGTTTTTAAATCGTCCTTCACTGTCTTTTGAAACATGCCTGACTTCTGTCTTCAATTCAATGAGTCCTTCAACGGATTCAACCGGATGATACTTCATATTCAATACATCACCCGCTTTAATATGTTTCAAAACCTTTGAATCTTCCCGTATCACGAGACACATACCTTTGTCGGACATGTTCCATATTTTGAACAGGTAAGAAGTCTCCAGGTCTCTGACGGAAAAATCCACACTGTAGTACTTGTCAATGATGCTTCTTGGTTCTGTTCTTTTTTCATCAAAAGTGTTCATAATCGCTCATTAATCCATGAAATGCTTTACACCAGTGCATCGGCCATCAACTCACCTACTTTTTTAGAAAACCGTGAAGGATTGTCAATTTTACCGCCTTCACTGATAATTGCCATATCAAGAAGGAGATTGTAGTAATCTTCAAGCGCGTCATCTTTCTTATCTCTTTCAAAAAGGGTTTTAATTTTCTGCAATACCGGATGTTGAATATTCAACTCCAGAATCCGTTTGACCTCCGGGGATTCCTGTCCGGTGGCTTTAAGAATTTTTTCCATATAGGCACTCGTGTCGTATGTATCTCCGGCCAGACACGATACGGAATCCTTTAACCGGCTTGACGGCTTGACTTCCTTTATCTTCGTTTCCAGAGTAGATTTGATGTGCTCAAGCAGAGCTGAAAATTCATCCTTTTTGCTGTCATCAATCTTATCCAGGTTAAGATCACCTTTTTCGGCGCTTTTGAATTTTTTCCCTTCATATTCGGTCAGGGATTGAACCACCCATTCGTCAACCGGATCGGTCATCAAAAGGACATCATAACCTTTTCCCTTCAATTGTTCCAGGTGCGGGCTGTTAAGGAGCGCATTCATATTTTCACCGGTGATAAAATAAATTTCCTCCTGATCATGTTTCATGTTTTCCACATATTCTTTGAGCGAAATATACTTCCCTTCTGACCGGGTTGTTTTGTACCGGACTAAATTAGCAATTTTGTCCTTATTTTCGAAATCCGTATGAATCCCCACTTTTAGCACATTGCCAAATTCATCATAAAATCCGTCATATTTTTCCTTATCCATTTTATCCAGAATATCAAAAACTTTTTTGACGAGATTCTTTCGTATATTTCTAACAAGATAGTCCTGCTGAAGGATTTCCCGGCTGACATTCAGATTCAAATCCTGAGCATCCACAACACCATGTATGAATCCAAGGTATTCGGGCATGAGCTCATTGCAGTCATCCATGATAAAAATACGTTTGCAGTAAAGATGAATACCGTGTTTTCGCTCCCGGGAAAAATGGTCAAACGGGGCTTTGGCAGGAATATACAACAAGGCCGTATATTCTGTTTTGCCTTCAAATTTCATATGCAGATGTTCCAGGTATGGATTCCAGTCGTGACTGATATGTGTGTAAAATTCCTTGTATTCTTCTTCCGTAACATCCTTTTTGTCTTTTGCCCAGATCGCCTTGCCGGAATTAAAAGTTTCTTCTTTTATCACCTTGCGGGTGGTATCACCGATTGGTTTGCCATCCTTATCCATAATCTGCTCATTTTCAGGAACAGGTTCCGTACTTTCTACATCCATTACAACAGGATAGCTGACAAAATCAGAATGCTGTCTGACCACATTGCGAATGGTGAATTCTTCGGTAAAATCCTGATCGCCTTCTTCGTTTTTTTTCAGTTTTAAAGTAATGGTTGTCCCACGGGACTCTTTGGGTGTCTCCATTATTGTATAGGTTCCATCCCCTTCTGACTCCCATTTGACTGCTTTATCAGAACCCGCGGCCCGGGTAACCAGGGTAACTTTTTCCGCAACAATAAATGAGCTGTAAAAACCAACCCCGAACTGGCCGATAAGTTCCGGCATCAGGGTGTCCTGTTTTTTCGATGCTTCCATTGCTTTTAAAAACTCGGTCGTCCCGCTCCTGGCAATCGTTCCGATGTTTTCAATCAATTCATCATGTGACATGCCGATACCATTGTCAGAAATTTCAAATGTTTTATTTTCCTTGTCAACAGCCAGCTTAATCTTGAATTCCGTATCATCACCAAGAATTTCAGGCTCGGTCTGGCTCTTGAATCGAAGCCTGTCAATGGCATCTGAAGCATTAGATATCAGCTCTCGCAAAAAAATTTCTTTATTTGAATAAAGCGAATTGATAATAAGATTCATTAATTGTTGAACTTCAGCTTTAAACTCATGTTTTTCCTGTCCGGTACTCATTATTAATCCTCTCTGAAATAAAATTTAATATTATTAAGGTGTCTTCCGAATATAAAAATATAATGAATAAAAATGGGTGCAAATATCAAATTGTCAACCCCGGGCAACCCAATTTTAGCATAACACCTTAATTTTTAAATATTTATATAATCTCACGAATTATTCATCAGCAGTGGAAACGAAAATTTATGACCGGATCAGTAAGTGGGCCGTGGGCAAATATTAATTTAAAAATTTGACAGAATCTGATAACTATTCGTATATATTCAGGGGATATATTTAGCGTTATGATTATATAAATACAGTATCCCTTTTCGTTTAACAATAGCCCGACACAGAGAAATTTAATGAATGCCTCTTCACAAAAAACATATGATGTCGTTATCGTGGGTGCCGGCCCGGCCGGATCAGTTCTCGGTTATATGCTTGCCGGAAAAGGAATTGATGTTCTAATTATTGAAAAACAAAAACTTCCGCGGTATAAAGCCTGCGGAGGCGGCCTGACGGCCAAGGCCATTGAAATCCTCCCTTTTGATATCAGCGGCGTTATTGAAGCATACACATATTCTGCTGAAATCTGTATTAACGATTCCCCTGTGTTTTACAAAACCCTCCCCTGCCCTGCCATTTCAATGGTGATGAGAGACAGGTTTGATCATTTTCTGGCAGAAAAAGCAGTGGCACAAGGAGCATCTTTAATGGACGGAACTGCGTTTAATTCCCTTTCCGGCATACCCGGGAACCTGGTTATTGAAACAACAAAAGGAACATTTAATACCAGGCTTTTAGTGGGCGCGGACGGAGTAAACAGCAGGATATCTGAATTACTCGGATTAAGGATACGCAGGAAGACCATGATTGCCCTTGAAGGAGAAGTTTATTTTAAAACTATAGATGCATTAAACTCCTTCAGGCAAAAGATTTGTTTTGATTTTGGCGTCATTCCCAAAGGATATGGATGGATTTTCCCCAAGGCCGATCACCTTTCCGTTGGTGTACTGACAACCTTAAAAAAAGCAGGACATCTGAAACAGCACTTTTATTCCTATCTGAAAACAAAAAGACTGTATTCAAATACTGAAACACGATACCTCAAAGGGCACCGCATTCCATACAATCCTGATAAAAAAAATATTTATGCAAATGAAAAAGGTCTGGTTGTAGGAGATGCAACAGGTTTTACTGATCCTGTCACAGGTGAAGGCATTTACTATGCAATAAAAGAGGCATTAATTGCTTCTGACATTATTCATAAAGCAGTACAAGCCGACATAACTCACCTGAATGAATATACAGCGGATTTGAATAAAGAATTTTTTAAGGAAATGACCTGTGCTGCCAGGTTTGCAAATGTGTTATATAACTGCCCTGCATTGAGCCATAAAATCCTGGAGGCCCATGGAACAAAGCTGGGTGAATATCATCTGGATATAATTTCCGGCAGGCAAACCTATGGAGAACTGTATAAAAAATTATTCAACCTGCCCGGATTTTTTTCAATGTTGAAAAAAACTTTTTTCTCTTTACCGAACCGGAGCATCAAATAAAAACAACTTCTATTATTTTTCAATCATGGCTGACTTTAAAACACATCTAAACATTGGCATACTGGCAGGTGCAGGCGTTGCAATTGCAGGTTTCTATACAGGATCATTAACGTTGGCCCAGGCAGTCGCTGTTTTTGTCGTTGGCTCAATTGCCGGACTCCTGCCGGATCTGGACAGCGATACAGGCAAGCCCCTTGCATTTCTGTTCCAGTTACTCTCAATATTGATACCCGGTATATTTTATTTTCATGTGATACGACATGTTAAAAATTCACCTGAATTTACCATCTGTTATTTTACGTTATCCTTCCTGATAATTAACTATGTGATTTTTACTATTATAAAAAAAGTTACAACCCATCGGGGTATCATGCACAGCATACCCTATGCGCTTCTCTGCAGTGGACTGGGGTATCTGCTTTTCCTTTCATCCGGAAAAACAATGGCTTTTTTTATTTTTATAGCGGTTCTTACCGGATGTCTGGTTCATCTTATACTGGATGAAATGAAATCAATCACATTTATTTTAGGCGTCATCCCCTGTATAAAAAAATCAAGCGGAACCTCTTTTAAATTCAAATCAGATTCCATCCTGATCACATTATTTATTTATCTTTTGCTTTTTTTTGTATTTGGATTCATTTTTCTTCATCTCTTTCAGATAAGCCCCGGAACTGTCTTTCAAACGCTGAAAAATCCTTTTTGACCTGCCGGTTGCCGAATAAAATTCTGAACAGGCGTATGAAATATTATTAACCATGGAGCGGTTAAAAAATTTAACTTTTTAAACCCTTGTTTTCTAAAATTATTGTAAATACAAGCTTTTTTTGATAGTATAATTAATATTTAAACCGAACGATTTAATAATCCATTTTTTACGATATAATGACCAATAAAATCCTTTTTGTTGATAATGACGCCAACACATTAGATGGCTACGAAAGGCACCTGAGAAAGCAGTTTCAGATAGACACCGCCCAATCCGGAGAAGAGGGGCTGGATATTATTGCGAGTAAGGGGCCATACGCAGTCGTCATCTCGGATCTTAGCATACCTGGCATGGATGGTTTTCAATTTTTGTCCAGAGTCAAAGATATTGCCCCTGACTGTGCTTGCATAGTACTTACAGGGCATGCAAATCTTCAGGTGTCCCTGAAAGCCGTAAACGAAGGTTATATTTTTCGGTTTCTGACCAAGCCCTGTAAAATTCATATATTAGCCAAAGCGATTTTTGAAGGAATCGGTCAGCATGTCAGAAGTTCTCAACTATCTGCACCAATGGGAAATGTCTCTGATGCCCGTTCCGTTAAAAAAATTATGGTTGTTGATGATGACCTTGAAATACTATCTTTACTTAGCGATGCATTTAAATCACATCATGGATTTGAGGTCCTGTCAGCAGAGAATGGTGAGGTAGCTGTCAAACTTCTCAATACAATCAAGATAGATGTTGTGATAGCCGACAAGGAAATGCCAAAAATGAACGGCCTTGAACTCCTGTCATACATCAGCCAGAATCATCCGGAAATCCCGGTCATCATATTGACCTGGTGTATAACACCTGAGTTAGACGAGGAAATTACCAACCACGGGGCTTTCAAATACTTTGAGAAACCTCTTGACCTGAATGCTATGACTGAAACACTATTTAATGAGCTCTATTCCGGTCCCCAGAGCATAATTGATGGCATAAGTATTGCGTCATGCCTGCGGATGATAGAAATGGAAGAAAAAACTTGTACCTTAAAGATTAACTCAGGTAACAGCATGGGATTTTTGTATTTCCTGAAAGGGCGCCTCATAGCTGCTGAAACAGGAAAACTGAAGAGTGAGCAGGCAGCATACAGGATAATAAACTGGGTTGAAGGGGCAATTGAGATAGAAAATAAATGCGATAAAAGAAAAAATGAAATTACCCAACCATTGATGCATATTCTGATGGAAGCTGCAAGAATAACGGATAATATTGACCTGCAAAGAAAAGCCCGGGAGAAATCCTCCCTTCTTCAATGAAGCCAAGGAAAATATGAGCGCAAAATACACTTTTTCACAGATTGATGAATTACTGGTTAAAGAAGCATTTGTAAAACCAGAAGACATTGAAAAAGCATATAAAATCAGGGCCGGAAACATAGAAAAATCAAAAATATCCCTTGGCAGTCTCCTGATAAAAAAAAAGCTGTTAACAAAAGATAATGCAAACAAGCTACTTGCCCATCCAGTAATTCAACAACATATTGAAAAAGCAATTCTTGACAAAAGGTTGATGACCAGACAGCAGTTAACAGAATTCCTTGGGGAAAATCACAGAAAGTTTATATCTGTAACCACTCTTGTAAAACAAGGCTATATTGCTGAGGATGATTTTAAACAGATAATTCAGGAACAGCTTGATACAATAATTTTTGGCAAACTTGCAATAAAGCATAATCTGATAACCGAAAAAGATCTTGAAGATATTCTGGAAATAAAAAAATATAAAAAATCGATAAGTGAAATCCTTTGCGATATGCATCTTACAACCCTCGCTGAGCTAAATCATGTTTTCAGAAAATTTAACAAACAATTGAAACTGGGGAAAATTCTTATTCAGCAGGAGCTCATTACCGAAAAACAAATTGAAGAAGCCCTTGAGGAACAGGCCAGCCGCAACGATACACTGGGAAAAATACTGGTCAGAAAAAAAATTATTACAGTTGACCAGCTCTATTTTGCCCTGTCAATCCAGTACTGCACCCCGTTTCAAGAGCTCAATGGTTTTGTTTTTTATGAAAAGCAAAAAATTGAACTGAGGAATATAGCAGGGCAGAAATTCGCGGATGAATATCTGATGCTGCCGTTGTTTCTCAGTGGAAACTACCTGACACTGGCGGTATCAAATCCGGTAAACATATTAAACAAGTATGAACTGATGTCCATCAATATCCACCTTCATATGAACTGCATTTTAATAACAAATGAAAAATTTGAACAGTTATATGCACTTCTTTACGGTGAAATGATTGACAGTTTTTTATTGCTATCTGAAAATAGCCGCGAATCTGTTTCGCCTGGCAAAAAATCTGTAATAACCAATCCGGAAAATCAAACCTGGCTTTTGAACAATTTGTTTAAACGATATGAAATTCTAAATAGTCATCCTGGTAAAAGCCATTCCAATATCGATGCAAACCTGTTCAATAAATTCATTGAAGACAGTTTTAACAGCATCTGCAGCAAATATAACTGCAACGGAGTTTCCTTCTGGTTTGAGATCAAAAACGATGGTGTAGAGATAAAGGCCTCACCACTAAGCGATTTTGTTATGTAAATGTAACTTTTCAATAAATGGAGAAATCCTTTAATGGCTAGAATAATTACGGTTACAAGCGGTAAAGGCGGTGTAGGCAAAACAAATATCAGTGTCAACCTTGCCATAGAGCTTGCACGGCAGGGCTATCGGACTTGCCTCTTTGATGCTGATTTGGGGCTTGCAAATACCAATATACTGATGGGGCTTTGTCCTGATTATACACTGGAAGATGTATTGACGGGCAATAAAACGATCAGGGACATTTTAATAAGCGACTGTGAAGGAATTGATGTCATTCCCGGAAGTTCTGGTGTAGAAATGGTTGCAGAGCTGACAGAGAGCCAGACTAAACGCCTGATAGAATTATTTTCAGAGCTTCATGATTATGACTTTCTCTTTTTTGACACATCTGCCGGGATATCAGGAAATGTTATCTCTTTCTGCATGGCTTCTTCAGAAGTTATCCTGGTAATTGTACCTGAGCCCACTTCATTGACCGATGGGTATTCTTTGTTAAAAGTTCTTTCTTTAAATAAGTTCAGGGATACAGTATCGGTTGTGGTTAACCAGAGTAAAAACAAAAAAATTGCAGCGACGGTATTCTCGAAATTCAGGGAAACCATTAATAAATTTCTTCCCCTGGATATCAAGTATCTTGGAGCTTTAACTAAAGATTCCCAAGTGGTTGAAGCTGTGACAAGGCAGCGTCCTTTTGTTTCACTCTATCCAGATTCAGCAGCCTCAGCATGTATAAAGGATATAGCAAAACATCTTATTGACCAGGGTGTAAAACCGAGCAAATCCGAGAATAAAGTTGAAGATTTCTGGGTAAAATGCATAAATATCATGCAAAGTCCCATGCAGCTTATAGGGATTAAATCGCAGAAAAAAGTATCTTCGCCGCAAACAGACTCAGCTGAAAAAAAAAATGTTAAGGATCGGAAACATGCGAAAAAACAATCAGTTGACAAAATCATCTCATCAGTCTCAACGAACCAGCTTAAACCTGTAGAACAGGAAGGCATAATTCAGAAAATTCTCCTGTCTTTAAATTCCCTTGCGGGAAACACATTATCAATATCAGAGGAGCTTGGTGCACTAAGAAAGACATTTGAAGACAAAAAAGAAAGCCGCCCTGATTCAAACTCTGATTCAAACTCTGATTCAAACTTTGTAACGGAACAGGATGATACAGAAGAAACGCCGGTTCTTTCACTTGATTTTGAAAAATATATTAAAGGTTGAAAGGGTTTGAAAGCGTAATGCCGGACGCTATCAGCGCCTGGAAAGTAATTAAAACGCCAACAATCATGATAACACCGGCGCTGAAAACCGGCATATACTGAATCCAGCGTTGTTTTTCAGAAAATTTACTTACAATTCCGGATGCTGTAACCGTAAGGATACCTATCAGCGTTAATATGACGGCAAGTCCAACACTGAAAGCAGCAATCAACAGCAGGCCCAGCCCAATCCGCTGCATGGAAATCGCAACGAGCAATACTGCAAGTGCTGATGGGCACGGGACAATTCCTCCGGCTATACCCAGTGAAAGAATATTACGAAATGAGAGGTTGTCCGGCACAGTATGCGTGTACCCGCCGGCGTGATGCCCGTGATCATGATGAGCATGCGTATGGCCATGTGCAATGCTGGCCATCGCTCTTTTGGCCAGCATCCAGTATCCGATAAAAAAAATCAGCATACCGGAAAAAATACCAATCCATGGCCCCAGTTTTTCCGGTACGATATATCTGGAAAGAAAAAATGTTCCGATCCCCAGCAGAATGACGCTGCTCATATGAGACATAGTGACAATGCCGCCAAGCGTAACGGCATCCCTGATCCGACCTTTTGAGCCGATCAGGTAAGCAGCCACCAGGGCCTTGCCGTGTCCCGGGCTCAATGCGTGTGCCGAACCCAGGACAAACGCCGTAAAAAGAGCGGTTATTGTGAAACAGATGGTGACATTCTTTTCTTTAAGAAAACGGCTCAGCCTGTCGGATTCAATTCCATCCGTGTTTTTATTGGCGTTATCGCATGGCGATTTAAATTTTTTGGGATGCGGAATCTCCCAGTTTGCTGCCCCTTTTCCCGGATTATGCGGGTAACCCGTATAGTGGGCATTAACAAGGGATGTGAACATGATAAACATGGTCAAAACAGACAGCAAAACAATATATCGAAACATTTTCTTTCCTTGAATGAAACCGATAGATGCAAAAAAAAATGAGCAGACGAATATCGTCTGCTCAATATAAAAATTTTTCGGAATGATGTAAATGTTTTTTTCATCCTGCCGGTGTAATTTCAACAGGATACAGTACTATTGCAAAGGATCGTACCATATGGGTGAAGTAACCGCCCGTTCCTGGATTTCCATGTTCAGGTCAGCGGCATCACAATTATCCGGCCGTTCCGGATCATCTGCTGAAAATTCATTGCAATCATACTGCCGCCAGCTGCATGTCGGGTTTTCAACCACTCTCGCATAGTAAAATGCAGAAATGGCCGGATCAAAATCCGGATCGGTCCATACTGCGCAAAGTGTTTCCCAGCCCTCACCGGAAATTTCACACGTGCTCATATCCACACTGGCGCCGTTATTTGCATCTCCTGCCACATCATATATTTTTTCCTGCTCTTCACCATCGGCATCAATCCAACCCTTTATTATTTGAATGAGCTGCAAATCAGTGCCGGGATGACCTTCCACACCAGGATCTTTGGTTGCTGTCACGGCAAACACGGGGGATGCATTATTATTCTGGAGTGCCGTAAGCGTTCCACCCATGGGGACACCTTTGTCATAACCGGTGGGGACAAAATCAGGATCTTCACAAAGTGTGGACGGATAATCCCACCCGCCGAATAAACGAACGGAAATCCGAGTACCGCTGGTGCTGTAAGTTTCCCGGCGGCGAAATGCTTCAAAAAGGGCATCCCGGCTGTTCTCAACAGACCACACACCCGTTAATCCACCTGGATTGTATACACGGAAGTTATGCGTTTTGATTTTCGGGCCAAGCCGTTTCTGCGGTGTGTCATCAGCATTTCCCATACACCCTTTAAAATTATATTCCTCCGTATTTCCAGGATTGCCGTTATGGGAATCGGTACCGGCGATAACGCCCAGCTTGTATGGATTAACGCCCAGCCTGTGCTGCTCGGAGATTCCCAACTTTAAAATATTTCGAAAAAAGTCGTATCGGGACACACATCCACTGCCGGCGACCCCCATTGCGCCTGTTGAAACGCCACAATCCACAAAATCCGCTTCACGAATCTTTTCAAAATCAGCCAGCGGATCGTACGGAACACCGGGGAACCCGTTTTTTGCTTCCATGTCACCTTTGTGCTGGTGCAGTTCAATCAGCGGTTCCATCTGTATCCGCAAAGATGCGGCTTCAACCTGTTCGTCAATGCTTAGATCCATATAATCCGGAACAAACATATTCCC
This sequence comes from Desulfobacteraceae bacterium, assembly GCA_030618465.1. Taxonomy (GTDB): domain Bacteria; phylum Desulfobacterota; class Desulfobacteria; order Desulfobacterales; family SURF-7; genus JAUXDD01. The sequence goes on from JAUXDD010000007.1 coordinate 18,688, forward strand.
GTTGCTCCAGTTGGAATTATGCGGAATAACAAAGGTATCACAATTGTTGTCCTGATCAAGACAGGTTTCTTTTAATTCTTTCCAGAGCCCCTGTTCGGTTGGTCGCTCAAAAAAGGAGGGGGGCAGTTCCGGTACATCCGCGTTCCTGAAAATCACATTGCGGTGATTGTTTGCAATATTGGGATAGCTGGTCGTGTACTCGTAGGACGGAAATGCCGTAAATGAACAGTCAGATGTCTTGTCATCCGCGTCTTCAGCGTCCTGGACAATCGAAGCCCATACAGCTTTAGCTGTTTCATAACAATCAACACCCGGGGTATCACATATTTCACCAAATCGAACAGGTGGGACATTGGTAATCTGCAGACCGAATGTGACAACCACATCTTCACCACCGACACGGTAATCCTGGCAGAATTTCGTATCATAGGCAGGTGTCCCGGGAACCGTGCAGAGTGGAATTTCAGCTATGTATTCCTGGTGATCCGTCATTGCAACGAAATCCAGGGGGCGGGATATTTTTGCCGGTCGTGTTCCATTTCCTTCCGAATCAAGCGGAGCGAGCATTATTTCTTTTCCCCTGGCAAATTCATACGCCTGGGCTGTTGTGGTGCGAACCTCATATGAGTAAGCGTCAAATGAAAGCTGGGTATGGGTGTGCAGATCACCGAAATACAAATTCCTGTACTTGTCTGCGTCACCGCACTTTTCCCGTTCCTGGGTATAAATGACATCCTCTGAAACAGGTGTCACACTATTGGTGGAAGAATTGCTGCTGTTGCAGCCGATGCCGGCTACCGAAATTAAAAACACCACCACAATTAAATGAATTTGTCTTCTCATTTTTCCCTCCTCTAAACACTTACCGTATTTATCTTTCCTGACGCACAATTTGTCAGGTACACTCTCCACACTATCAAAACGTGGAAAATCAAACCATATAAAAAACCTTGTTTAATTAAAGAAATAATATCTTACCCGCTAAAAAAATCAAGATGCTATTTAGTGCCCATCCAGAAATGAGATAGTTTGTGAATGCAATAAGTTGCAGGATATTGATAATAAAGTAACAGAATTCTTTTAAATTTTGATTATCAATTCAACAGGACTTATGTTATAAAACTTACTATAAACCCGTTGAAGGTAAATAAATCAAATGATTGCAGAAGTTCTTGCCACCGGTGATGAAATCATTACAGGTTCGGTAACAGATACAAATTCCGCCTATATTTCTGAGAAACTTGAAGAAACAGGCATTTTGGTTGTCCGTCACTGTTGTGCGGGAGATGATATGGACACGCTTGTTTCCTTATTTAAAGAAACAGGTTCACGTGCTGATATTGCTGTTGTAACCGGTGGTCTCGGGCCCACATTGGATGACATTACGTCAGAAGCTGCTGCAAAAGCAGCCGGTGTTGCCCTTTTTCAGGATAAGGCAGCGCTTAAGTCCATTGAGGATTATTTTAAGCCTAAAAAACGAACGATTTCAGAATCAAATTTCAAACAGGCCCTGTTGCCGGAAGGTGCGGAGTGTATTCCCAACCCGGCGGGCACAGCTCCGGGGTTTGTTCAAACAATTGGAAAATGCAGGTTTTTCTTTCTCCCCGGAGTACCCCTGGAAATGTACAGCATGTTTTCAGAGTCGGTACTCCCGGAGATTGAGCAAATCCATGGGAATAATCGCCTTTTCAACCGGGTAAAAATCATATCTGTCTTCGGTCTGCCAGAATCAACGGTTGGCGAACGCCTTCACGGCATTACACAGGATTTTCCAGAAATTAAACCGGGACTCCGTGCCGTTTTTCCGGAAATTCATGTCAAGCTCTATGGCCGGGGAAAAGACAGTCGGTATCTGGATGAATGCATTGAACAGGCGACTGAGCGGATATTGAAAAAAATCGGAAAAAATGTATTTTCAGTTGACGGTAATTCAATGCAGGCAGAAGTAGGAAAACTTCTCAACGAAAAAAAGTCAACAATAGCCATTGCTGAAAGCTGCACCGGCGGTTTAATATCCCACTGGCTGACAAATGTGCCCGGGAGTTCAACGTATTTCCATTTTTCAGGAGTTACCTATTCCAATCAGGCCAAAATTAATGTATTAGGTGTGACTTCTGAAACCATTAATGAATATGGAGCCGTTCATGAAAAAACTGTAAAAGAGATGGCTGATGGGGTACGCCGTATAACAGGGGCCACGTATGGGCTTGCTACAAGCGGCATTGCAGGACCCACCGGCGGCACTGAAGACAAACCTGTTGGTACGGTATGTATTGGCATTGCATCACCGGACAGCATAAAATCTTTCAGTTACTGTTTTACATTTGATTCACGGATCAAAAATAAAGAGATCTTTGCCATGACTGCTCTTGAAATACTCAGGAGAGAGCTGCTTGGAATAACAGAAGATTAGTATCATATCCTATATCCGGCATACTATGAAGAAGTAAAAAGGACAATTCAATGAATGACAATTCTGGCATGCAAAAAATAACCATATTCCAGCAAAACGGCAGTGGTGAAAATAAAATCGCCGGTGTCAGAGAATATGGTGATGAAATTATTAAACTGGAAATTATTTCAATCGATGATGTACTTCCGCTGCTTATAGAGGACACAGGTGAATATCTGCCGGGCAATATCTCTGCAGATCTCGTTCTTGATTTCTTAAAACACCAGGACCTTTCCCAGGATCTTGTTGCCTTGTGCGCTAAAATGGAAATACCCATAATATCTTCAGGCAAAAAGATATTAAACAAATGGGTGATGACGCCTCCCACCTGATGTGGTCTTCCAAGGCAGGTCAGCCTTGGTCAATATGGTGAACGATTTGGTGCACCTGAGTTTGAAGTGCAAATCTCCGAAGGAAAAATATCAGGCATAAACGTGGCAAGAGGTGCTCCCTGTGGTGCCACATGGAAGGCAGCATCAAAAATCAATGGCTACCATGTGGAAGATGCAGCCGTGAGAATCGGACTGGAGACACAGTTTTTCTGTTCAGCCGACCCTGCCGGCTGGGACCCCATTTACGGTAAAAGTCCGGTCCATTTTGCCGGTAAAGTTCACAACAAAGCCCTGGAAAGTGCCATAAAAAAGGCCATGTCTTTCTCGTCAAAATGAACAACACTACAAAAAAGACAACCTATATCCTTGCGGGATGGCTCATTGACGGAAGTGGCGGGAGAATTCGGAAAAAATCGCTTTTAAAACTGGTTGACGGGCAAATCATTGAAATCAGCAATTATGGAAATGAGCCTGTTGAAATATCAGATCTATCGCACTGCACTATCCTGCCCCCATTAATTGACAGCCATGTTCACCTGTTCATGTCAGGTACCTTAAATAAAATCCATCGGAAGAATCAGCTTGTTGCTAATTTTGATGATATAAAAAATGTGATTTCGAGGCACATGAACAATCATCTCGCATACGGTATTCTGGCTGTCAGAGATGCGGGTGATGCCGCAGGCCATGCATTGCGTTACAAAAATCAATGCCTTGATGGTGATATAATACCCGTCATTTTGAAAGCAGCCGGAAAAGCCTGGCATAGAAAAGGCCGTTATGGAAAACTCATAGGAAGATCACCTTCTGAAAATGAAACACTGGCATCAGCCATAGCAAACGATCACTCCCCTGTTGATCATATAAAAATTGTCAACTCCGGCCTTAACAGCCTGACACAATATGGAAAAGAAACACCCCCGCAGTTTGAACGGAAAGAGATGAAAGATGCAGTATGCCATGCTGAAAAAGCCGGCTTAAAAGTCATGGTACATACAAATGGGAAAATTCCGGTTAATATTTCAATACATTCCGGGTGCCATTCCATTGAGCATGGTTTTTTCATGGGCAGGGAAAATTTAATACACTTAGCGGAAAAAAATATCTTCTGGGTTCCAACAGCAATTACAATGAAAGCTTACACTGAGTATTCTGGAAAAAAATATTCAAAAAAAGAGACCGGTGTTCCTGAAAAAAATCTTATACACCAGCTTAAGCAGATGGCCATGGCCAAAAAATACGGTGTCAGGATCGCACTGGGAACGGATTCGGGCAGCATTGGGGTTCATCATGGGAAAGCTGTGATCGGAGAAATAAAACTGTTGATGGAGGCCGGCTATTCCACGGCTGAAGCAGTTATGTGCGCAACATATAACGGTTCGAAATTACTTGATATTGATACAATGGGTTTGATTGCCGAAGGGAGACAGGCAACTTTTATCGCAGTAAAAGGAAATCCTTCTGAATTTCCTGATAATCTGAATCATATTGAGTCTATTTACATAAACGGACGTCCTTTGGATGGATAACCAAAATGCCAGACAATCCCGCTTGCGAAGTCTCAAACTCCATGTTAAAATATAAGAAATTTATGTATCTGGAAGTTCATGCAAAGTAGTTTTTTAAAACTGTATAATATACACACAAATAACCAGAGTTGGAGTACTTCACAGAATTCATACGAAGAGGGGGATATTTATGTTCCATGGAAAAAATCGACGTCAATACTCAAGATTTGACACTTCCGGACTGCTGGTTACTGTCAAGCATTATGAAATTTCTGGTGATTTCAAAAATTCTGAAAAAGTAACGCCCGTTGATTTCAGTCCGTTTGGCATCGCGTTTGAGTCTGTTCAGGAATTTGATATTGGAGATAAAATCATTCTCGAACTTTCAAAAAACAGAGAAAGAATTTCAGGTATAATCGGTACTATCAGTAATATTTTAGAGGTGGATGAAGATAAAACCAGATATGGTGTTGAATTTGATTTTACCGCGAATGAGCACATGTGTTCCGAGGAAGTGGAAAATGCCCTGAATAATATTAAACAGCAGCTGAAAAAAAGGCATTCCTCGATGAACAGAAATGTATATCGCAGAATAAAAAATCCATATTAACAAACGCTTTTGTTCTAACCTGACATCTATGCCCCTTTACCCTCTTTGATCTTGTACAGCCTCCAATTCTTCCCATCTTTGATAAGCCGTTTCCAGTTCCTTTTCCAGTGCTTCAATCCACGATTTGGTATTGCTGATTTCATCACCGTCTTTTTGATAAAAAGATGGATCTGCCATGACATTATACAAGGCCTGCTGTTTCTGTTCCATTTCCTCAATACGCATGGGCAGACCATCCAGTTCCCGCTGTTCATTAAAACTCAATTTACGGGACCTGTTGTTGTTTTCAGCAGATTTTTTGGAAGAGAGCATTTCCGGTTTTAAAATCACTTTCTTTTCAATTGGTGATCTATCAGTAAAATCGGTCTCCCGCTGACTTAACCAGTCATCATATCCGCCGGTATATTCAGCAATATGTCCGTTGCCTTCAAATACAATTGTGCTGGTCACCACATTATTGAGAAATTCCCTGTCATGACTGACCAGAAGTATGGTTCCGGTGTATTCCATCAAGCGCTCTTCAAGCAGTTCAAGGGTTTCAATATCAAGATCGTTGGTTGGTTCGTCAAGGACCAGTAAATTGGACGGCCGGGCAAATAATCGTGCAAGAAGAAGACGGTTACGCTCTCCGCCGGAAAGGGTTTTTACAGGACTCCGGGCCCGGTCCGGTGTAAAGAGGAAGTCTTTTAGATATCCGATCACATGTCTGGATTTTTCATTGATAGTCAGCATTTCTTTTCCATCACCAATATTGTCACAAACCGTTTTTTCTTCATCAAGCTGTTCGCGAAGCTGGTCAAAAAATGCTGTCCGGAGATTGGTGCCTGTCCGGAGATTTCCCTCCTGTAAAGGGACTCTTTCAATCAGAAGTGAAAGCAGGGTGGATTTCCCGGAACCGTTTGGACCGATAATACCGATCCTGTCCCCACGAATGATGGTTGTCGAAAAGTCCTTAATATATGCCTCCCCGTCATATCTGTGGGTGATATTAGTTGCTTCAATCACCAGTTTTCCTGTTCGTTCCGCCTCCTGTACCTGCATTTTTACCGTTCCCTGACACTCACGCCATGCACGTCTTTCTTCGCGCATTTTAACCAACGCCCGGACACGGCCTTCATTGCGGGTTCGCCTTGCCTTGATGCCTTTTCTGATCCAGCCTTCTTCTATGGCAAGTTTCTTTTTGAATTGCACATGATGTTCAGTCTCCGCATCTAAAGCAGCTTTTTTTCTTTTCAAAAAATTTCCGTAATCACAGGCCCAGCTTGTCAGTTTCCCGCGATCGATTTCTAAAATGCGGGTGGCCAGTTTTTGAAGAAACATCCTGTCATGGGTAACAAAAATCAATGTTCCTTTAAAACGCTGCAGGAATTGTTCAATCCAGTTGATAGATTCAATGTCCAGATGATTGGTGGGTTCGTCTAAAAGCAGAATTTCCGGGTTGCGGACCAAAGCTCTTGATAGAAGCACCCTGCGTTTAAGACCGGCAGAAAGATTTTCAAACAGACTATCCGGATTAAGTTTCAGGCGGGATATAACTGTCTCCACATGCTGGTGAATCTGCCAGCCCTTTTGAGCCTCAATTTCATGCTGAATCCGTTCAAATTGTTTAAGCAGGTCATCACTTCCATTTTGAACCAGGCTGCTGCTGACCTCTTTGTATTCTTTGAACAATTCCCCGATATTACCAAGTCCGCCTGCCACCACGGCGGAAACAGAGCCTTCCATATCAGCAGGCACTTCCTGGAAAAGTGCGGCCATACCTGTCCCTTTTTGAATTGAAACAGTCCCTTCATCCGGCAGGACATCACCATTGATCAGCTTTATCAGGGTGGTCTTGCCTTCACCGTTTCTTCCCAAAAGGCAGACCCGTTCACCTTTCTCAATCTGCAGGTTCACTTTGTCCAGCAGCATGGGGCCCCCATACCCGATACTGACATCCCGAAAGCTTAAAAGCGCCATTTAGTTTTCCTGTTGTATTGATAAAAAATTATTAATCATAAATCTTCAATCCTCAATCTTCAATCATTTAATCCTGATAAATTTTTTTTTATACTGAAAATATATTTTAATTAAACCCGAAAAATGATATTGAAGATTAAAAAAAAATATAGGGATTTATTTATGACACTTTCAATTTTTCAATTTTATCTTGATAATATAATTTTTCAGGGCATTGTAAATCTTTCCCTGCTCACAGCTTTTGTAATCGCCATAACCGTTTTCATCATGGGGCCTAAAAAATCAGATCCATCGATCTGTATTCATCCGTGGTTCGGAAAATACACAAGAAACATCCCGAATATCATATCCTACCTTCGGTTTCCTTTAGGCGCATGGATATTCTGCGTTCATTATTTTCCTGCCCTGCACAATCCGGTTTGCACCTTTACCTTTCATATGTCTTTCGCACTTGTCTGTTTTTTTGATTCCCTGGACGGCCAATTTGCACGAAAATGGAATGCTATCACCGAAGACGGCAAGTCCCTTGATCCTGCTGCTGACAAATGGGTCACATTCTGTCTTGCCGTCACTGCATATATGTTCGGCCAGTTGCGGTGGTGGGTGGTTGCGATCATTTTTGCAAGAGAAATTATCAGCATGCTGCAACGCATCAGACTTCAGCGAATGGGTGAAGATGTCAGTGCCAAATGGATGGGGAAAATTAAAACAGGCGTGCAGTTTACCGTACTTTATATCATTCTTCTGCGGTCAGACATCCTTCCAGGCTCCATCCTTCTTGAACAGATCGCTCAATTCATATTCCCGCAGGGTATGATTCTGTGGGGTATGGTTCTCCTGTGCTTCAGTACCATCGTTTCCGTTTTCCCCTATTTTAAATCTTTTTCCTATGTCAATGAGTACACATTGTCCCAGGGTGATGAATCCAGCAAACCATGGTATTTCGTTATGATTCCCAATTTTTTCACAATCGGGAATTACCTTTGCGGTGTAACCGCCGTTTTTTTTGCAATGCCTGAAATTGAAGTTGCCTACCGGCCATTTGTATTACTATTCTGGATTCTGGCAGCAGCCTTCTGTGATGCCCTTGACGGCCCCCTCGCCAGAAAGCTGAAAGTTCATTCAGATTTCGGTGCCTGCCTGGATTCTTCCATTGATCTTTCAACATTTGGTCTGGCAACTGCTGTCGTTATTTTCTTAAGATTTTCCGCACTTAAAGGCGGATCGTCGTATCTGGGAATTCTTATCGCTCTTTTTTATTTTGTCTATGTCCACCTGCGCCTGGCAAGATTTACAGTGCGTACACAAAAACAGGAAGATAAAAGCGTCAAAAGCGACTTTGTCGGTCTCCCTTCCCCGTCAGGGGCCATAGCAGTTTTGATTGCATTTACCTTTTTTGAACATATTCAGCTTTTATCTGTTTCCATTATCCTCATCTCATTAATTATGTACAGTAAAATGGATTTTATCAGTCATTCCAATTCAGTTAAGCACCCTTTCTATAAGTATTTTATAATCCCGTTTGTTTTTTTTGGTTTTACAATGCTCCTTGCCCTTCTTGTTCAGCTCCCCTTTATAAACCATTATTTTTCGCGGGAACTGATTGTATACTTTAATATCTGTTCATGGATTTTCTTTAGTTCTCTCTCCATTTACATACTTGATGCGGTTCGAAGGACGTACTTCAAAACGGTCAGGTAAACCGGTCTGCCAAAAATGATAAAATTCTGCAATACAGAGTTTTACCTTTAGATGCTTGACGACCCTGCCTTTTCCAGGAAAAGCAGTTCCCCAATTAATAGAACCCACTTATAATGAATTGGGATGGATATGAAAATGCTTCGGTTTAATCATATGAACCAGTACAGGAATCAGGACTAACGTGCTGATACAGGCCGTTACCATTGTTAATGCTACAAAACATCCGAATATTATCAGGTTGGTAAACGATGAAAATGTAAGTACCAGAAACCCCAGTGCCACAGCAAATGCATTAAAGGTTATAGCATTGCCTGTTATCCGTATACCTTCATCAACTGCACCGGATAACCCTTTTGTAATGGCACTGTATCTAATGCCGTTTAATAAATGGATGGAATAATCCACGGCAATACCGATGGCTATACTGGATATCATGGCCGTACCCGCGTCCAGGGGAATGCCAAGCATACCCAGAATACCGAAATTTAATATAACACAAATACTTAACGGCATTATGGCCAGACACCCTGCCGCAAAAGACCCTAAAATAAACGATGAAATAATAAGTACCGTAATGATGGAAAAAATCAGGCTCCGAATCTGACCCCAAACAATCAAATCGGTCATGGCCAGACCCACTTGCGTTGTCCCGCCTATGGCAACGTCTATTCCCGACATTTCGCGATCGAGCCAGTCTGTAATTTTTTTGTTTACCTTTTTCATGGTGGCTGTGGAACCATCTTTCTGTAGCACCATAATCCGCGCTTTTCTGTAGTCCGAAGTAACCATTCCTTCCAGTGACTCCGGATCTGAATTTAAAAGTAAATACTGGGCAACATGCTCTTTTGTTTCCGGTATGGCATTGAATTTTTCATCATTCCCGTTCATCGCATAATTCATTCTCTTTATGGGCTCTGCAATGGATATGACCGTCCCCACCACAGGATCTTCTTCAAGATACGTTTTAAAACGATCCAGTTTCAGTAAAGCCTCCGGTTTTTTAAAATAGTCGTCTTCATCAGCGGAAAGAGAAATAACCGTTGTTGTGGTTCCGCTGAATTTTTCACAGAGAAACGTATCTGCAATTCTGATTTCAGAGTTCTTTTTAAAGGTCTTGATTATATATAAGTCCGGGTATAATTTCAGTGAAAATCCAAACGCGACAATGCAAACAATAATAGACGCCGCGAACACTCCTTTATATCTTCTGGTTGCCAGTCCTGCCAGAGCGAGGAGAATGGGAACAATATCAAGTCCCGGTTTTACCGTTTTTTTACGATGCTTGAATAAACCGTCAAATGTAAGCAACAGCGCCGGTACAAAAACCACGGAAACACCAAATGCCACACCGGTTCCCACACCGGTAAACAGGCCGAACTCCCATATGGGAACAATATTTGAACTCATCAAGGACATGAACCCGGCCATGGTAGTTAACGCAGCGCCAAAAACAGAAATTCCCACAATAGAAATTGAATTCTCAACCGCCTCAGCCGCATTTTTTCCTTCTGCCCGTTCGTCGTTATAGTGGTTCACAATATGGATGGAATAGGCGCTGCCAACGGCAACAAGAAGTACCGGGATGACAGAGGTTGTCAGACTCATGGTAAATCCGAACAGGGACATCAGCCCCATTGTCCACACAACACTTACTGCAATGGTCAGAAATATAAGGATAATACTGGATATTCGCCGCATAACGATAATCAGGAAAACAACCACAACAGCAAATACCGCCGGTACCATCAGGGTAAAATCTCTCATCATGTTCTTGATAATCATTCCCCTGGCAAAAGGCTCACCGGCAATATAAACGCTTACATTGTCACCAAATTGAATTCCCTTTGCAAGTTTCTGCACGGCATCCGTGCTTCTGACCAGTTCATCCGGCGACAGACTGTTTTTATATTCAATGGCAATAATTGTGGCCCTGCCATCTTCAGACACCATATTATTAATATAAAAATCCCACGAAAATATTCGTTTTTTCAAATTATCCATTTCTTCTTTTGTTTTCGGTACCCGCTTCATAAGAGTGGAAACCGTCATGCCGTATTCATCACCTTCAATATAATTGGTCGTGGAGATACTGGTCACATCTGCAATACATTTCTTCTTTTTTGTTTGTATCTCACCGGTTTCAGGATCTTCAAATGGATCGGATTCGATCCGTAATTTTTTTAATTTTCTTGATAATGTTTTTATGTTTGATAAAAACTCAGTATTAAAAATGGTATCTGTCAAAAGGCCGATCATAACCATATCGGCCACACCAAATTCTTCCTCAATAGCTTCATGGGCCATCCTGGTGGGATTGTCCTCCGGCAGCATGTTGGTTACATTATTATCGATCTGAAGTTGTGTCAGATGATATCCAAAAAAAATCGTCATTGCAGTAATAATCATCACTATCAGTTTCGGGTAATTAACTACGGTTTTATTGAAAAATCGCATCTTTGAAAATTCTCCGGTTAAAAATTTCGCCTTCCTTGAAATTGAACAAACTATCTCATTTCTGGATAGACGCTAAGTAAAAATTACATCCATCAAACCAATTAGATTTAATAGCCTATCCTGGATGTTACGTCAAAAGTTATATTTGATAAAACTTCCTTTTTATTCTAACATACATATTCGTTTCAAAATAAAAGGAATACTCATGCTAAATTAACCAACCGTTTTCTTAAAATTTATTCCTTTATTTCATATTTTTTTTATTTAAGGAGGCCACATGGCGAAACAATTAGACATTACAACCGAAAACTGCACAGTTGAAAAAGACGGACAGGTCATGATCGTCACACTCAATCGACCGGAAAAAAAGAATGCATTGACACCCGCCATGCTCATCGGCATGTACAGGGCGTGGAAGCTCCTGGGAGATGATGCAGGGCTTATTTGCGGTATCCTGACCGGCAAGGGGGATACCTTCTGTGCGGGCATGGACCTGAAAGTAGGCCCTGAGGGCGGAGATGATACGGAAGAAATTCAACGCCTGTTGCAGGATATTCCGAACCTGCACTGGCGATCACTCCTGCGTGACAATCGTCCTGACAAACCAATCTTTCTCGCGGTTGAAGGATATGCGGTAGCCGGCGGCACGGAAATTCTGCAGGGAACAGATATTCGTGTGGCCGCAGAAGATGCCACATTCGGTATAACTGAAGTGACGCGCGGACTCTATCCGCTAGGTGGTTCCGGCGTTCGTCTGCGCAGGCAGATCCCCTATTGCCTGGCTGCAGAAATGCTTCTTTTTGGACACCACATCACCGCTCAGAAAGCGCTGGAATGGGGTCTGATAAACCGTATTGTTCCAAAAGGCAAGGCCCTGGAAGAAACTGTCAAATGGGCACATGAACTCTGCGAAAATGCCCCCCTTTCCATACAGGCACTCACCCGGACCCTTCGCGATCTCCAGGAATGTATGCCTGAAGACGAAGCCATGGCAAAACAGGATGAAATTGGCTGGCCCATTTTCTCAACTGAAGATTCCAGGGAAGGGATGAAGGCTTTCAGGGAAAAGCGAAAAGCTGTTTATAAAGGACGTTAGTAAAAATATTTTTCGGTCAGGTGCTATTTATTTTCCCCTTCAGCCTCTTTTGCGAAATCACCCTTAACCGGTCTTTCAAGATTCCCGGCAAGAGTCGGGTAATGTTCCATATAGGACTGGTGAATTCTTTCAACAGGCAGATCGGCAAAATGGCCATGATCAACCAGGTATTCCATATGCCGGCTTCCGGTGCGGTCATATGGATGGAAAACAGAGTCGTTTATTCCGTCAAACTCAAGGGGCTTCACCTTAAAGCGTTCGCACAGGGTCAGGTTAAAGGCAGGAGTTGCCTTTACCCACTTTTCATTCAGGTAAACCTCGGTATAGCCGTGATAGGTAAAAATATCGGATCCCATCAATTCCTGCAGGTTTTTGGTGACAAGATGATTTTTTACATCGGCAAACCCGAGACGACTGGGGATGCCCTGTGATCGAAGGACAGCCGCAAGCAGGACAGCCTTTGCCACACAATAACCGGTTCTTTTCTTGAGAACCGCACTGGCTTTTATGCTGTCTTCCGCCAGATCAATACCATAGGGATCATACAGGATATCATCCCGGACCGCATAATAAAGCTTAATAGCCCTGCCAATATCAGATTCCGCACCTGCACATGATTGTTTTGCGTATTCGATAATGCTGTCTGAATTGCTGTCGATAAACCGGGTAGATTTAAGGTAAATGGAAAAATCATGGTTTTTATTTTCATTCATTTTATATATACTCCAATTATATTAACAGATATACACATACGTAAAACCCGCCCACAAGAATAAAGATGACGCCGGTAGTTTTTCTGGCCCAGTATTCAAACCGTGAGATGATATTCAATGCCTTACCTATATTCCGAAAACTGAATCCGATCATGAAAGCAACGATAAATACGGGCAGCCCTGTGCCGATACCAAAAAGGGATGGAAACAAAAAAACGGAATC
>JAUXDD010000152.1 GCA_030618465.1 Desulfobacteraceae bacterium
GACCGCTTAAACCCGGCCATGGGAATATGAATGGTCCGGCTGCAGCAGGATCGAACCGCATCGGCGATGCCGTACTCTTCATTTCCCACAACCAGTATGCACTGCTCAGGAGGGTCCCACGATGATACCGGAATTGCTTCCGGATCGTTTTCAATACCGATCACAGGAATATCTGCCTGTCGAAAATAGTCCGGAAGGTTTTCTACAAAGCGGGCAGGAATCCATTGCCGGCACCCCCTTGATGCTTTTACAAGCTGCGGATGATCAAGCCGTAGTCCGGGTGAACTATGCACAAGCCCCTTGAAACCAAAATTGTCAATAATCCTTAAGATGGACCCCACATTGTAGGGGCTTCTGATCTGGTCGAATGCCACTTCAACATTCAGTGTGGGTTCCCATGACAGGGGGCCGGGTTCCTGCCCTTCAGTTGATTCCGGTTCAATACCCGAAGGTGAAAAGCTGTTGTGGAATGCAAAAAATTCAGAAAGGGCCTCCGGAACAGACAGCCATGAAGGCGGTGTATACCGGTCCAGGCCGGCCCAGGACTGGAGTTCGTCATATCGCTTTAAAAACAGCTCAACGTCTTTACTGTTATCCATGGTGTGCCTGGAAAAGGCGGCCAGAAGTTCGTGCTGCCTTTTTGAAGACAGGGAAAGAAATTTATTTTTGCTGATTGTTTCAGCAGACTTTGCCATTTTTGACAAGGTGAGTTTCAACAGGCGCTCCTTTGATTGTACACAACTCGTCATCAAACATCAGTTGTCCGTCTTTTACCCGCAGGGGTGTTTTCCCGAATTCTTCGATGGTTATTTCCCTGTGATCAGCTTTTTCGCCTTCAACCTCTGCAATCTGTCCGACTTCGAATGGCGAACCGTCTAAAAGCTCCAGCTTTTTTTTCTTTTTGCAAACAAGGACCATCCCCTCGGACATGATGCCGCGAAGTTTTGCCGGTTTCAAGTTGGCCAGAAGGATAATTTTTTTCCCGTCAAGTTCTTCCGGTGTATAGTTTTTCACAAGGCCGGCCACGATGCTTCGCATGTTGGCTTCACCCAGGTCTACCTGCATATGGTACAGTTGATCTGCATCCGGATGTTTTTTTACATCTCTGATCTGTCCCACGGTGAGTTGCAGATGACCAAAGCCGGTCTGCCCGCCGCTGAATTTTTTCCTGAATTTTTCAGCCAGTTTTTTATCCAGTTTTTTATGCAGAATTTCTGTCTTTCCGATTTGGTGACCGTCAAGGCCTTTAAAGCTGCCGATTGAATTCCAGTCTATATCATTCAGATTCATCATGGCCGTCATTCGATCCGATGTGTCCGGCATATAGGGGCTGAGCGAAACAGCAAGACTGCGCACGAGATATGCCAGCAGGGAAACCGTGGCATGGGCATGGTCGGGTTCGGTCCTGATTTTTTCCCAGGGTGTCATGTCCTGGAAAAACTTATTGCCCCGGTTGCCGATGGCAAGCATCAGGCGTAAGGCTTCTCGGATTTTTACACCCTCAAGAGCAGCTGTAACTTTTTCGAATTCCTTTGTGCATTCACCAGTAAACGTCTGATGGGTATCAGGAAGGTCCAGGTCCCTGATCTCACCGTCAAAATTCTTTTTCAGGTAAACAAGGGAGCGGTTGACCAGGTTCCCGATATTGTCAATAAACTCTGAATTGACTTTTTCAATAAAATCATCCCAGGTGAAATCCGAATCATTTCTTTCCGGTCGCATGGATAGAAGGTAAAAACGCCAGAGGTCAACATTAATTCCGGTCTTTATTACATCATTGCCAAATATGCCGATATTCCGGGATTTGGAGAATTTTGTGTTTTCATAATTTAAGTATTCGGTGGCATTGATATGGTGGAGCAGTGTCCATTTTTTCCCCGTGCCCATAAGGGATGCAGGGAAAATAACCGTATGAAAGGGGATATTGTCTTTTGCCATGAACTGGTACAGCCGCACCTGTTCCGGATTCTGCCACCACTCTTTCCAGTCTTCCCGCATTTTTTTTGTCATGGATATATAGCCGATGGGCGCATCAAACCATACGTAAAAGACCTTTTTTTCATATCCCGGTCTGGGAACGGGGATTCCCCAGGAAAGATCCCTGGTGATGGGGCGCGGCTGAAGGCCGCGGTCAAACCATGCCTTTGTGGTGGTGATGGCATTATTGGTCCAGTTCCCCTTTTTACCTGTCTCCCGTGCCCATTTTTCAAGCCGTTTCTGCAACTGGTCCAGGTTCAGGTAAAGGTGGGATGTTTCTTTTAAAATCGGCGGTGTACTGCATATTTTACAGCGTGAGTTGATCAGATTTTCCGGTTCCAGCAGCCTGCCGCAGCTATCGCACTGGTCGCCCCGGGCCTCTTCAAATCCGCAATCCGGGCAGGTGCCTTCCACATAGCGGTCTGCCAGGAAAATACCGTCCTGTTTGCAGAATGTCTGCTGGGTGGTCTGCTCGGAAATCAGTCCGTTTTCATCCAGATCATTGAATATGGCCTGGGCTACTTCTGTCTGTTCCGGGATCGATGTCCTGTCGAAAATATCAAAGGATATATTGAAATTATCATAAATTTCTTTGTGAAGTTTGTGATATTTGTCGCATAGCTGGCGGGGAGTCAGTCCTTCTTCCCTTGCCTTTGTCTCTGTTGCTGTTCCGTACTCATCGGTTCCGCATACATACAGGGTGTCATACCCTTTTAACCGGCAGAACCGGGCATAGACATCGGCAGACAGCACACAGCCGATGATATTGCCAAGGTGAGGGACGTTATTTACATAAGGTAATGCTGATGTTATAAGTCTTTTCATGGTGTTCATTTTTCTTTCAATATTAAAATCAAATATTTAAAAGAATGGAATTTACCACCATAAAACAAAATATGCAATCCCCACACCTAATAACTGGCTTAGGAAGAAAAGGAAAAATAAAAAATGA
The DNA here is from genome assembly GCA_030618465.1 of Desulfobacteraceae bacterium. Classification (GTDB taxonomy): domain Bacteria; phylum Desulfobacterota; class Desulfobacteria; order Desulfobacterales; family SURF-7; genus JAUXDD01. Next base: position 2,930 of record JAUXDD010000152.1, read on the forward strand.
CAGATCATAATACCATATCAGCCGGTGAAACGTTCAAAAAGGTTTTCGACAATATTGAAAAAGTAATGAAGGGCCAGGCCAGGGCTATCCGTCTGCTTCTGGCCGGTTTTGCAGGCGGCGGCCATATTCTGCTGGAAGATTACCCTGGAACCGGCAAAACAACACTGGCCAAAACACTGGCACTTTCCATTGATACCCGGTTTACGCGTATCCAGTTCACCCCGGATCTCCTGCCGTCGGATATTCTCGGCGTTTCCATTTTTGATCCAAAAGACAGGGAGTTCCGGTTGCACAATGGCCCTGTATTTACAAATATTCTGCTGGCAGACGAGATCAACCGGGCGTCTCCCCGAACCCAATCCGCCCTGCTGGAAGCCATGGGGGAAAAACAGGTGAGTATTGACGGCAACCTGTACCGGCTTGAGGATCTTTTCTTTGTTATTGCCACCCAGAACCCGGTTGAGTCCTGCGGCACCTATCCCCTTCCGGAAGCCCAGATGGATCGGTTCGCCCTTCAGTTCAGCCTGGGGTATATCAGTGCTGAAGATGAGGTGGCTGTTCTTTCGGCCCAGAAAGATACCCATCCCATAGAAAGCATATCTTCCTGCGTGACCATTGAAGATATCCTGGCTTTAAAAAAACAGGTGAAAAATGTTTATATCAGTGAAGAGTTGAAACATTATATCGTGGAAATCGTGAAAGCCACCCGGTCTTTTCCGGGAGTCGTATTAGGTGCCAGCCCCAGGGCGTCCCTTGCCCTGATGCAGACTGCCGGTGCCCTGGCCCTTTTTGATGGCTATGAATTTGTCTCCCCGGATCATATACAGGAAATTGCCGTGGCAGTCATTGCCCACAGGCTTGTAATGGACCCACAGGCCCGGTTTTCCGGCCAGACCGCCCAGGGTGCTGTTGAAGAGATATTAACAACCACCCCGGTTCCCACATAGGCGAGATAGATTCAATCAATACTGAAAAAATAATTTTGTCACGAAGACACAAAGATACGAAAAAAAATATAATATTCTTTTGGTGTCTTCGTGCCTTTGTGGCAACAATAACAATTAATTTATCAAACTGCCCATGAAACGTTTTCTTTACAAAGCATACTGCTTTTTTTACGCTGCTGCCAACTGGCGAAAAAGGCGGTTTACCCGTGCCGGAGTGCTGGTGCTGGTCATCCTTGCGATTTCTGCGGGCCTTGGCCTGGATACCAGACAGAGTACCATTTATCAGGTGTTTGCTTTTGTTTTACCCCTTCTTGCCGTCTCAATGGTATGCAGTGTTTTTTTTCGCGCCCGGTTTACAGTGACCCGGAAACTGCCGAAATTTGCCACGGTGGGCGAAACCTTGACCTATTCCATTGAGATTCACAACCGAACCGCAAAAAAACAGAAGGGTTTATATTTTAACGAGAACCTGGAGGATTCGCGTCCGTCTTTTGATGAATTCATAAGGGCCAGGGAACCGGGCGAAGAAAAACGCAATGCCTGGGACAGAAATGTGATGTATCATCGATGGATGTGGCTGATTTACAGGGACCTGAAAGCAACGGTAAAAGAGCATCCGGTACCTGCGCTTTCACCTAATGGAAAAGGGCATGCAAATGTTGATGTCATACCGCTGCACAGGGGATACCTGGAACTGACAGGGTTCACTGTTTTCCGGCCCGACCCCCTGGGGTTGTTTAAATCCTTTTTTACTGTTTTGAACCACCAGTGCATTCTTGTTCTGCCAAAAAGATATACACTGCCGAAGGTTAACCTTCCCGGTATGAGAAAACATCATCCAGGCGGCGTTGCACTGGCATCTTCAATTGGAAATTCAGATGAATTTGTATCGTTGCGGGACTATCGCCCCGGTGATTCCATGCGGCAGATTCACTGGAAAAGCTGGGCAAAGGCCGGTAAATTGATAATCAAGGAATTTCAGGATGAATTTTTTGTCCGCCACGCCTTGATACTGGATACATTCCAGCAAAGACCGCACAGCAGGATTTTCGAGGAAGCTGTTTCTGTTGCCGCTTCCTTTGTGAGTAACATGCAAACCCATGAGTCTCTCCTGGATCTGATGTTTATGGGAACCCGGGCCTACTGCTTTTCGTCAGGCAGGGGGCTGTCCAACACAGACAGGATGATGGAAGTTCTTGCCTGTGTGCAGCATTGTAACCACAAACCATTTTCCGACCTGTTGCCCATGCTTATCAATCATGCGCCCTTATTAAGCGGATGTGTCTGTATCCTGTTATCATGGGATGAGGAAAGAAAAAAAATGATAAAGACCCTTCAAAGCCTTAATGTACCCCTGGTGGTGATTGTTATTACTGACGATGCCGGACCCGGATCTGGACAGGGTCAGGATCAGGATACAGGCCACATGAAGGGGGATCAAAAGAATTTTCACGTGTTAACAGTGGATAACATCGAAGAAGGATTGGCCGGATTATGAAAACACCCCCTTTGCTGACAGGCGCAACGATTATTTTCTGGGGCCGGCAGGCAGGATTGCTGTATCCGGCAATCGTCATGGCACTTGTTCTTGAGGGCGCCCGCCTTGTTCAGTCAAAATGGGATTTATCCCTGTCTGATTTTAACCGGGTCTCTGATGTATGCGCAATTTTGCTGGCAGGGGTTGTCATTTTTGTTGTTTCCACAAATCCGCTTACAGCCATAATGATTATTTTCAAATGGCTTCCCATGGTTGTTTTCCCCCTTCTGGTTGCCCAGGAATACAGTGCTGCCGGAAGGATTGATATCCGGTCCCTTATGTTGCTCGCACGAAAGAAGGAAGCAGGCAGGGAGAAGCCGGATATCACCATACAACTGTCTTATCCGTATATTGTCCTTTGCATTATTTCTGCTGGCAGTGCCAACATCAAAGATGGCAGCTTCTACATCTGTCTTTTTTTTCTGGCAGCCTGGGCGCTCTGGCCTCATCGCTCCAGGCGGTTTTCACCCATATTGTGGATAATGATGCTGGTTGCGGCAGGATGTATGGGATATGCCGGGCATTTGGGCCTTTATCGCCTGCAGAACATCGTAACCGACCTGACCACCGGTTTGTTTTTCAAAGATACCGATCCTTTCAGGAGAACCACGTCAATAGGAGATATCGGCGAGCTTAAACTGTCCGATCGAATCGTTTTCAGAATAATGCCGGATTCAAGTCCGTTCAATCCTGTCCTTGTTCGGGAAGCAGGCTATAATACGTACAATGGATCAACATGGTATGCCACCCATTTTGCATTTAAGGAAATATCACCTGAACCGGACCTGACAACATGGAAACTGCAGAAAGATCCGGGGACAGGCAAAGCATTTACCGTCTACTCTCCCCTGAAAAGAGGCAAAGGCATGTTAAAACTGCCGAACGGTGTTTTTCAGATAGAAGACCTTCCTGTATTACGGTTAATGCAGAATCCCCTGGGGGCTGTAAAAGTTGAAGACGGGCCCGGCCTGATAAGCTATAGGGTCAGATATAATACGAATGCAGCCGGTGATTTGCCCCCTGACGAAAGAGACCTGAATATCCCCAAAAAAGAGATGGCCGCGATTTTACAGGTCGTCGAAGAACTCCGGTTGACATCAAAACAGCCCGCGGAAATCGTCAGTTTACTGTATGATTTTTTTCAGGAGAAATTCACATATTCCCTGAAGCCGGCCAACCCGGGAAAAGGGAATACGCCATTAACGGATTTCCTGCGAGAGTCCCGCACCGGCCATTGTGAATATTTTGCCACCGCCACCGTACTTATTCTGCGTGCATGCGGCATCCCGGCCCGCTATGCATCCGGCTATTCCGCCCATGAGTTCAGCGAACTGGAAAACAAGATTGTAGTGAGGATGCGGCATGCGCATGCATGGGCACTGGTTTATGTGGACGGTACATGGCGAAATCTTGACACCACTTCCGCCTCATGGGTCGGTATTGAAGAAAAAAACGCATCAAAAATGCATGTTTTCCAGGATATCTTGTCCTTTCTTGTGTTTAAAATTTCCGAATGGCGATGGGGAACCGGTAAAGGCGACCCCAAAAAATATGCCTGGTGGCTCCTTGTGCCCCTGGTCATTATTCTTGCACGGAGGATGTATGTAAGGAAAAAGATTCGGCGTATAAAAACAGGCCATGAACAACAGGCAACGTCTGCTTTCTTCCAGGGAAAAGATTCCGGGTTTTACCGGATAGAAAAACGACTGAATGAACTGGGGTTTGAAAGATATCCGTGGGAAACACTGACCCTGTGGATGAAACGGATTGAACAGGCATCACCGTCCTTGATCCGGTGTGAAGATATGGCGCATCTCCTTTATCTTCATTATCGGGGGCGGTTTGGCGCAAACGGTTTGACTCAGGATGAAAACAGGCGGCTTACGAAAGCGGTCGGTGATGTGCTTGAAAAATTTTAAAACGCTGGTCTCAAATATATAATTTTTTTAGCCGTAGACGAACGCAGATATACGCAGACAAATTGTCGGTCGACCTGACCGACAATTAATTTCATTTCTTCCGGGAAAGGTGTACTTTGGAATTTTCGTGAAGCGATTGGTGCTTTTATTCGGCCAGGTCGGCCGGATAAAATGTCTGTGACCATCTGCGTCTGTCTGCGGCAAAAAAATAAAAAGAGATTCAGTCGTTGCTATTCGAATTGCTTTCTAAATTCAATAAACTGCGCCTTGAGCTCACTCAATTCAGATTGCAGTTTC